>NZ_JBILYB010000022.1:0-56586 GCF_044378005.1 Prosthecobacter sp.
TTTTCCTGATCCAGGCATGGCCAAGGAGGCCAACCTCATCCGTGCCATCGACAAGGGGCTGCCGCCCATGCTCATCATGCACGGAACGGGAGACCGCGTGGTGCCCTTTGCTGGCAGCTACGAGTTTGCCCGCAAGAGTGCCAAGAAGAAGAACATGTGCCGCTTCATCGAGTTCGAAGGCCAGGGGCATGGTTTCTTCAATTTCAATCTCTCCTTCGAAATGTACGAGGCAACCCTCATGGCCATGGACGAGTTCTTCGTCGAGCTTGGCTTCATTGAGGCTGATCCAGATGCCGGGCTTGGGAAGTTTGATTGAGTTTGAAGGTTTGTGTGGCGCTCATTGCGCAAGATACATTCGACCGTTAAATTGAGATATAGCCCTTTCTATGCGCCTCACTCCTGATCGCTTCCTTTTGCTCCTGTTCGGGTGCGTTTTCCTGACAGCTACCGCTTGGGCGGACTTCACCACCGTCTGGTCGCTTGGAACTTGGAACGGTGATCCTCAGGAATTTGGTGACGATAACGGACCGACATCGGCTCCGGGCAGTGCGACGGCGAGGGATAATGACTACTACTTCGCAGGGACGTATCCTTCACCCATTGGCGTGGTGGCGGCGGCGGAGCCTTGGGCGAACTTCGAGAACGGACTGGACACTTGGACCACGACGAAGCGCATCCATTTCAATCTGACCGCCGGGCAGGTAACGAGCACCGCGCGGATGCGGCTGAATCTGCATCACTGCTGGGGTGGATGGTGGCATCCGACGACGGGCGCATACATGGAAGGCTACGGCACACACACCTTTGAGGTGCGCTGGCGCACTGGTCTTAACCTGACTACCACGACTCTACTGGCTACGCGGACAGTCACCAAACAAGGCACGGCGGTGATCGAGGTGAACGCTGGTAGTTTCACGCCCGTGGCAGGTGAAAACGTGCTGGAGATCAGTCGCTCGATCCCGCTTTCATCCCCGAACGGCGCGGTGAGTTTTGATGCGCTGACGCTGGAACTGGACCCAACGGCGCTTGTGGATGCGGATGCTGACGGCCTTCCGCGCTGGTGGGAGCAGGATCATGGACTCAATGATACGCTCCTGGCAGATGCAGCTCAGGACACGGATTTGGATGGCCTGACAAACGCGCAGGAATATACCCGCCAAACCAAGCCGCGCGATGCGGACAGCGATGATGACGGTCTCAAAGATGGCCTGGAGACGGGCACGAACCCACTACTCACGGATACGGATGGTGACACCATCAATGATGGCGATGAAGCGGCTCTCTTGTCGAATCCGAATCTGGCTGACACTGATGGCGATGGCGCAGGAGATGCCTGGGAACTGCGCACGGCCTATCTTCCCGCTTCGTCTGCGAGCACGCCTCCAAGTTTCGCGACAGCCATTGGCATCAAATTTGTTTCCGATGCAAATCCTCTCAACACCCTCTTGCCCCAGGCCGTGACGGGCTTGTTTCCCCAGCGGAATTGGAACTGCACCTGGCCGCTGACTGGCTGGCGGAACGGCGCGGGAAGCACGACGGACATCGATGTCCCTCTGGTGGATGGCATCGTGAACAGTGCGGGAGTCACTGTGCCGGTCACGCTGGCATGGACTTCTGATGGTGGTGCCTGGGCCAGTGGTAATGGTGAAACATCCACGGGCCGTCTGCTGGATGGCTACCTGAGTGCGACGTCCGCGATTCCAGCGAGTGTGACGCTCTCCAGGATCCCTTATGCGACCTACGATGTGGTGGTCTATGCTGGCTCGTCCTATGACGGAGCCCATGCGCGGATTCGACTGAATGACAACTCCGGCGCGGATCGGCATTTCGTCAGCGCCAGCACTCGTCCGCAGCAAGATCTGATCGACCCGACGATCTCAGATTCCGCCAAGCCCTGGCGTGGCAATGCCATCCACTTCCGTGCCGTCACCGGCAGTACGCTCAATGTCAAAATGCTGACTGACGGCTGGCATTCCGGCGGCATACATGCCATCCAGATCGTGGACATGAGTGTCGATGGGGATGGCGATGGAATGCCAACCGCCTGGGAGTTTGCCCACCAGCTCAGAGCTGAATTGAATGATGCCTCGCTGGATGCGGACGGCGATGGATTGAACAACGGTGCTGAATACACGAAGCGCACCCATCCACGTCTCGCCGATACAGATGGGGACGGTTTGAATGACAATGTGGAGACTGGCACGAGCACTTATTTGAGCGCGACTGATACAGGCACGAATGCGCTCGTCGCTGACACGGATGGCGATGGACTCAGCGACGGCGCGGAGATGGCGGTGAAGCCGCTGTTCACTTTCCCAACCATCGCCGACAGTGATGGCGACGGGCGCTCGGATGCAGAGGAGGTGGCTCGTGGCACAAACCCGAGAGGCTCGAATGTGGAAAATGCACGGATGCCAGTGATTCAGGCCGTGGGCTCGCACAGCTTCGACTGGAACATCAGCGACATTCAAGTCATCTGGGACCACGAACGAGGTCAGCTCGAAGAGGGAGCTTGGAGGTCAAATGATCTCTTCACCATCTCGCTGCAAAACTCGGCGGACACCTCCGGCTCGGATGCCATGTATCTCGCACTGACGCAGCGCGGCGGACGATTGACGTGGTATTTCCATACGAACCCGAACGGTGCTTTCAGCAGTCCTGATGACGACAACGCTAGCTACTGGGACAGTGATTGGGACTATCCGCCTTCGGTCGATCTGGCACCGCTGCTCGGCTTCAGTGGGCATGGCACCGTGGACATCTCGGATCGCTTCCGGCTGCGTGTGCAAGGGGCTTGTCTCACGGGAGCTCAGACGGAGTGGAATGTGACCTTCAGCATCACGAATCAGGACACGAGTCAGACCGTCTTCACCCGCACTTACACGGACTGCAAGGCGCATGACTTGATCCAGGATGGCAATGCGCTCTGGCATGATCGCAGCAGCCCGCCGGTGGAGGATCGCTTCCATCTCTGGCAGCATGATGGCGTTCAGGTTTTCTTCCAGTCCACAGTCATCGAAACCACGGCGGCTTACATCGCCTGGCGTGATCATGATGAAGACGGAATGCCGAGCGCTTGGGAGACGACCCATGGCCTGAACATCAACTCCGCTGCCGACGCTGCTCTGGACAACGACAGCGATGGCCTCTCCAACCTTCGCGAGTATCTCACAGGTACGAATCCCAATGATGCGGACAGTGATGATGATCTGGCCAAAGACGGCGTGGAAGTGCAGGCGGGCAGCGATCCACTGCTCGCCAGCAGCAAGCCGCCTCTGCATCACGGCACGCCTGCCGGAGTCGTTGGGGAGGATTTAAATGGCAATGGCATGGCTGATGCCTGGGAGCAGTGGGCGGGCAGTTTTAATCTCAGCTCTCTGCTGGATGTGGATGGTGATGGTATGAGCAATAGCGATGAATCCGAAGCGGGCACCGATCCCTTTGATCCAACTTCGCGTCTCTGGGTGGACACGCAGCGTGCGGGCAATGACCTCACCGTCCGCTGGCCGTTGCTGCGTTATAAACAACACCGCATCTGGCAGAGCACGAATCTCAGTTCGTGGTCCACGGTGTCTGGGAATCCTGTTGCCGTGGGCGAGGAGTATCAGCAGACACTCGCGGGTGTGTTCGGAGGAGCGCCGATCTTTTATCAGGCCAGCGTCTTGAATCAGGACACGGACAATGACGGTGTGAGTGACTGGACCGAAGCGAACGTACTCGGCTCCAGCACGACCAGTGGCAGCAGCATGCGCAGTGATGTGCCGGTGGATGCGAATCATGATAGCAACACTGAAGGCACGATGAGCGGAGATTACGCCACGCTCGTGGAGCAGTTCCAGGGTGCTTCGGGCACAAGCGGCTTCCCCGGCGGTGGAGCTGGCACAAACGTGTCCCGCGTGCAGGCCTCACGCTTCCTCATGCAGGCAGCATTCGGCCCGATGCTGGAGGACATCCAGCGCGTGCAGCAGCTTGGTTACGATGCCTGGATCACGGAGCAGATCGCCAAACCGAGCACGCTGCACTCGACCTACATCAAGGGTATTTATGAGGACATCTTCAGCCAGCGCCAGAAGCGGGATTACAGCTTTGGCGGGACGGACGAGGACCCTTTCCTCTTTGGCAACAACATGATGACCGCGTTTGCCCGTGCGGCCATCCAGGGGGAGGACCAGCTCCGTCAGCGCGTCGCTTTTGCGCTCAGCCAGATCCTCGTCACCTCACGCCGAGACTCGAACATCGAGAACCGTGTCCTCGGCATGGCGGACTACTATGACATCTTCGTGCGCCGGGCCTTTGGCAATTATCACGACATCCTGACGGAGGTCACCATGCATCCCGTCATGGGCCGCTACCTCAGCCATGTGGGTAACCAAAAGGCCGATCCGAGCATCAACCGCTACCCGGATGAAAACTACGCGCGTGAGATCATGCAGCTCTTCACCATCGGGCTTTGGAAGCTGAACCCCGATGGCACGCGCCAGCTCGATGGCCTCGGCCAGCCGATCCCGACCTACACGAATCCAGACATCACCCAGCTCGCGCGAGTCATGACCGGGTTCTGGTTCGGTGGTCAAACTTGGGGCAGTGGCGGCTGGACGGAGCAGGACTACACCACGCCCATGTTCGTTCATGCAGATCGGCATGACTTCGGTTCCAAAACTCTGCCCGGTGGATATGTCATCCCAGCTCGCCCGGCCACGGCGGAGAATGCTCGGCGCGACATCGAGGATGTCGTGACCTTCCTTTTCAATCACCCGAACACGGGCGTCTTCATCAGCAAGCAGTTGATCCAGTTCCTCGTCACCGACAACCCAAGCCCAGCCTACATCCAGCGTATCGGTGGCGTCTTTGCAGACAATGGCAGTGGTGTCCGTGGTGATCTCGGTGCTGTCGTGAGAGCGATCCTGCTCGATGAAGAAGCCCGTGATCCGCGCTTCACCGAAGCCACGGCGCATGGTCGTCTGAAAGAGCCCGTCATTCGTGCGATGGCCCTTGGTCGTGCCTTTGGCATGAAGCAGGTGCCGAACTTATTATGGTGGGATTGGAATGACTTCTTCAACGCCAGTCGCCAGGAGCCGACCTATGCGCCGAGCGTCTTCAATTACTACCGCCCCGACTACAAAGCCCCCGGCTTGCTGACGCAAAACAACCTCGCCGCGCCCGTCTTTCAGATCACGGACAGCTACAGCGCCATCTCCTATCCGAACCGACTCTGGGACATGATCGAGAACGGATTCCACCTCTGGGACACCTATCGCTATCCCATCGATCTCGCCCGCGAGAAAGATCTCGCCTCGACTCCCGAACGTCTTGTCGATCATCTCAACCTGCTTTTCTGCGCGGGCAAAATGCGCCCCAGCACGCGCACGCTGATTTTGGACACACTCGCCCAGATTCCTGCGGATCAAACCGCCGCCCGTGCCCGTGTCGCCGCCTACCTCGCCCTCGTCGCACCGGAGGGTGCAGTGATGAAATAAACGAAACTGATATGAACTCCTCCACTCGTCGTCGTTTCCTCGGCCAGAGCGCCTGCTCGGCTGTGAGTAGCATCTCGGTGATGAACATGCTGCTGAATCTGCAAATGGCCGGCAAGGCCGCTGCGCAAGGCGTGCCGACGGATCGTAAATCCCTCGTCTGTCTCTTCCTGCATGGCGGCATGGATTCCTTCAACTGGCTTGTGCCGCGCGACTCCACCCGCCATGCCACTTATTCGGCCACGCGCGGGAATCTCGCGCTGCCCATCCTTCATCCGACGGAACCAGAGTTAAACCTGCGCGAACTCGTCCAGAGTGGTGGCGACGGGCAGCTCTACGGCATTCATCCGAGCTGCTCTGGCCTTCAGGAGATGTTCAACGGCCTCGGTGGCGATACCGCGAAACGGCGCGCGGCCATTTTATCCAATGTCGGCACGCTCATCCAGCCGGTGACGAAGGCGCAGTATCTCGCCGAGACAGTCCCGCTGCCGAAGTCGCTCTACTCCCACAGCGATCAGGTGGACCAGTGGCAGACTTCCGTGCCGCAGGGCATGACGCAGCTCAGTGGCTGGGGAGGTCGTGCAGCGGATGTACTGCACACCACAGTGAATGATGTCACGAGCATCGCGATGAACATCTCCCTCTCGGGAAACAACCTCCTGCAAGTGGGGAACAGCACCACGCAGTTCGTCGTGACGGACAGCGGCGCGCTGCGGCTCACGGGTGAAGACCAATCCAGCGCTTTGCATCCGCTGCGACTGAAGAATGCCGCCCACAAAAGCATCATCGAGCAGAGCTACGCGAACCTGATGCAGCAGTCCTACTCGCAGCTCACGAAAAGCAGCATCGAGCTTCAGGAGTTCTTCCTCCAGCAGTTCAACAACTACGACGCCAGCGCCATCAGCGGCTTCTTCCCCTCCGACAACTGGGTGGCCAGTAACTTCCTCGCTGCGGCAAAGATGATCGCTCTGCGCGGACAGCTCGGGCTGCGCCGCCAGACCATTTTCATCAGCCACGGGGGCTGGGATCATCATGGCGAGTTGCTCGACTCGCAGGCGGAGATGCTCGACCTCCTCGACCCCGCCCTCCTCGCCTTCCAGCGTGCTTTGGAGCAGCTCGGTTTGCAGGACAGCGTCATCACCTTCAGCGCCTCCGACTTTGGCCGCACGCTGCGCAGCAATGGCAACGGCACTGACCACGCCTGGGGTGGCAACGCGCTCATCATGGGCGGCCCCGTGCAGGGCGGACGCATCTACGGCAGCTTCCCGGATCTCGCTTTGGAGAGCAACAATGACACCGGCTATGGTGGTCGCCTCATTCCGACCACGAGTGTCGATCAGTTCCTCGCGGAAATGCTGCGCTGGTTTGGTGTTCCTGCGGCAAACATGAGCTACGTCCTCCCGAACATTGCCAACTTCTACAACGTTAACTCCTCCAGCCTGCCCATCGGTTTCCTCAAACCCGGCACCTGGACCTGATTCATCATGCTTGTCATCCCCATCGTTCTCTTCCTGATCTGTCTCGGCATCTGTCGTTGGGCCACAGGGAGGTTTGATGAAATGTGGGCGCAGGGCGTGAAGGAGCGCGTGCCCACTGCCCACACCGGCGCGGAGATGGCGCAGCTGTTCTTTAATTTCGAAGGCGTCAGCGATGTCGAGATCATCGAGCACAACGCCATGGTCACGAACTACTACGACCCCGCCCGCCGCCGCCTCTTCCTCAGCCGCGAAGTGGGGCAGGGGACCACCATGGCCGCCTGGACCGTCGCCCTGCATGAGGCCGGCCACGCCGTGCAGGAGGGAGATGCCCTCAAGGACTTCCAATGGCGGCAGTCCGTGATCAAACTCAACCGCTACGCCCCCACGCTCGCCGCCGTGTTGGCTGCCGGTGGCATGATCCTGCTGAAGTTCCCCGCGCGTTTCGCGCTCATCGGTCTGCTCGCCATCTGCCTCGGCATCCTGCTGCTGAATCTCGGCACCCTGTCCGTCGAGTTCCGCGCCAATGCCAGCCTCCGCCGCTTCCTGGAAAAGCACCTCGCCAAATGGCCCACCGCGCTGGAGCGCATCCAGGGCTACCTCCAGCGTGCCGCCACTCGTGAGGTCGGCGATATGCTCCGATCCCCCCGCTACTTCCTTTTCAGCGCCATGCCCGGCTCGGGCACCGCGCGGCCGGTGAAAAAAGTGGAGGACGAGTGAGCAGGAAATGGGCGGTGGATGACATGCATCCAGCTTTGACAGATTCAGGGCCGCCCGCTACACCTTGCGCCCGCCAAACCAACCCGTTCTGTATTTCCCATGAGCAACAACTCCGCTAAAAAGATCATCAATGACCCGCTGAAGTGCGCCGACGAACTCTTCGAAGGCCTCGTTCTCGCCTATGACGGCAAGGCCCGCCGCGTGGGCAAGCGCTCCATCGTCATGAACGACCTGCGCCCCGACGCGCCCGCTTTGCTCGTGGGTGGCGGTGCCGGTCATGAGCCGATCTATCACGGCCTCGTCGGCAAAGGCATGGCTGATGGTGCTGCCGTGGGCGATATCTTCGCCGCACCTCCGCCTGACATCGTTTTGGAGGCCACCCAGGCCGTCAGCCGTGGTAAAGGCGTCCTCTATCTCTACGGCAACTACGCTGGCGACGTCATGAACTTCGACATCGGCGGCGAACTCGCCACGGACGAAGGCATCACCATCAAGACCGTCATCATCAATGACGACGTCTGCTCCGCTCCGCCGGACAAAAAGCAAAACCGCCGTGGTGTCGCCGGACTCGTGCCGATCACCAAGCTCGCCGGAGCCGCCGCCAGCGTCGTTGATTCCCTCGACGAACTCGCCCGCATCGCTCAAAAGGCCGTCGATATGACCCGCACCGTCGGCGTCTCCACGAAGCCCGGCTCCATCCCAGCCACCGGCGCACCCACCTTTGACCTCGCGGACGACGTCATCGGACTCGGCATGGGCATCCACGGTGAAAAAGGCGTCGGCCTCATCCCCATGTGTACCGCCGATGAGCTGGCCCCGAAGATCCTCGACCTCCTCTTCGCCGATGACCTGCCGCTGAATGCCGGAGACGAGATCGTCTTCTTCGTGAACAGCCTCGGCTCCACCCACATGATGGAACTGCTCATCCTTCTCCGCGCCGCGAAGCCCATCCTCGAAGCCCGTGGCTTAAAAGTCCACCAGACCATCGTCGATAACATCGTCACCTGCCAGGAGATGGCCGGCGTCAGCTTCAGCATCACGAAACTCGATGCCGAGCTGAAGAAGCTCTGGGACATGCCCTGCGAAAGCGTCGGCTACACGAAGCTGTAATCTTCATCCATCAGATCGTTGCCCTGGCGGCGGACGAAAGTTTTCGTCCCACCAAACTCAGGGTTCAGCCCTTCCAACCCAGGTTGCACGTCACCAACTCTGGAGTTGGCGGCGTGAGATTTCGGCTTTTTGGGGCTCTGGGTCGCCACGGAGAATCAAAACGTGCAGGGCTGCGTGAAAATGACTGGCGTAGCGAGCCCATCGTAGGCCGGATGTGTTCGGCGCGCCGGGGTTCGAAAAACACGCTGGAGCTCTCCACCAAACTATCCGGCTTCAATGAACCCCGCAGACTCCCACGCTCCCGAACCCGCCGGATAGTTCGGCGATAAAGCTGCTGACAAACCTCACGATCTGTAAATGATGCTTCACGTTAGCCGAAAATAGAAAATGGAATTCCACCCACTTCCAGATACCTCCGTCCATGAGATTAATCGCGCAGCATTGGCAGCTCTGAACGCGATTGGCCTTTTGCCGACATACCTTGAGGATCACACTCCCAAAGAGGTGATAGCGGCAATTGACGCAGAGATAGAATTGTTTCGATCCTCTGGAGAATGCGAAATCAAGAAGGTCTACTTGGCATGCCTGTCGGCACTTTATGGATCTTGTTTCGTAAGGCAGTTAGATGGAGTCTGGATGACCGGCCCTGAGGATGAAGGTTCGCTTCTATACGTTGTAGCACAGGGCGGTGAAGGAGGCTGGGTGAATCCCTCCGATTCCATTGCGGAGGCACTGTCTGGGAGGTATCGAGGAAGCCTGTCTTCGAACTTCGATCAATGGATCAAGCGTTGCCTTGAAGAATCAGCAGGCGGCTAACAAGTCGCGGATGGCCCCCCCCACTAGCCCCTCTGTTTTCGATGCTTCACCTTCATTTAACCTCAACCTCGCGATCAACGCTGGCCGCCGCTAGTGGGGTTGCCATCGCTTGAATCGTTCGGCGTTGCTACGCACACCATGAGAACGACGCTCCCAATTTTGGCTCTTTCGATACTCACTCTGAGTGCGTGTGCCTCTAAGCAGCATGTTCTTGTCATTGACGCCAGTTCGAGGCGGCCCATTTCGATGGCATCCGTTACTCCTGTTTTCCCCTCATACAACTGCCCCTCCGTTCCTACATCTGGCGAGGGCATCGCTCTTGTCCCTGTGTCCACGCGCCAACTCGGCCTCATTGTCACCGCGCCTGGATACCGCCAAGGTTGGGTTTCGCTTCCAGCCACGCAGCCAATCGTTGTTTCACTCCGACCAGCACACCAATGATAACATCCGCAACGCCGAACATGAAAGGGGGCATGGCTGCGAGGAACGAACCAGCCAATGCCCCTCTGGTTGAACAAGCCCGGCTTTCGCTCTGAGGGCTGCTTTATGTGCGTTTTGTGTTGCGCGATGGATGGCCGATTCGCATCAGCATCCTGATTTTGGTGCGGTATTTTTGAAGCAGGGCGGATGCTTGCTGTCGTGCCTGTTGGCTCTGATCGGCCTCTACCTCGCTGCAAGCTCACCGCCTCCGTCAGTCCTCACCCGACATACTGTGTGATGAAACCCTCGTTGCCTTCGGGGTCGCGGTAGCGGCCGAGGAGGATGGGCTCGCCTTCGCGCTGGGCGGGGAGTTCGAGGAGGTTGCCTCCGGCTTTTTCGATGCGCTCGACGGTGTCGAAGACGTCTTCGAACTGGAAGCTGAGGCCGGTGGTGTTGATGCTGCCGTCGTGTCCGCCGTGGAAGGCGACGATGGCATTGCCGAAGCTAAGCTCGCTCCAGAACTCGCTGACGAAGATCTCATCGAGACCGAAGACCTCTTTGTAGAAGCGCACGGCCCGCTTCATGTCGGCGGCGAGGAGCATGAACTTGACCTTCTCCGGGCGCATGGCGGGATCTCAGGCGGCGGCGCTGCTGGTGCCGGACTTGGCGGCGGTGGCGGCGTTTTCTGGCAGGGCCACGTTGGACCCGTTCGAGCCGGAGCCGATGAGCTTGCGGAAGATCTTCTGGGGGAAGGAGGTGCCTTTTTCCTCGGCTTCGAGCTGGGTGAGGGCGGTGGACTTGGCCATCTCCCAGGCGGGGGCGAAGCCGGGGGCGTTGATCATCATGTGCTTCTCGGCGCGGGCCATGATTTCCAGCTCGCGGGTGAGTTTGTTGTCCGGCTTTTCATTCAGGCGGGAGACCTGCATGCGGAGGCTTTCGTTTTCGGAGGCCAGGCGGGCTTTCTCTTTGTTGGTCTCGGACATCTGGCGGGCTTCGAGCTCCAGCTTGTCGCTCAGGTGGGTCTTGTAGCGGCGGAATTCGCCTTTGGTCTTCCAGTGGCTGAAGATGGCCAGGACGAGGAAAACAGCTCCGAGGGTGAGACCCATGCAAAAGGTGTAGAAGGGATTGGCGAAGATTTCGAACATGAGCGGAGCTTAAAGCCAGAATCGGGAAACGGAAATCTGAAATTGTGCCTCGAACTTGCCGCTTGCCGTGCGGCATGGGCTGTCCTTGGATGGCCGTCTCATGAGCATTCCTCTCGAAGATCTTTTTAATGATGTGGTGGGCAAGTCACAGCGCGGCCTCGGCTTTACCGTGGAGGCACTGGCGGAGAAAGCGGGTGTCACCGTGGCCCAGGTGGAGGCGGTGAAAGACGGTGCTCCCGACCACGCCACGCTTCTGAAGCTGGCCCCGACGCTGGGCCTCCACGGTCCGTCGCTGGTGACCATGGCCGATGGCGGTTGGTCCCCGGCGGAGGTGGCGTTGGATGGTCTGGCCCAGTTTAACACGACCTACCACGACATGACGGTGAATGCCTACCTGGTCTGGGATGCCGAGACCCGCGAGGCTGCTGCCTTTGACACGGGTGCCACGGCGGCTCCGATGGTGGCGAAGCTCGGCGAACTGGGCCTGACGCTGAAGTATCTCTTCCTCACCCACACGCACCCGGATCATGTGGCTGACATCCCGACACTGGCTGCACCCGCTGTGCTCGTGAGCGAGCGCGAGCCGCATCCTGCGGCGCAAACCTTTGCGCCAGGGACGACCTGGCAGCTCGGCAGCCTGACGATCGAGTCCCGCTCCACCTGGGGGCACTCGAAGGGCGGCACCACCTTTGTCGTGCGCGGCTTGGCACAGCCCGTCGCGATTGTCGGTGATGCTCTCTTTGCCTCCTCCATGGGCGGCGGCGCGGTGTCGTTCCCCGATGCTCTCTCCACGAACCGGAAGGAAATCTTCACCTTGCCCGACGACACGGTGATCGCCCCCGGCCACGGCCCGCTGACGACGGTGGGCGAGGAGAAGGCGCACAATCCTTTTTACCCGGAGTTCAAGTAGGCGAGGACTCGCTGTCGCCATAGAGGCCGACGGAGTAAGGAAAAGGTGGGAGTACACCCCATCGACGGTCTGTTGCGGCTGCTGGACGATGCCCGGAGATGGACATGACCCTCACCCCTGAGCCGCCGATACTCACCTCACGAATCACAACGGCCTCGAAGGAAGTGGCTTCGAGTCAGTCATCCGGTCCAGAGATCACCTCTTCCTGCGCTATGGATCTGGTGAACAATCGCCACCGAATGCCGCTGGTGAGCAAGTTTCGGCTGCTGGGCATGACGCTGAAGGAGAACGGGTGGGTGTACAGCTTGCTGCTGGGGGCCTACTACGCGGGCAGCGGCCTGGGAACCCGGGCTTTCGAGGCGATGCAGACTCGGCGAAAAGCGCATGGGCTGCCGGGGCTCAACAGCCGTGGCCTGAATGCAGAAATCTGGGATCACTGGGACTGGACGGCGGGGGGCGAGGAATGGACGCTGACGGATGCCTGGAAGAAGTCTCTGGTCAGGCAGGTATTAAAGCCAAGCGTGCCCAAGGACAGCGTGGTCCTGGAAATAGGACCGGGAGCCGGACGCTGGACGCAGTATTTGATCCCGCTGGCTGCGGACTACACCGGCATCGACCTTTCCAAGACCTGCGTGGATCTCTGCACGCAGAAGTTTGCCTCGCCGAGCGCCCGCTTTCGAGTCAATGGCAACAATCTGCCGGGCGTGGCTGAAGCGAGCATTGGGTTGATCTGGTCCTTCGATGTTTTCGTCCACATCAACCTCGTGGATATCGCCAGCTATTTGGAGGAGTTTTTCCGGGTGTTGAAACCCGGTGGGCGGGCGGTCATCCATCATGGCACTTCTGCCGGGCATGGAGGTGGCTGGCGCAGCGATGCCACGGCGGGGGAGCTCAACCGATTGATTGAATCCAACGGGCTGCGTGTGGTGGAGCAGTTCCACCATTGGATGGAGGACGGACAGCGCCACGAAGTGGGGCTTTACCAAGACCAGATTACGATCATGGAAAAGCCCGCAGGCTGAGGCAGAATGGAAGGCGGCTCAGCGCTCCCGCCGTTTGTCTCCAGGTTTGGGAATCGAAGGTGAGGTGCGTTTCTGAGGAACTGCGCTGGGGCGTGCCTGTGGGGCAGCCGGTCTGGCCTGGGGCTGTGGGCGTGGCGCGGACGGTCTGGCCTGAGGCTGCGGGCGTGACTGGGGGATCTGGGGCCGCACTTGAGGGGCGATGCGTTGATATTTGGTGGGGGGGCGAATCTGGGGTGCGGCTGGTTTGACCTGGGGTGTGGGACGCGGAGGTGTCATTTGAGGCCGCACCTGAGGTGCGGTGCGCTGAGGCTGGGATGGCAGGGCGCGTGGCTGAGGAATGCTTGGCCGGACCTCGCGCACTCTCTCTGGAATTGAGCGTGACTGGGGCAGGGTTGGCATCGCGCGGGACTCTGGCATGGGTCGTGTTTGGGGTGGAGTGAATGGCGATGTAGGGGGCTCTGTGCGGCGGACCTCTGGGAGACGTCCTGGAAGACTTGGCCGACTGCCAGGAATCACCGCCGTGGCTTTCGGTGGCAGGTTCATCGCTGGCGTGGTGGGCCGCTTCGTTTCTGGGCTGGAGCTTGGCAGAGTTGGTGGTCCGACCCGGCGGCGATCTTCGTCATTGCTCGATCTGCCGACATCAGGGCGGGGCATTTCATTGGGGGGCCTGATGGTGGGCACGGCTTTGCGGACTTCTTCACTGCTGCGGCGTGGATCTGTGACCCGGCTGAAAACTTTGCGCTCCTCGGGACGCAACAGACGACCAACGGCTGGAGGTGACACCTTGCTGGTGACGACTTCGGGCGTTCTATCCGGCAGACTGCCACGGCTGACTCTGGCCAGCTCGTCGCGATGATGCTCACGCAGGCTTTCGGCGGCTTTGCTGTCGCCGACACCACGCCAGCCACGGTCGATGTCCGGGCGTTCCAGGCTTTCGCGAACGCGGGAAGGGATGCTGGGGGATGAATCGCGCCTCACGGAGGGTGCGGCGACGACGAGCTGGCCGCGCTCGATGCGGGAAAGGCTTCTCAATTCAGGCGGACTGCCGCCACGAGGGTCGAGCCAGTTGTTGCGGAAGGTTTCATCATCACGGCGCAGGCCGAGGCGGCGGATGCCGTCGTCACCTCTGCCGAAGCGGTCAGGGTCAGGGCCGCCGACGAAGATGTTGTTCACCACGTTCTGCTGATAGGTGATGTTGGTGATGTTCACCGACTGGTTGATGTAACCGAGGTTGCGATGGCGATCGACGATGCAGTGTCTCAGCGATGTGCGCCGGGCGAAGAGATTGAAGGGAACGAAGTTGTAGTAGGAGGGGCCGATGTCGTAGTAGCTGTCTGACCACTGATTGAAACCGATGCTGGCGGACCAGCGCGCCTCTGGAGGCAGGGGTGCCCAGCCGACGTGATCATTTGTCTGCCGCCAGGAGACCCAGGCGGGAGCCCACTCATAACCGGGCACCCAGACCCAGCTTCCCTGCATGCGAATCCAGCGGCCATAGTGGTAGGTGGCCCAGCCAAAGTCTTCGTTGGAGATCCAGGTCCAGCCGGCATCTGTGTAGGCCCAGTAGCCGTCCGAATAGGGAGCCCAGTCAGTCTGTTGGGCGACGGTGGGCTGCCAGACATACCCGTAGTCATCACCGTAGATCCAGTCGCCATAGGGGCTGAGTGTGTCGAAGAAAAAGTCGATGGAGACATCGACCTCCGCGTGAGCCGAAGGAACCGGCACGGCCACGGCGAAAAGCGCGGCACATAACCAAAGTTTGAGGAGTTTCATGATGGGTTGATGGGTGTGTTACGTGTGCTTGGATGCAGCGTGGGTGCATTCATTCAGTTTATCTGTGATTCATGGTGGGCTGGTGGCGCAGGATGTTGTTTGGGCACTCGCCTCTCCGAGCTACTGCTGTGCTACCCCGCCTTACTCCATGTCACTCCTCGAACGCCTCTTTTCCATCGGCCCGGTCCGCAAAGCCATCTGGCAACTGTGGTATCCCTTTCTGACCCGCCGTTTGCGCGGTGAGGAGGTGCTGTTTCTCAACTACGCCTTCGAAACCGACCCGCCTGTCGGCTTGAAACTGGAGCCAGATGACGAGCCGAACCGCGCCTGCATCCAGCTTTATCATCATGTGGCATCCCAGGTGGATCTGCGGGGGAAGACGGTTTTGGAAGTGAGCTGCGGTCACGGCGGCGGCGCGTCATGGCTGACGCGCACGATGCAGCCAGCGAGCTACACGGGGCTGGATCTGAATCCCACAGGCATCGCCTTCTGCGCGCAGCGCCATCGCGTGCATGGGCTCCGCTTCAAGCAGGGTGATGCGCAGCAGTTGCCTTTTGAAGACAGCTCGCTGGATGCGGCGATCAATGTCGAAGCCTCCCATTGCTACCCGGACTTCGCAGGCTTCCTCGCCGAGGTCGCCCGCGTCTTGAAGCCCGGTGGACACTTCCTTTATGCCGACTTCCGCTTCAGCGATGGCTTCGCTGAATGGGAAAACGCCATCGCTCAAGCGCCGTTGCACGTTGTGCAAACGCGCGATATCCGCGCCGAAGTCCTGCGCGGCATGGAGGCCAATGCCGCGCGCAGTGAGGCGCTGATCTGCCAGCGGTTGCCGCGCTTTATGCACTCGCTCGGGCGCGACTTTGCGGGCATCCCCGGCTCGCGTGTGCATGAGGCGCTGAGGAGCGGTGAACTGTCCTATCGCTCGTGGTGCTTCCGAAAATGAAACTCATGGCAATGCCCTCCATCGGGAGCTAGGGAAGCATCATGAAGCTCGAACAAGGCCAGATCTGGAAGAAGGGCGATGAATACATCCGCATCGTCGAATGGGCGCGCATGTCCATCGAGTACAAGCTCATGAAAAACCCAATCTCCAAGGTCGGCACGGTGCATCGAGCCAAGAAGAAGGATTTCTGCCGTCTGCTGAAAGGCGCGGTGCTGGTCATGCCGGAGAGAGCTGACGCACCCGAGCCTGAAGTCATGCCACCTGCGCTATGAACGAGTTTGTCACCGGCTGATGACGGTGATTTCCCGGCGGTTGGCGGGGAGCTGACGGGCGTGGAGTTCGCCAGGGGCGAAACGCCGGGCCTGCTGGAGGAGGGCGGGTAGCTGAGACTCGACCTGACCATCGTTGATCTTCAGGGTGAGGGCCAGCCAGCGCGGATAGAGCATGTGGGTGAGACGCTCGACGTATTTGAGGGCGAGTCCGGGGTGGAGGTTCATGTCGGAGGCGAGGAGGTCGATCTGCGGAGGGAGATCGCGCGGGGAGACTTCGCCAGCAGGGATGGGGAGGTGGGTGTAGTTCGGGTGGGCGAGCACGCGTGGGTCCATGGCACCCGTGTCCACTCCGATGACTTTCATGCCGCGCTGGAGGAGTGCCCAGGAGGCTCCGCCGGGAGCGCTGCCGAGTTCCAGGGCGATTTTCCCACTGAGGGCTCCGAGGGCGGTGAGGTCTAGCCAAGTGAGGGATTGCTCCATTTTCAGCCAGGCTCGGGAGGGAGCTTCAGGCGGGAGGGGGAGGCGGCTGAGGGCTCCGGGGCTGGGATGAGCGGCGGGGCTGCGACGGTGAATGCCGATGAACCAGGGCTCGGTCTCGGCACTGATGATGACATCAAGGATGTGCTGGCCGCGCGGGGCGAGTGGGATGAGCGGGGCGAGATCGGCTTGGATACGGTCGATCTGAGGCCAGACATTCTCGGGCACGCCGTCCTCGCTGTAGCAGCTGGGGAAGACGTGAATGGCAGCGAGGTCGAGGGCCAGGGATTGGACGAGGGTAGCGACCTCTGCTGCGCTGCGAGCCATGCCTGCGGACCAGCCACTGACAGCGGAGAAGGAGGCCTCGAGCTCGAAATCAGGGCGAGGCTCTGTGCGTGCCTTCCAAGTGATGAGCTGGGGGCGCATGAATGCGGGGGTGAGCCAGCCGCCATGACGTGCGGCGACCTCACGCTTCAGGGAGGGCTCAGAACCGGCGCTGCAGGTGGCAAAGACAAACTCGGGTGTTTTCATCGGCTCATCTCTGGCACGGTTCGCAGGCACAAAAAAGCGCGACCTGCATGAGGTCGCGCTTCGTGGGGGAGGCCGGTGAGGCGGAAGATCAACGGTAGTAAGGCTGACCGTTCGGGTAGTAACCGGCAGGCTGCCGCTGGTTGTAGTAACCCTGCTGCTGATTGTAATACTGGGCGTTGCGCTGGTCCTGGGAGTTGCCGATGGCATTGCCGCCGAGGGCACCGAGGCCGGCACCGATGGCTGCACCTTCAAGTCCGCGACCGCTTTGATTGCCGATGATGCCGCCGACCGCAGCGCCGCCGAGGGCACCGACGACAGTACCCGTTTGGGCATTCGGCCCAGTGGCACAGGAGGAAATGGAGATGATGGTGAGGAGTGAGAGTGCGATGTTTTTCATGTTTTTCATGGGGATGACTGGACGGAGGTTAGTCGAAACAAGAAGTATTTTGTTCATCTAACATACGCATTTTATCGCGGTGCTGGATTCCAAGGAAGGAAATTCGCCGCAATAACCCGGGGGAGAGGCCGTTTTGGTGCGCCCATGAAAACCTCATTGCTGCTTGGTTCCCTCTTCCTCCTGACTCTTGGTGCTTCGGCTGCCGATGCGCCTCTGCTCGCCGTGCCCGGCGCGGTGATTTATGAAAACAAGCTCGATGCCGCCCCTGCTGCGCCTTGGAAGGCCGCGAAGGGAAAGTGGGAACTGGTGGAGGGTGTGTGGCGTGGCTCGGAGCTGGTGGAGGACAAGCATGGTGCGGTGACGCGGCTGCCGAATCAATTGAAGGATTTTATCATCGAGTATGAGTTCAAGTTTGAAGGTGCTCGCAGCACGAGTCTTTCCATCAATGCCGTGAAGGACCACATGGCGCGCATCATGATCACGCCGAAGTCCGTGACGATTCAGCGGGATGACAATGACCACGAGGGGCCGGACAAGGCAGTGATCTTTGCCCGCTTCGAGGCGGATCTGGCTCCGGGCACCTGGCACAAGGTCCGCCTGGAGATGGTGGGAGATGTGATGGTGGGCAGGGTGGATGACCTGGTGGCCTGGGGCAGCAGCGAAATTTTCAAGACGCCGAAGGCATCGCCTGGTTTCACCGTCGGTGGTCAGTCTGTGGATCTGCGGAACCTGAGCATCCGTGAGGCCTCGCTGAATCCAGGCTGGGAGTCGGCGAAGGCGGCTCTGCCAAAACCCGGTGAGAAAGTGGCGGCCGCCCCAGCCGCCGCGAAGGGCAAAGGCAAAGGGAAAGGCAAAAAGAAGGCGGAGTGAGGCTTGGAAGTGTTTTTAGAATCTCTCCGAACTCCTCTTTCCGAAGCCGGGAAGGGGAGTTTTCATTGGTGTGCGGACCGGGATCATTTTTTCTTGTGAGGAAAAAGGGGATTGACGCCTGACCACCGTTCCCGCTAAAGAACTATTTCCACTAATTTCCGTCCTCCCCGATCTTCCCCATGAGCGAATCCGAAAACCTGCCAACGCCACCTCCCCCGAGCTCGCCAAAAACTTCCGCTGTTCCCCTGAAAAAGGAGACGGTCCGTATCACCCTGCGTTCCCGTCCAGGAGAGGGAGCAGTGCAGCCTCGTGAGTCCACCTCTCCGGTGAGTCCCGTGACTTCCAGTGTGGCTCCGAAGAAGGCCACGGCTCCGATTCAGCTTCCGTCCGCTCCGCTGCCACCACCGGCTCCGAAGGCATCCACCTCTCCAGTGCGTCTTCCCCCTCCGGTGATGCCTGCTCCCAGTGCTCCGCCACCGCCTGCTGCTACCGTGCCGATGGCTCCACCTCCACCTCCTGGAGCTGCCCCACGCCCGCCAGTGGCTCCCTCGGCCCCCATTGCGCCGCGCCCGCCTTCTGCACCGTCTGCGCCCTCAGCTCCTAGGATGGAGAGCGGTGCTGCAACGGCTCCTCTGGCAAAGACCGTCCCTCTCAAGCCTGTGTCTGCTGCGCCGCGCACTCCTGGCACGGGCACTGGTCCGATGGTGGCTGCTCCTGGTGGTGCCCCCACAGCGGGTCTGCCAAAGGCTACGGTGAAGCTGCAACAAACTCAGCCGATGTCCCGTCCGAGCATCTCTGCTCCTCCTAGCGCTCCGGTGAAGCGCACGGCCTCGGCAGATTCAGAGCAGTTCTACAACGACGAAAAAGATCCCGAGGAAGGTTTGGTGCCGCTTTCCGTGGTCTGCTTGCTGCTTTCAGCAGTGCTCCTGGCCATCCAGATGTTTGGCAGTGACCGTGTTTCCTCAAGCAATGATTCGCCCATCATGGTTCCCACGGCCAATCCGGTGAAGTGGGAGCGCATGAATGAGGACCACACTTGGAGCAACGACTTCAGCCGCAGTCTGCCCCAGATTCCTCAGTGATCCTTGCTGTTCGCTTGTGCTGATTTGACCTCTTCATTCTGTTTTAACTTCTTCCGCTGACTTTCATGCCTCTTGCCCTCCTGGTTTTCGTCCTCGCTGTCGCCGCTCTGGCTCTGAACTTCCTCGCCAAAAGCGGCGGGGTGGGATTCTGAGGCCCTTTTCAGTTTAAAAGTATCTTCTTCTGAGCAGCCCAGATTCCTCTCAGCTAATTTCGTCATTGGCCGAAACTGGAGTCTGGGGTGTTGAGGTGATGGGAATAGGTGCGGCCACGCTGGATGA
Source organism: Prosthecobacter sp. (assembly GCF_044378005.1). Taxonomy (GTDB): domain Bacteria; phylum Verrucomicrobiota; class Verrucomicrobiia; order Verrucomicrobiales; family Verrucomicrobiaceae; genus Prosthecobacter. The sequence continues at coordinate 19,717 of NZ_JBILYB010000022.1, forward strand.
TCTCTGGGTGGTGACTGATTTTTCTGATCATGAATGCGTGAAGCAGGCGCATGATCATCTTTTCATGGGCGGAGGCCCCGTGGCAACGGCTCTGTGCGTGCTTGCCTGCCTGGGGCACGCAGTGGCTCTCGTGGATGTTTGTGGGGATGATGCAACGGGGGATTCCATCGTCGCTGACCTGGAGAAGCATGGAGTCTCGACCACGATGATACGGCGGGAGGCGGGCGCTCGCTCCGCTCGGGCTGTAGTGCTGGTCCGGCGTGGCGACGGGGCGCGGCAAATTGTGTTTCAGCCTTCGTCTGCCGGGGAACCTGTGATCGATGGTGCGATGAAGCGGAAGATTCGTTGGGCGCGCCTTTTACACCTCAATGGCCGTCATGAATCAACTGCCCGCGAGGCGGTGAAAGTGGCGCAGGAGGCTGGAGTGATGATTTCTTTTGATGGAGGTGCCGGGCGTTATCGAGATTCCATCCGTGATCTGGTGGAGGCGAGCCAGGTGGTTATCGTCTCGCGCGACTTCGCTCAGCAAATGACGGGGAAAGTCGAGATGAAGGAATTGATGGAATGCCTGTTCCAGCCGCCAGCGCAGGTGGTTGTGATCACGGACGGCATGCATGGCAGTCATGCGATGTGCGCGGATGGGAGGTTACATCATCAACCGGCTTTTGAAGCCATACCTCTCTTGGATACCACGGGATGTGGGGATGTGTATCATGGGGCATTTCTCCATGGCTGGCTGAGCGGCTGGAATCTGCCGGAGTGTGCCAGGTTTGCTGCGAGGCTGGCCGCAAAGAATGCGGAGGGGTTCGGTGGCAGGTATGTGTGCCTGAGTGGCGGAGCGTCAGTTGCGCGCTGAGCCTGGGATCGGTCCATCGCGGCCGACTCTGAGCCAGCCTTGACCGGGGATGTAGGCGCGACCGATGGAGGAGCGTTCGACGTTCTTCCAGAGGGCGGGGTCACCATGAATTTTGATACGATTCGGGTCTCGTGGTGCCGGGCGGGCTTTCTTTTTCTTGTCAGCGATTGAGTCGATAGCGTCATTCATGCCAAGCCGGGCGACTGAGTCGCTGGTGGCAGTGGAGATTCTGGCTGTGGGTGGAGGGCGGGAGGAAGAGCCAAAAGAGGAAATTTCCAAGTTCTCCTCCATCGCCAATGCGTCAGATGAGACGCCGCCTGGGCTGTAACCGAATTTGAAGCGGTCTAGCAAAGAATCTGGGAGGGTGGTGCTGGGAACTTTGGAAACCCCCTGCGAGTGCTGGAAGATGGTGATGTCAGAACTGATGGACTGGATCTTGGCCTGTTTAAGCGTGGTGCCGGTGGTGAGGATGATTTCGGGAATCACCACTCCCAGGGACTCTTCACGGGCTCTCTGGATCGAGTTGAGGAAGGCATTGGCCAGATTGGAGCGGTCTTGTTTGATGAGCTCGATCTCGGTTCTCAGCTTTTGATTTTCCTGTTCGATGATCTGTCCGGCGGCGATCAGTGCCGCTGCTTCTTTACGGGCGGCCATCCAGGCTTTGGTTTGCTTGATGCTTTCCTCGGCGACGACAAGTTGCTGCCTTGCAAGGACGACATCCTTCTGAGCATCATCCATTTCCATGGTGTAAGCCCAAAAACTCGATCCGGCGATGAGGGCAGCCAGACAGAAGCCATAAACGATGATTTTACCGTCCATATTGAGGGCCCAATGGGGGTTATTGACCCGTTTGATGTTTCATTTCAGCCCTGTTTTTGACCTTGGACACGGCTTCTGGATTGTTTTTTCTGAAAGGGGACGATGTGCCGAGTGCAGGTGGCGCTGCGGTTCCGCTCGCGCCGACTCTTTCCCAGCCTTTGCCGGGGGTATAGACTCTTCCCAAAGATTGGATCTGGCCTGCCACTGGGGCCGACCCGGAAGGCGCTGCCGAACTGGTGGCGGGAGGAGTTCCCGCTTCGTCGTCACCCTGGGTTGATGCCGCCGGTGCATTGCTCATGCCTAGACGCGCGACACGATCACTCGCCGAGGTGATGGAACTGGTCTCCTTGCGGTCTTTGGAAATCGTTCCGATTCCACCGGGATTGAAGCCGTATCGGAGCCGGTCTTGAATCTCAGCGGGAAGCTCTGCCGTGGGAATTTTGGACACCCCTTCGGAGTGCTGAAAAACGGTAATTTCTTCATCCAGCGATTGAATTTTAGCGTTCTTCAGACGCTGGCCCGAAGATAAAGCAACCTCACTTAATGTGGTGCCGACAAGTTCATTGCGTGCGCGCTCAATGGAGCTTTTGAAGTTTTTGGCGACATTGGTGCGCTCAAGCCGAGTCGCGGCGATTTCATTTCGAAGAGTTGTGTTGTCTTTCTCGATGATGGCGGCAGCAGAAATGAGGGCGGCGGCCTCCTTGCGGGCGGTGAGCCAGGCCTTGGCCTGCTTGATGCTTTCCTCGACCACGGCAGACTGCTGGCGGGCTGAGATGACATCTTTCTGGGCTTCATCAATGTCCATGGTATAGGACCAAAAGCTGGCTCCAGCGATGATGGCCACGAGGCAGAGGCCGTAAATGATGACTTTTGCATCCATAGGTAGTGTGGGTGGAGATGAGTTTACCGGAGGTGGCGGGCGCGATACTCATCGAGTTCTTTTTGGAGGGCCTCGACATCCTTTTGGGCCGAGGCTTTTTCCTCTGTCAGGCTGATGGTTTCCTCACGCAGAGTTTTGATCCTGGCACGCAGTTGATCCATGTGTGACTGCTGGGGGTAGTTATAGTTGCCCAAATTGCCTACTGCCGCAGATTCGGCCTGGAGTGATTTGAGGATGGCATTCTGTTCGGTGGTGCTGGCCTGAATTTGGACTGCCTCCACTTCGAGTTGCGCCTTCTTGCCACAGCCTGTGAGGAGCAGGGGAATCAGGAAAAGAACTCCGAGAGGGATGGCTGGATGGTGCGTAAACAGCATGGTCGAATAGGATGGGTATTAGTGGGAACTGCTCAAAATCACAAGCAGCAATCTAGCCATAACTAAACTGACCTAAGATGTGACACGTTAAGCGAAAAAAATCAATTTACTTGGTTTTAGCGGATCGGGGAGAAGTCCACAGCTCGCATGTAGATGCTCTTGACCCCGTCGGGATTTACGGTGAGCGGCCCGTCTTTTTCGGACTCACCTTTGGCTTGAATCCATTCAGGATCGGCACGGAAGGCGGTGAAAGAGGCCAGTCCTGCTGCTTTGCTGGCATGGGCTAGGATGTAGATGAGCTTCGTGTCAGCGCCTTTGTCAGCATCCGTGGGAGTCCAGTAGGCGATGTGCGACATGCCATGCTTGGTAAAAAGGCTCATTGTGTGGTTTTGGAAGCGGGCATGGAGGTTCGGAAGCTTGCCTGGAGGTGTGGTGTAGAGACGAAGTTCGAAGACTCGTTCCTGGCTGCCTGCACCGGTTTTCACCGGTGTGGAGTAGGGCGTGGTGGTGAGAAAGACCGAGTCGGGGGCTTTGGCGAGGATTTTGCCATCGGCCTCACTGGCTTTGCGCGCTGCCTGCCACTCCGGGTCTGAACCGAAGGCTTTCCAGCTTGCTTTGGCCGCATCCCGGCTGGCGTGGGCGACGATGTAGATCATGGTGTTGTCTGCTCCATCGGTCTTTTCCAATGGCACCCAGTAGCCGATGTTTTCGATGCCGTGCTTCTCAAAGAGGCGACAGGTGTGGTCTCGGAAACGCTTGAGCAGGGCATCGAGCTTGCCGTCGTTTGTCACATAAGTGCGCATTTCATAGACTTTGCCTTCGGCGGCAGTCAACGGGCTGACGGGCAGGAGTGTGGCGAGGGCGAAAAGGAGAAAGCTGGTGCGGCGGTTCATGGGTAGGGAAGGGGGAAGTTGTTTGGTCTCCCACGATCACGCTACACAGCCTGCGCGTATTGCAGGTAATCTTATGGAATCAAAGCTGCTCATGACAAACCGATGGCGATGAGTATGATCGTCCTTCCTTTTTGAAACATGTCTGAACGCCCCCCCTCTCCGGCAGTAAGCCTGACGTGGCAATTGAGTGAAGCCGTGCCTTTGAGCGTCACCGCGGATGCCATCTTGCGTCAGCGGCTTGCGGCTTTGAGCGCGATCGGGTTTCTGCTTGGCTATTATGCCATGCATAATCAGTGGGTTCAGGTGGTCTGGGTGGGACTGTGGACTGCCGCCTGGTTTTGGGAGGGCGGATTCCAGGAGTTTCTCGAAAGTTTGCGCCAGGACCGCTGGTTCGCGGCGGTGGCAGGCATGATGCTGCTGATGCTCGCCCGTTCGTCACTGCTGGAGTCGCCCGGCCTGACGATGCAGATGCTGTGGCGAGGCTGGCTGGGGGTCGGTTTGCTTTCGGTGGTGCTGATGACGCTCTGGAGTGTCGGGCGTCAGCCGCGCGCCCTGGTCTGGCTGGGGGTGCCCATGGTTGGAGTCGCGGCCCTCGCGGCTCTCGGCAGCATCCTGGTTTTTTATATGCTGGAAACGGAGGCCGTCTTCGGGGTGAGGCTGCGCAACTGGTTCATTTATGGCGGTTGGAATTCTGTCTGCACGGGGATGACCTTTGGATTTGCGGCGGTTTGGGCGTCCTATGCCTGGAATAAATCACAGGTTCGGGAGGAAAAGCTCATCTGGCTCGCTGCGGCGGTGACACTGATCATGGCGACGTTGCTGACGATGAGCCGCGGGGCAATTTTCGCTCTGGTGATGGCACACGCGGTGTGGATTCTGACACTTGGCTGGCGGGCGGCGCTGAAACCCTTGATGCTGCTGATCGGCTGCATCACCTTCTTCCAAGTGAGCGCGCCTGTTATCTCCAGTCTGGCCGCGCAGGATGTGTCAGAGAAATTAGGAATCGCAGCGTCAGATGTGACAGATGAAATGCTGGCAGATGGAGTTGTGGCCGCGAATCCAGCGGCGCGTGCTTTTGAGCGTTCGGACAATGGCCGATTCGCCATTTACGCAGCGGCTTTTAGCAGCATGACCACTTGGCAGGACTGGTTGTTTGGCAAAGGGCTGTGGTCGGAGAATGACTTTTGGTCCTGCTCTTTAGACTGGTATCCCGAGCATCTGCACAGCATTTTCATGGATGCTTTCGTGCGTGGTGGATTGCTTGGTCTGGCCGGGTTGTTGCTGATCATCGGCTGGGCTCTGCGGCGTGCTTTCCTGCTGGCTCGTGCAGGAGAGGAACTCTGGCTCGTGCTTGCCTCCTTTGGTATCACCGGTCTTGTGTTTGATGGAGACAGTGCCTTCTCCCTGCTGACGCTGCCTCGTTTTGAGACGCTGCTGCTTTGGGTGCCGCTGGTGATCGCCTCCGCGCGATACCAGATTGTTGAGAGACTGCGCAACGACTTTGCCAAGTCTGCGATCACGGCCTAGCTTCACTCTGTGTCTGGTCATCAGTCCCCTTCCTCCTGGCATCTGCTCCGCCACTTGTTGCGGCAGGGACGGACATGGCTGCGTGACATGCTCGCGAGCAACGCACTGGACCCTTTCCCCTTCCGCCGCTGGCTGAAAGGTTACGGGCCACGGCGGCTGAAGGCGGACGTGAAGGCCGCCTTTTCCGTGGCCCTGCTCGATCTGCCACAAGGCATGGCTTATGCGGCCATCGCCGGACTGCCTTTGCAGTTCGGCACGATGTGCGCCGCCGTTTCAGGCATGGTGGGCTCGCTGTTCGGCAGTTCACGCTACACGGTGCTCGGACCGACGAATGCGACCGCGTTCATGATCTTCTCCTACTTCGCCGCCGATCCGCAAATGGATCGTATCAGCATGATGCCGCTGCTCGTCTTCATGGTCGGCACACTCCTGCTGTTCGGCGCCTTTTTGCGCGTGGCTGAGCTGTCGCAATACATCAGTCGAACCGTCATCGTGGCCTATGTGACCGGGGCTTCGCTGCTTATCATTTCGAACCAGTTGGCGAACATCTTCGGCATCACCATGACGGTGACGATGGAGGATGGTAGTTCATTTCAGCGACGCACATTGCCGGGCATCCTCATCCATCTCGTCACCCATGCCACCGAGGCGCACTGGGAAAGCCTGGCTGTCGCGGCAGGAACGGCGCTGATCTACATTCTGGTTCGCCATTTGCGACCCGCCTGGCCTGCGCTAGCACTCAGTCTGGTTCTGGCATCGTTCATCGCTGTCGGCATGAACGGATTTGGCGTTGCGGTCGATACCTACTCGGATGCACGCTTCGGAATCTTTGATCTCCTGCCACCCTTTCCCGACTTTGTCTCTCCCCGTTTCTTTTCGGACTTTAGCCACCTCTTCGGCCTCGCTGTAGCGATTGCCTTCCTTGCCACGTTGGAGAGTTCATCCATGGCGAAGACACTCGCGAGCGTGAGCGGCCAGAAAGTGGATGCAAATCAGGACATGTTCAGTCTCGGCATGGCCAATCTGAGCTGTGCTTATCTTAGCGGGATGCCGTGTTCCGGTTCACTCACGCGCAGCGCGCTAAATTTCCAGAGTGGCGCTCGCACGCCGCTTTCGGCATTTTTCAATGGCCTGCTTTGCCTCATTGGCGCGCTTACCCTCGGACATCTCGTGGGCTACATCCCCCGCGCCTCGCTGGCCGTGCTGATCATTTGCGTCGCTATCTCACTGATCAATCGCAGGAATATTCGCATCTGTCTGAGCGCCACGGGGTCTGATGCGCTGGTCTTTCTAGTCACCCTGTCGGCCACGCTTCTGGTGCCGTTGCATGTGGCCATCTTCACAGGTGTAGGCATGTCCGTGGTGCTCTATTTGCGCAAAGTCAGCCAGCCCACGCTGATCGAGTATGAGTTCAACCAGGAGGGAAATCTCGCTGAAGCTGCCCGGCCGGGTGTGCGGGCCAATCCCGCCGTTTCCATCGTCCACGTCGAAGGGGAACTCTTCTTCGGTGCGGCGGATCTCTTCCGCACGCAGATCCAGCGCACATGCAGTGACCCGAACCTGCGCATCATCATCCTGCGGCTGAAGAGCGCCCGCCATCTGGATGCCACCTGCGTCATCGCCATCGAGGAACTTGTGAGCCTGCTCCGGCGTGACGGGCGCGATCTGCTCATCAGCGGCGTGATGAAGGATGTCTATCGAGTGCTGCGCGACTCCGGCCTCATCGACACCATCGGCAAAGACAACATCTTCCCCGCCAGCCCGAGCAACCCAAACCTCGCCACGCGCAACGCTCTGAAGCGTGCCCAGCAGATTCTTGGCACCACCGAGGCGGACGTGAAGATCTTTTTTGATCCCACCAAGAAAACCTAGTTCACAGGGCGCTCCATACACGACCTGGAGCGCAAACCCAGGTGCCGACACGCTCGTGTACGGATTCATATTTCCCGCCAGCGGCCCAGGGTGAAAAGGCGGGCAGGATCCAGCGCTGTGTTTTCGGCGACGTCTGCTCCTGGATCAGCGCAGGCAGGCGCAGTTGCAGGCCGGCACCATCTCTAAAACGCACTGAGGGATGCTCATGCCCGGTAATCACGACGCCAGCGTGCTCGGAAAGCGGCAGATGCCCATGCTCAAAGAGAAATGCCCCTTCGCGGTGCGACTTTACAAAAGTCCGACCTCTGCGTAAGCCGACGCGGTCATGATTACCCTCGACACAGATCAGCGGCACCTCCTCACGCAGGCGATCCAGAAGTGACAGTGTCTCCTCTGCCGAGGCTCCGCCATCCATGATGTCACCCACCAGGATGAGTCGCTCCGGACGGTGATCTCTCAGCAGACTCATCAGTACCGTCTCACACTGGCTCATGCCCCAGTCTGGCATCAGCACGCCGCCGCGGGCGCGCCGCACCTCATAGCCGAAGTGGATGTCCGCCACCGCCATCCAACCCTGCGTCACATGCACCAGAGCCCGTCGCGCATCCAAGATCACTCCAGGGGAGATCTCCTTCCGAGCCGCAGGCGTGCAGGTGGGGAGTGAAGGAGCGGGGGGGCGGACACGGGGAGATTTGACGAACATGTAGGGAGTGGATGGCTGGAGCTGTTCCAGCGGGGACGCTGCATGTAGTTCAGATCGGTCCTGCGAGCGATGGCTTTCGATACCCATGGATGGGTTTTGTTTAGGCCCGGTCTTTTTCATGTCTCTGTATGTAATGCCGAGTTTTCGCCCGACTTCAAAAGAGAAGGCGACTCATCGCCTCGTCATGCAGTCAGCAGCAATTCGATGCCAGATGGCCGGGGCTGTTCGGTCACTTTTTGAAGAAAAATCAAAAAAAGTGCATTTTCTGCGTAACGCACACAGAGCTTTCCGGTATTCCATATGTGTCCACAGGTCACTACATGCCAAAAATCGACTTTCACGGTGTCTGATCAAAGCAGGTGTGGCCTGTGGGCGGTTTATCCCCCACAATTGCATGTCGTTACATCCCACGTCACATGCTATGACTTGGACTGCGACATCTAGCCTTCCCAGCCTAGCCTTCGCATCTCAAGAACTCGTTGACGCATCGCGCCAAAGCGAGATCGAGCGTCTCCGAAATGGCGGCGAACACGCCGATCATACAGAGGATTTTACCTTCTATGTCATTCTGCCCCTGCTGCTTTTGCTCGGCCTCACGGTGCTCGGACGCCGCATCATCTCCTGACGGGAGCCCCACTTCCTGCTTGCCTCACGCCTCTGGCAGGGCAAAGACGGGCCGACTCTCATGGAAAAACTCATCGTCCACGGCGGCGCGCCTCTGAAGGGCCGCGTCAACATCAGCGGCTCGAAGAACTCGTCCCTGCCCATCCTCGCAGCCACGCTCCTCACCAAGGACACCTGCACCATCCGCCGTGTGCCGGATTTGAGCGATACGAACTACATGGTCCGCATCCTCGGTGAACTCGGTGCCGAAGTGGAGCGCGCCAGCGGCGTCGTTGTCGTGAAGGCGGAGAAAATCAAATCCGTGGCCCCCTACGACCTCGTCCGCAAAATGCGCGCCTCCATCTGCGTGCTCGGACCGCTTACGGGCCGCCTGCGAAAATGCACCGTCTCTCTCCCTGGCGGCTGCGTCATTGGAGATCGCCCCGTGGATCTCCATCTCAAGGGCCTCGAAGCCCTTGGAGCTGAAATCCAGGTCGAAGGCGGCGACATCCGCGTCAATGCGCCGAAGAAAACCTTCAAAGGCAGCACCATGAACCTCATGGGCAAACACGGTTCCACCGTGCTCGGCACCGACAACATCATGATGGCCGCCGTTCTCGCCAAAGGCATCACCGTCATCGAAGGCGCCGCCGCCGAACCCGAAGTGGAAGACCTCGCCAACTTCCTGATCAAGATGGGGGCCAAAATCGAAGGTGCAGGCACCAATCGCATCACCATCGAAGGCGTCAAAGAACTTCACGGAGCCGAGCACACCGTCATTCCCGACCGCATCGAAGCCGGAACCTTCCTCTGTGCCGGAGCCATGATCGGCGAGGGCATCACGATCAAGCGAGTCATGCCCGAGCATCTCAAAACCGTCACCGACGTGCTAAAGAAGTGCGGCTTCCCCATCGAGATCGGCAAAGACAGCATCTCCATCGCCCCGAATCCAGCGGCGAAGGGCTTCAATCTCACCACGCTCTGCTACCCCGGCTTCCCCACGGACATGCAGGCGCAGTTCTGCGCGCTTGCATGCGTTATCAATGACGTCTCCACCATCACCGAGACCATCTTCCCACAGCGCTTCATGCATGTGGCTGAGATGAAACGCATGGGGGCTGATATTGATCTTCAAGGCGCGACCGCCCGCATTCGTGGCGGAGCCAGCATGAAAGGTGCCCCCGTCATGGCCAGCGATCTCCGCGCCTCCGCCGCCCTCGTCCTCGCAGGTCTCGTCACCGAAGGACGCACCGACGTGAACCGCCTTTATCACATCGACCGTGGCTACGAGCATCTCGATGACAAGCTCGCTGGTCTCGGCGCACAGCTCGAGCGCGTGAAGGAGTAGGTCGGCTCCGTGATCCTCGGCATCTCTAAATTCGGCCGTTTGCATCTTTTTCAGGATCGTCGGGACGCCCATATCGCATCCACGACATCGAACCACCGAAACGTTTTTTCTTTGGGCTTTTGATCGGCATTAGCCGTTTCGAACTCATCTTGGATCCCCTTTCAGGGCCACAGCATGGGCATTTGGCTAGCCTATTGATGCGCGTCCATCAGCGCCAGCACCGCGCCGCCTTTCATGCCCGGCAGCCGCGCCCCTGGCCGCTTTCGGCAGGATTTGGGCTGCGTGATGGCCTTTTTACCTGTGCCCGCACCGCCTGGTTTTTTCGCTGGGTAGGATCAGGTTTCATCGAACGTTGAACTTGGAACTAACCGCCGAGCACACCCGGCCTGAGCTGCTCTGCGAGGGTGGGTTTTTTTTCTGCAAGGTGGACGGGGCGGGGGCGTTTATGGGCGCCGATCTCCATTCCCCCCCATGGCTCATTCTTCTGATCTCTCCCGCCGCGTCTTTGTCACAAAGGCTGCGCAGTCCTTCCTCGGTGTCACCGCGCTCAGCCAGCTCGGCGGCAAGGCCTTTGCCGTTCCTGGTGAAAACACCAGCGCGCTGAAGCAGGTGCCGACCGCCCGCAACGTGATTTATCTCTACATGAAGGGGGGGATGAGCCATCTGGACACCTGGGATCCGAAGCCTGAGAATGCCGGTGTGATGGGCCTGACCAAGACGATCAACACGAATGTGGATGGCATCCGCCTCAGCGAGAATCTGCCGCTGATGGCGCGTCAGGCGGACAAGGTGGCGATCATCCGCAGCATGACCTCCAACCAGGGGGCGCATGAGCAGGGAGAGTACTTCCAACGCACGAGCTACACGCTGCGCAGCAGCATCAAGCACCCAGCGATGGGGGCGTGGCTGGAGAAATTCCAGGGCCGTGGCAACCCCACGCTGCCCGGCAGTGTGATGATCGGCAATGACAGCCGCCATCCCGGCGCGGGTTTCTTTGAGGCGAAGTTTGCCCCGCTCATGATCAATGATCCTGAAAGCGGCATCGCCAATGTGCGCCCGAACAACTGGTTCACCGAAGAGCGCATGATGAACCGTCTCCAGGTGGCGAAGGGTCTCGATGCGAAGTTTGCCGAGACCTACAATGTGAAGAATGTGCGCGCCTACAGCGACATGTATGACGACGCGATCAAGATGATGAAGAGCGAGGAACTGAAGGCCTTCGACCTCGATTCCGAAGACGCGAAGCTGCGCGACAAGTATGGCCGCGACCGCTTCGGCCAGGGCTGCCTTCTGGCCCGTCGCCTCGTCGAGCATGGCGTGCGCCACATCGAAGTGACCTTTGGAAGCTGGGACACGCACAATGCTAACTTCACCCGTGTGCCTGAGCTGGCGGATGAACTCGACGCCGCTCTGAGCACCCTGCTGCAGGATCTGGAGTCACGCGGGATGCTGAAGGAAACGCTGGTCGTGCTCGCCACGGAGTTTGGCCGCACGCCTGAGATCAATCAGAACGACGGCCGCGATCACCATCCGGCGGGCTTCAGTTGTGTGCTCGCCGGCGGCGGCATCCGTGGCGGTCAGGTCCATGGTGCCACGGATGAGCAGGGCGACAAGGTGGCGGAGAATGCCGTCAATGTCCCCGATCTCAACGCCACCATCGGCTACGCCCTCGGCCTGCCGCTGGATCAGGTGCTTTACTCGCCCTCGAAGCGTCCTTTCACCGTGGCAGACAAGGGCAAACCTCTCGCGACGCTCTTTGGCTGAGACACGCTTGCTAAGCCCCCTAACGGTCGTGCTCAAATGGCAGCAGGTAGGCAGGAAACAGATGCCTGCCTTCCTCATCATGATTTCTGTTTGGAGGCTGCGTTGGAGGTTTTTGCCAGGGGCTCATCCCACGGGGCATTTCTCTCTTTCCCAGCAGGCTCAAGCCAGCAACTCCGTGACCACTCGCGCCTGCGGATTCTCGACGAGAACCTGCTCGGTGCCGTTGCGTTTGTAGCTGAGCTTTTTGGCATCGAGACCGAAGAGGTGGAGCAGGGTGGCGTGGTAGTCGTAGTGGTTGACCACATCTTTGACGGCGTGGTGGCCGAACTCGTCGGTAGCACCGTGGGCGTGACCGGCTTTGAAGCCGCCACCGGCGACCCACATGCTGAAGCCGTAGGTGTTGTGGTCACGACCGACACTGGCGCGGCCTTTGGCTCCGGCACGGTTTTGGATGACGGGGAGTCGGCCCATCTCGCCGCCCCAGTGAACGATGGTGGTGTCGAGCAAGCCGCGCTGCTTGAGATCCATGACGAGGGCGGCGGCGGGTTGATCGACCTGAAGGCAGGCTGTTGGCAGACCGGTGAGGATGCTGCTGTGATGATCCCAGGTCTGGTTGCCGGTGAAGATGGAGACGAAGCGGACGCCGCGCTCGACGAGCCGACGGGCGATGAGGCAGCGCTTGCCGAACTCTTCGGTGGCGGGTTTGTCGATGCCGTAGAGTTTTCTCGTGGCCTCGCTCTCCTGCATGATGTCGAGCGCTTCTTTGGCGGCGGTTTGCATGCGAGCGGCGAGCTCGAAGCTCTGGATGCGGGCCTCGAGATCGGTCTCACCGGGGCGTGAGTCGGCGTGCTCGCGGTTGAGGCGATTCACGAAGCTGAGGTAGCGGGCCTGCGCTTCGCCTTTGAGCGACATGGGCGGGTCGAGATTGAGGATGCGGGGCTCTTTGGACCTGACGACGGTGCCCTGGAACATGGAAGGGAGCCAGCCGTTGGAAAAGTTGTCCACGCCGAGCACGGGCAGTCCGCGTGGGTCGGTGAGGGCGACGTAGGCGGGCAGATCTTGGTTTTCGCTGCCGAGTCCATAGGTGAGCCAGGAGCCGAGGGTGGGGCGTCCGCCGACAATCTGGCCGTTGAGCAGGGCGTAGATGGACTGGCCGTGGTTGTTCACACCGGTGTGCATGGAGCGGATGAGCGTCATCTCATCGGCGATGCTGCCCATGTACGGGATGAGGTCGCTCATCTCGGTGCCGCATTGGCCGCGGGGCTTGAACTTCCACTGCGGCCCCATGACCTCGCGGCTGGCACCCGCGGCGTCGTCATACTTCACCTCGCCGGGGAAGTCTTTGCCATCCAGCTTCATGAGCTCGGGCTTCGGCTCGAACATATCGATGTGGCTCGGTCCGCCCTGCATGAACATGGAGATCATCGCCTTCGCCTGACCGAAGCCGTGGGCGGGCTTGGGCGTGAGGTCGAAATGCTGCTGGCCGCCAGCGAGTGCGGGATTGGCGAGGAGGCCCTCCTTTTGCAAAAGGGTGGCGAGCGCGATGGTGCCCATGCCATAGGCACCGGAGAGAAACTGACGACGGTCGATGGGGAACGACATGCGGTATCTACGCGCGCCGGAGGTGGAGTTTAGCGTTGAGGTGAAGGCGTGTGACGAGAACGTCACAAACGCACTGAAGCATGGAATGACGGGACCAGATAAAACCATGAGCATGATGTCTCCATTCTCCTCTCTGGCTGTGCTGAATTCCTGTTTGATGGCTTTGATCCTCACGGTCACTGTGTCCGCGCAGGATGACGCAGCCATGACGGCTGAGGCGATCGTGAAGCGCTACTCGGAGGGTAACCAGTCCAAGTCGGAGATGGCCTATGTGAAGATGGAGACGCAGCTTCCTGACGCTCCTGCCACCGAGCGTCGCATCCTGCTGGCTTATCAAAAGCAGGGCGAAGGTGAGTCGATGTTCATGCGTCTGCTCTTCCCAAAGGAAGTGGAAGGTGTGACGCTGCTGGCGACGACCTCGGAGAAGCAGGAGCTGGCGTATCACTTCTTCCTCCCGGCTCTGGGCAAGATGAAGCAACTGACGCCTGAAGCCCGCCAGGGTTCCTTCCTCGGCTCGGACTACACCTTTGAAGATCTGCTGCGCGAGGTGCCTGAATGGCATGAATACAAGCGCCTCGCCGATGGCGAAGTCGAGGGCTCAGCCTGCTATGTAGTGCGTGCCAGCGAAAGCCGCAAAGACGTGGAAAGTGCGTATGCCTTCCGTGATCTGTTCATCGAGAAAGGCAGCTTCCACCTGCGCAAGATCGCCTATTACGACAGCAAGGAGAGTCTGGTGAAGCTGCTGACCGCTTCGGGCTATGATTCCAAGGAAGTGAAGGGCAAAACCACACGCCCGCGAGTGGCGGTGATGCAATCGGTGGAGTCAAAGAGCAAGACCACCTTCACCGTGATCGAAGGACGTGTGGATGAGGACATCGACGCGGAATACTTCACGCCGAAGAAGCTGGAGAACTGGCCGCTGCTGGATGTGGAGGAGTTCATCTTCGATCTGGGCATCTCCGTGGATGTGAACTGAGCCAGCCGCTTCTGAACCGCGATACCCAATCTCTGTGATCCGCCTGGCTCTCCTCTCCTGGGAACGCAAATATCTCTGCACGCTACTCGTCATGGGTTTGACGTTGGCAGCGTTCCCGCTGGCTCAACGTGTGAAGCTGGATCTCGGTGTCGAGAGTCTGTATCCCACGGCAGGGCTGTCGGTGACGGAGTATGAAAAAGCACGCACAGCCTTTGGCACCGATGAGGTGGCGGCGATCTATGCAGAGGATGCGCGACTCTTCACGCCGGAGCGATTGGCCGAGCTAAATGAGATCCACAAGCAGCTCACGAAGCTGCCCTTTGTGGCAAAGGTGGAGAGTCTTTTCACCCTGCCGGATCTGCGGGATCAGGGCGGCATGATCAGCACGGCACCAGTGCTGGCACGTCTGCCAAAGACGGCTGAGCAGGCCGCGAAGGCGAAAGAGCGGGCAGTGACGAATCCACTGCTGCGCGGCCAACTCGTGGCGGAGGATGGCACGGCGCTCATGATGATCCTGCGCCTCTCGCCGAAGTATCGCGAGATGAAGATGGAGGACGCGGTGAAGGCGCTGGATGCCATCCTGGCACCGCATCAAGCCTCCTTTGCACGGCTCTTCCAGATCGGCGATCCCTTCACGCAATCCTGGATGCGCGAGCGGCTTGCAGCGGATCAGCGACTCATCCTGCCACTGGCTTTGGTGATCGTGCTCGTGCTGCTGACGATCACGCAGCGGAACTTCTGGGCAGGCATTCTGCCGATCATCAATGCCGCCGTCGCGATCCTCTGGACGGCGGCGCTGATGCAGACCTTTGGCATCCCGGTGAACTTCCTGAACTCAATCCTGCCCGCCCTGATCGTCATCATCGGAGCCACGAGTGATGTCCACTTCGTCCATGAGTTCCGTGATCATCTGAGGCAAGGAATGAATGGCGCAGAGGCGATGCAGGCCACGGTGAAAAGCCTGTCTCTGCCGATGATGCTCACGTCCTGCACCACCGTGCTCGGCTTTGCCACCACAGCGCTGAATGAGCTGCCCATCCTGCGTGACTTCGGCATGGCGGCCACGCTGGGCATGAGCGGACGCTTTTTGATCTCGATGTTCTTCCTGCCCGCGCTGCTGCGCATGCTTCTGCCCTTCATGATGCCGCGTGCTGGCAGTGCATCTGCCAATGATGAAGGCTGGGCTGCACGCATTGCTTCAGCGCTGGTGAGCTTCCTGCTGGCACACACGCGAGCGATCATGGTCGTGCTGGCAATCATCTGCGCGACGGCGCTGTGGCAGGCACGCAGCATCTGTGCGGGAAATGATTTGCAGTCCTTCATCCGTCCTGACTCACCCGTGCGGGTGCGTGATGCGGCAGTGACTGACAAGCTCGCGGGCCTGACCATGCTCAATCTCACACTTCAGGTAGATCCTGGCGAGTTCCTGGAGCCGCGTGCTTTGAAGCAGCTCGAAGCCGTGGCTGCCCGTCTGCGTAAAGTCGATGGCATCTCCGCCGTGACTTCCTTTGCTGATCTGCTGGCGCGCATGAACTCGCAGCTCCGTGGTGGTGATGCCCGCTTTGAGCGTGTGCATGATGAAGCCGCTGCCGTGCAACAGATGATGCTCTTTCTGCATGCCAAAGATTACCAGGCCTACCTGACGCCGGATCACTCCCTGGCCTGCGTGCAATTGCGCTGCGACTTCACCGACTCAGGTCGTCTTCTAGCCTTGGAGCGTGAGATCCGCGCGATCATGGATGATCGCAGCTTCAATACGAACAGCTACACGCTCACCGGCAGCGCCCTTCTGGTGGCGACAGCCACGGAGTCGATCACCAGCGGGCAAATCTCATCGCTCGGTAGCATGATGGTCATGGTCTTCCTCATTGTGTGGGGACTTTTCCTTTCCGCTCGCTGCGGGGTCATCACACTCATCGTGAATGTGTTCCCCGTGGCGATGATCTTTGGGATCATGGGCATCGCAGGCATCCCGCTGAATGTCGGCACCTGCATGGTCGCAGCGATCACGCTCGGCATTGCGGTGGATGACACCTTGCACCTGCTTGTGCGCTTCAATCGCGAGGCCCGCGAGCTGAAGGATGAACGCCGTGGCATCGAGGTCGCGATCCGTGAAGAACTCGCCCCGATCTCCACGACCACCATCGCACTCGCGTCCGGCTTCGCCGTGCTCGGTCTCTCCAGCTTCCAGCCCGTGCGAGAGTTCGGCCTGCTGAGTTCCGGCGTCATGGTGCTCGGTCTGATCACAGACATGATCGTCACGCCCGTGATGTTTGGGCGTACACGCATCGTGACTTTGTGGGACGTGCTCGGCTTGAATGTGCGACGCTCCTTGATCGAGACCTCACCCTTCTTTGCCGGGCTGAGTGGCTGGCAGGCAAGGCGACTGATCCTGGCCTCGAATGTGGTGGAGCATCGCGCGGGTGAAGTGCCCGTGAAGGCGGGTGATGTCGGCAAATCTCTTTACGTCGTGCTTTCAGGCGAGCTGGAAGCCAGTGTCGATAGTCCCGAAGGTCGTGTCCTGCTCACCGAGATGCATCCCGGCGATGTCTTTGGAGAGATGGCCTTCGTCACCCAGCAACGTCGCACGGCGGATGTCACCGCTCGCACGGATGCCAAGCTGCTGAAGATCAACTTCGACGAACTCGCCCGCCTGCGTCGCTTCTCGCCCTATCTGGCCTCAAGGCTCCTCTTCAATATCTCACGCATCGTTTGTGAACGTGCTGCGCGTCCTGGTGTGTCGTCAGGCAAGACCGTGGCGCTGACGTCGTAGCCTTCGTGAAAAAATGGGCATGACGCATGTCTGCCCATCACCTGAAACACCGGGAGATTGCATCACGTTGATCGAGGATGCTCCTTCGTTCACTTACCGCCTTTGTTCTCCTCGCCACGTCTGCCTTTGCTCTCGATGCGGCCAAACTCGCCCACATCCAACCTGCCATGGAGCAGGCGGTGGCGGCCAAACAGGCGGCGGGTGTGGTGACGCTGGTGATGGAGAAAGGGAAGGTGGTTCACCACGAGGCGGCGGGCATGGCGGACATCGCTGTGGGGAAAGAGATGCCCAAGGACGCGCTCTTTTGGATCGCCTCGATGACGAAGTCGGTGAATGCGACGACGATCATGATTCTCGTGGATGAAGGGAAGCTCTCACTGGATGAACCCGCCTCGAAGTGGCTGCCGGAACTCGGACAGATGAAGCTGGCGGACGGTTCGGTGCCGGAGAAAGCGATCACACTGCGGATGCTGCTGAGTCATACGGCAGGCATCGCCTTTCCTCCGCGCAAGCCGACGGATGGGGCGATCTCGTTGAAGTCCTATGTGGCGACTCTGGTGCGCGCGCCTTTGGCCTTCCAGCCAGGCAGCAGCTATGAGTATGGCTTCGGGCCGACGGTGGCAGGACGCATCCTGGAGATCGTTTCAGGCATGAAGTATGAAGACTTCATGCGCGAGCGTCTGCTGAAGCCGTTGGGGATGAAGGACACGATGTTCAATCCTGATGAGGCGCACCGGACACGAATCGCCCGAACCTATAAGATGGACGAGGACACGCATGAACTCGCGCCGGGCTACAATCCCTTCGTCACCAGTGATGCGAGCGTGACGCACATGGTGGAGCCCTCGGGCGGGCTCTTTTCCACAGCGGCGGACATGGGGCGATTCTACGCGATGATCGCCAATGGCGGCGAACTGGAGGGGGTGCGCATCCTCTCGGCGAAGTCGGTGAAGGACATGACGACTCCCGTGATGGCAGGCGGCAAGAAGCAGAGCTACGCCGTCGGCTGGCAGTGCAATACGGAGACTCAGCGCCCGTGCTCAGCGATGCCGGTGGGCAGCTTCGGGCATGGTGGGGCCTTTGCCACGAATGGCTGGATCGATCTTAAGCATCAGATCGTGACGGTCTTCATGGTGCAAAATGTCCTCGTGCCTGACAGTGGCAAGCCGAAGGACGCCTTTCAAAAGCTCGTCATGGAGGCTGCGGGTGTCACGGTGACTCCTCTGCCTGTGGCAAAGAAGGGGAAGAAGTGAGCGGCGGTCCGCACAGTTGCCTGTGCGGATGCCAAGCTCCGAACGGCTTCGAGACTACTTCTTTTCAGCGTCCACGCGGGCTTTCTCAGCAGCGGCGGCGGCATCGTTCTTAACCTTCTCGGCATCGAGCTGGGCCTGGGCGCTGACCTTGTTGGCTTCGATGTTGGCTTTGTCGATGGCGGCGTTGGCATCGGTCTGGGCGGTGGCTTCTTTGGCGGCGGCGGTCACGGCTTCTTGCTCGTGATCAATGGCCGTCTGCTTCGTGTCTGTGCGGGCGTCGATGGCGGCCTTCTGTTTGTTGCAACTGACGACGAGGAGCGTGGAGAGGGCGAGTGTGGTGAGCAGGATGGATTTCATGATGGGATGGACTTTGGGTTGATGGCATCTCCGCCGGATGGTGGAGGTGCGCGTGTCCAAGCTTGCCCGGCACCTGTCCATGCGACCATGGGGTGTAGTGCTACTTTTGCAGCGGCAACTGTTCGCGTGCGGCGAGATCGAGCAGCGCCTCGATCTCGGTGCGTGCTTCCTCAAAGGTTGCTGGGCGCGATTCCCGGCGCTCGGTGACGAGGAGAATGTGCCAGCCCAGCTTCGTCTCCAATGGAGCGCTGGTTTCACCGACGCGGAGCTTGGCGACATGACCCATGAAGTCGGCGGGCATCCGCGCGGCGCTGAGCCAGCCGAGATCGCCGCCGAGCGGTTTGCTGCGGGCATCTTCGGAATGCTGGGACACGAGCTTGGCGAAGTCGGTGCCGCTTTTCAGCTTTTCATGAATAGCGCGCATCTCGGCGCTGCGGTCCGGCTTCTTCGGATTGTGTCGAGTCAGAAAAAGGTGCGAGACGCGATGCAGAACGGGGATGCGGATTTCTTCGGCATGAGCGGCATACCAGGCACGGGCCTCGGCTTCGGTGATGGGCGGGATTTGCCTCTCGATCTGAGCTTCTTGGAGCTGGGCCTCGCGAATGCGCTGGCGCATGTCCCGCTCGGTGAGGTGCTGGAGGGCGAGCCGCTCGGCGCGGTCGATGTCGCCGAGATGGAACTGCTTTTGCCAGAGGTCGCTCTCTTCAGCGGCGGCTTCACTGACTTCGGCGGGCAGGGGGGCTGGACGCGAGTTCAGGATGATCCCTGCTACGATGAGCAGGACGAGAATCCCAAGGCTGATGACGAGACGTTTCATCGGCTAATGAATCGCCTGCATGATGTGCTCGCGGCGGTCATCGTGCTTGAGTTGGCGCATGGCTCCGATGTCTGCCATGAAGCGCTCAAGGTCACCGTCGCGTTGTTTGAGCAGGGCTTCAAAGCCGGGCAGCATCTCGTAATAGGAGGACACCGTGGCGAGGCGGGCGTTGTTCACGGGCTTCTTAAACCAGCGCTCAATCTTCATGCTGCCGCCGTGGCGGGCATCAAGGGCGAGGGCTCGTTGGCGGAGGCGGGTGAAGGCGTTGTTCTTTTGTATCAACTCGGTTTCCCGGCTGCGGTAGGTGCGAGCATAGGTGGCTTTCAGTTCCTCCCTCGTCTCCAGCACCAGCTTGATGAACTCCCGCTCCACCCGCATCTCTTTTTCGTACTGCACCAGCTCCTTCATCCGACCACGGGCGCGCAACCAGCGGCGGGCACCTTCCTGGCCGACGGCCGTGGCGAAGGCTTCGTTGAAGTCGGTATCGCCGCTGAGGTAGAGGCGCTGATGGGTGAGCTCATGGAAGATGAGTTCGGCGAGGTCGGCATCGCTGCGGCCGATGAAGGTGTTCAGCAGCGGATCACGGAAGAAGCCGAGCGTGGAATAGGCATCGACTCCGGCGACATAAACGTCGTAGCCCTCGGCGCGGAGTTTATCGGCTTCGGCATTGGCGAGGGACTCCTGGAAGAAGCCGCGATAGGCAAGCTTGCCGAGCAGGGGATAGCTCCAGGTCTTCGGCTCCACGCTGAACTCAGGCGCGGCAAAGACGACCCACACGGCGTGGCGTCGGCCCAGATTCGCATAGCGCCGATACTGTCCCTCCGCGGGCAGATGCAGTTCCTTCTCGGCGAAGTCGAGGATGTCATCCACCGTGGAGAGCTTCTCTTTCAGCAGCGGCTTCGACTTCGGATCAGCCATCACTTCGGCCACGGGCCTGGCCTTGCGCAGCATTTCCATCTGGCCTCCCGCTGCCTGCGAGTAGAAGCGCAGCGTGGAGCAGGAGCACAGCCCGGTCAGCATGGCTGCGGCGGCGATGGCGTGGAGCGGGTTCATTTTGATGAGTGGCGGGCGAGAAATCTTGCCCATCCTCGAAATCCTGCCCATCCTGTCAAAACCAATCCCAAGCGTTTCCAAAACCATGTCCTTCATTCACGACGATTTCCTCCTCTCCACCGCCGCCGCCCGCCGCCTGTATCATGAGTTCGCGAAGGATGAACCGATGATCGACTACCACAATCATCTGCCGCCGAAGGACATCGCCGATGACCGGCAGTTTAAAAACATCTTCGAGATCTGGCTGGCGGGTGATCATTACAAATGGCGCGCGATGCGCTGCAATGGCGTGCCCGAGCGTCTGATCACGGGCGATGCCACTCCACGTGAAAAGTTCCTGACCTGGGCAGCCACCGTGCCGCACACGCTGCGCAATCCGCTCTACCACTGGACGCATTTGGAACTGAAGCGCTTCTTTGGCATCGACGAGCTGCTCAATGAAAAGACCGCGCCCGCGATCTGGGAGCAGACGGAGGCCCTGCTGGCGAAGCCGGAGATGAGCGCGAGAAACATCCTGCGCACGCAAAAGGTCCGCGCGCTCTGCACCACGGATGATCCGGCGGATGATCTGTCCCATCATGAAAAGTGTGCGGCAGATGGTTTCGAGATCGGTGTGTATCCCACCTTCCGGCCAGACAAAGCCTACTCGATCGGCGACTCCGCCGCCTGGAATGTCTGGTGTGATAAACTCGGCAAGCAGGCGGGCGTGGACGTGAACAGCTTCGATAACCTGCTGCTCGCGCTCGATAAGCGTCACGAAGCCTTCCATGCCGTCGGTGGGCGGCTGAGCGATCACGGGCTGAACTCCTGCTTTGCCAACTTTACGGGTGAAGAGGCAGCAAGGCGAATCTTTGACAAGCATCGCGGTTCACCGACAGCGCAGGCACAGACGGGCGATCTGGAGATCCTCGGCACTCAGGTCATGATGCATGTGGGCCGGATGAATGCGAAGCGCGGCTGGACGATGCAGCTCCACCTCGGCCCCATCCGCAATAACAACGCCCGCCTCGCCCGCGAGATCGGCGCGGATGTCGGCTGCGACAGCATCGGCGACTACTCGCAGGCAGAGACGCTCTCCGCCTTCCTGAATGCGCTCGACTCGGAGAACGCGCTGCCGAAAACGGTGCTCTACAATGTGAACCCGGCGGACAACTATGTCTTCGGAACCATGGCGGGGAATTTCGCCGATGGCACTACGCCGGGCAAAGTGCAGTTTGGCTCCGGCTGGTGGTTCGTGGATCAAAAGGAAGGCATGGAATGGCAGATCAATGCGCTGAGCAATCTGGGCCTGCTCAGCCGCTTCATCGGCATGCTCACGGACAGTCGCAGCTTCATGTCCTTCCCGCGTCACGAATACTTCCGCCGCACGCTTTGCAATCTGCTCGGCAACGATCTCGAAGGTGGGCTGCTTCCAGCGGACTATGACCTCGTGGGTGGCATGGTGAAGAACATCTGCTACGCGAATGCCAAGGCCTATCTCGGTCTCGCGAAGTCTTGAGTAAGTCTGCATTGAGCCATGATTCTGCGCGCACAAAATCTGACGAAGAAGTTTCCCGGCGTGACGGCGCTGAGCGAGGTCTCGTTTGACCTCGCCGAGGGAGAGATCCATGCGCTTTGTGGTGAAAATGGAGCCGGGAAGAGCACGCTGATCAAGCTGCTCTCCGGGATCCATCCGCACGGCTCGTATGAGGGGCGCTTTGAGGTGCAGGGTGACGAAGCGCAGTTTGCCGGCATTGCAGATTCAGCCAAGGCGGGTGTCTCCGTGATCTATCAAGAGCTGGCGCTGGTGGATGAGATGTCGGTGGCGGAAAACATTTATCTGGGCTGTGAGCCCCGTCGCTGGGGTGGGTTGGTGGACTGGCCGCGCATGTTCCGAGAGGCGAAGGCGCTGCTGGACCGCTTTAAAGTGGAGTTGGATCCTGCCACGCTGGTGAAGGATCTCGGTGTGGGGCAAAAGCAGCTCGTGGAGATCGTGAAAGCGCTCGGAAAAAACTCGAAGATCCTCATTCTCGATGAACCGACGGCGGCGCTGGCAGAGCATGAGGTGCAGGTGCTGCTGGACATCCTGCGTGATCTGCGGAGGCGCGGCATCGCGTGCATCTACATCTCACACAAGCTGGAGGAGGTCTTTGCCATCGCGGACCGGATCACCGTGCTGCGAGATGGGCGGTCGATCACGACGCTGCGTGCTGCGGAGACGAATCGTGCGGAAGTGATCTCAAAAATGGTTGGCCGTGAACTTGGGGATCTTTTTCCCCGACGCGCCAGCAAAGCTGGAGAGGTGCTGATGTCTGTGGAGAGACTGTGTGTCCAGGATGAGTCCGGCCATGAACGACTGCACGGGGTGAGCTTTGAGCTGCGTGCGGGTGAGGTGCTCGGCATCGGTGGGCTGATGGGCGCTGGGCGCACGGAGCTGCTGATGCATCTGTATGGGGCGTGGGGAAAGAGATCGACAGGTGTGGTAAAGCTGGCTGGCCGAGAACTGAAGGGCGGTGATCCAGTTCGGGCCCTGCGCGATGGTCTGGCTCTAGTGAGCGAGGATCGACGCCGCTATGGACTTATTTTGGAGGAGGAGATCAGCTTCAACCTCAGTCTCTCCAGCCTGGATACGATCACGCGCGGAGGTCTGGTGAATCGAAGTCTGGAGGCGAAGCGGAACCGGGGCATGTTTGATCAGCTTCAGGTGAAAGCCACGGGGCTTGAAGCGGTGGTGGGTCGCTTGTCTGGTGGCAATCAGCAGAAGGTGGTGATCGGCAAAGCGCTGCTCACGGAACCTCGGGTGGTGATGCTCGATGAACCCACGCGTGGCATCGACGTGGGGGCGAAGATCGAGATCTATGAGCTGATCAACCGACTGACCGGGGAAGGGAAAGCCGTGCTGCTGGTTTCCAGTGAATTGCCCGAGTTGATCGGTATGGGTGATCGCATCCTGATGCTGAACGAGGGACGGATCGGTGGCGAGTTCAGCCGTGCCGAGGCCACCCAGGAGAAGCTGATGCAGGCGGCGATGGCGCAGGCATGAAGGCATGAAAAAGCGCCCGCAGCGCAGAGACCACGGGCGCTTTGGGGGAAGCTGCGTGAGTTACTTTTTCAGCAGGTCGCGGATTTCAGTAAGCAATAAGATGTCTGCGGCTGGAGCAGGCGGCGGTGCCGCAGCTTCTTCTTTTTTCATCATGGAGATCAGTTTGTTCGCGGGCTTGACGATGACGAAGAAGATTACAGCAGCCGTGATCAAAAAGCCGATGAGCGCTCCGATGATGGCACCGATGTCGAGTTGCAGGAAAGGCACGATTTCATTCACCTTGGATTCGGTGCCATCGGCGGCTTTCTTGATCACCTCGATGGTTTTCTCGCCCATTTTAAGTTTGAGGTCAGGATTCGGGCCACCGCCAAACATGCCGAGGATCGGTTCGACGATGCCTTTGGTGAAGGCCGTGACGATATTGCCGAATGCGGCACCGATGATGACGCCGGTGGAGAGATCGACGACGTTACCTTTGAGGATGAATGATTTGAATTCTTTGATCATGGCAGGGATGGCTTAATGGCTCGTCGGGGATTTGATGTGAATCAGGCGTTCAATGTCAGCTATTTTTTGGCCAAGCATGGATGGATTCGTCTCGAATTTCATCCGGCGCATGACGTCCAGGGGATGGCGCTCCAGAATGACTCGCATTGTCTGGGAGCCGCAGGAGAGAATCTCTGTTTCCACACTTCGTGGTTCGCGGCGAAAGGCGGCTTGGGAAGGTCTGTAGAGCGCGGTGCGTCCCACGTTTTCATCAATGAGTTCGTAGGTGGAGTGTCCGGTGAGATGGCTGACACCGACGTAGCAGCCGAGTTCCACGGAGCGTGCGGAGGCACAACGATTCACCCGCTCGACGCCGAGGATCGTTTCAGTGGCACTCGGACAGAGAATGAGATCCACCTCGCTGTCACGCAGGCGTGCCGAGAGTTCCGGGATCTCGATGTCCAGACAGATGATCACGGCGATGAGGAATGAGCCGAATTGCCAAAGGTGCAGTTCTTCACCCGGCGTAAAGGCGTTTTCCCAAGGAGTTAGGTGCAGCTTGTCTTGGTGAAACATCCGTCCGTCTGCGAAGATCACTGCTCGATTGCGAATCTGGCTGTCTGGCAATATGAAAGGCACGGTGCCCAACACGACTGCCTTTCCGGGGGCCGATAAGCGTTCTTGCAGAATGGGGAGCAGCTCCTTCCAGAAGTATTCCGCCACAATTCGGAGTGGTTCTGCTAGGTCCACGGCAAGGTGAGGGGACAAGCCCAGCCACATGAACTCTGGCAGTAGCACGAGGTCGGCTCCGCTTTCCCATGACCTTTCCACCGTGGAGATAACCCTTTCAGCGAACTCCATGGCGCTGGTGACGTCCCCCCCGGGATCGAAGGTGATTAAATCAAGTGTTAGAGAATTCGACATGCCGGGATTAAAGAAGGGACTTGAGCCAGAAGGTGAGTGTTTTTTGGGATTCGGTGACTTCACCTACTTCTTTCCAGACAAAATGGGCCTGTAGCTCAGGATGTTTTTGAAAGCCGAGTGATTCCCAAAACCCATCCAGTGGCCGATAGTCGGCTGGTCGCAAAGGATGATTTATCGGGCGGTCCACAGAGCAAAATGCTGCGGTTGTGGACCTCAGTTGCCGAGCATGTTCCAGACGCTTTTGGAAGAAGACTTTGCCAATGCCATGTCCGCGATATTGGGGAAGCAGGACCGACTCTCCAAAGTAGCAAATGTTCTCGGTCGGGAGAGATACCTTTTCAAAGCATGATCGAAAGGATGCATCCCCCTCATTCATGCTGACACAAGTCGTGGCTCCGACAATCTCCTCTCCAGTGATAGCTATGACAATGAGGCTGCTGGGAGCCTTCACATAGGTGCTGAGATATTCGCGCTCATCTTCGATGGTTCCTTCGTAAAGATAGGGGTACTCGTGAAAGACTCGCAGACGCAAATTGCCAAGAGAATCCAAGTACGGCAAAAGTTCAGTATTAGTAAGGCTTACAAAATGAAGATGTTTGCTGTCCACAAGAGTCGAAATTGATAATATTTAGCCACAAAATGGCTTTTATGCCAAAAGGACAAAAGGCACAAAATTCTGTTTGGAATAAATGGGGTAACCCAACAATTTTGACCTTATCTGCTCTTATGCTCTATGTTGCTCTCGTTATCCTGTGAATTCCTTAATTGGATAAATGAACACCTTGACCCAAGGCTGGTCCATACTCGTTAATATCATGAGGATTTTCTCCTGATCCACACATTCTCTAACTTAGCCGCTTTCCACCCCAACCGCAAAAACACACACACAGCACCCAATACCTACCGTGAAACATAAAATCTACATCCTCGATGAGCACCCCGTTGTGATCGAGGGTTTGAAAAAAATCCTACATGGTCTAGAAGATATCGAAGTCGTTGGCACATCAAGTGACGAAGATGTTGCAATCTCTGAGATTACCAAACACAAGCCAACGATCCTCATCTTTGATTTTAATATCAAGGACAGAAATGGAATCGACAGCATCAAAAAGATCAAGCAAGCATGCCCAGGAGTGCTGCTGCTTGTATTCTCCATGCACGATGAAAACGCCTATGCCGAGCGCTGCCTTCGTGCAGGTGCGATGGGCTACATGATGAAGAACGAGCCTGGCAATCGCATTACACTTGCCATTCGGCAGGTGCTCAGTGGTGGCTTCTTCTTCAGTGCGAATCTGCTTTCCAGCATCGTCACTGGTGGCAGCCTGCGTGGTAGTTCGGCTCGTGGCGAGCCAGGGCGCCTCCTTAGCGATCGACAGCTCGAGATCTTCGAGATGGTGGGTCGTGGCATGGATTCCCACGGTATCGCTGAAAAGCTGACGCTTAGTTCCAAAACCGTGGATGCCCATAAGGCAAACATCCGTCAAAAACTCGGCCTCGACTCTGCTCGTGAACTTCTCATGGAAGCTGTCCGCTGGGTAGAAAAATAGCATCTCAACCCCATCAGGTAACTCAATTCAAAACCGTTCGGTCAGGGGTGGCCGAATGGTTTTTTTATGCACCAGATCACACGCCGCTGGCAAAGCCCGTCTTGGTCAGAGCGTTAGAATCGGATGCAACCCAATCAACGCTTGGTCTCCCTAGATGCTTTTCGTGGCTTCGTCATGCTGCTCATGGCCTCTTCTGGCTTCGGTTTGGCTCAAATGGCAGCGGCCAATCCTGACTCATGGTGGTGGGGGCAGATCAAGTATCAGGTTTCACATGTTCCCTGGCAGGGATGTGCTCTTTGGGATCTGATTCAGCCCAGTTTTATGTTCATGGTTGGTGTTGCCGTTCCGCTTTCAGTGGTGCGCCGCCGCAATGAAGGGCAGGGCTTTTTTAGGCTTGGCTGGCATGCTCTGATCCGTTCCATCATCCTGGTTCTACTGGCCGTGCTCCTGAGCACCCATGGGAAGGATGTGATGACGAATTGGGTTTTCACCAATGTGCTTGCCCAGATCGGGCTGGGATACGTTTTCCTTGTTCTGATCTCCGGGATGGGCTGGGAGTACTGCTTGGCAGCCATCCTGCTCATCCTGGCGGGGGACTGGTTCTGGTTTTATCAGCATCCACTGCCCACTCCCGACCAGCTTGCCGCATTTCAGAGTGCGAAGCCGCCTGCTGAGGGCTTTCTCGACGGATTCTTTGCCCACTGGAACATTCATACCAATGCCGCAGCCGAGATGGATCGCTGGTTGTTAAATCTTCTTCCTCGTTCCGAACCTTTCACTTCCAACGCGGGCGGCTACCAGACGCTGAATTTCGTTCCCGCACTGGCCACGATGCTTGGGGGGGGCATCACGGGGCACTTTCTTCTGAATGGCAGGCATTCGCATGGGCATAAATTTGGGCGACTGCTCGCTGCTGGCATCGTTTGTCTGCTCATCGGAACTGTCCTCGGTTATGTGGCCTGCCCTGTGGTGAAGCGTATCTGGACGCCTTCCTGGGCCATCCTCAGCGGTGGCTGGGTGCTGCTCATACTGGCCTTCTTTTACTGGCTCGTCGAGATCGCCGGGCAGCGGCGCATTGTGTTTCCGCTCGTCGTCGTCGGTATGAACAGCATCTTCATTTACGTCATGCACAGCCTCAGTGCAGGCTGGATCAGCCAGCAACTCGCCAAGCACGGCATGGCCAGCTTGTTCGCTTCAGCTTGGGGGCCAGTCATTGAAAAATGCAGCGTGCTTGCCGTCCTGTGGTTGCTCTGCTTCTGGCTTTACCGGCAGCGGGCATTCCTGCGGCTTTGAAGCCCAATGCTGTCATCTTTTTAGCTTCTCCTTCAGGAACTGATACGTCCCCACGCCGTGGATCATGTGCCCGGCGTCGAAGTGCTCGATCGTTGTGCGGTCGCCGATGCCGAGTTTGTTATAAAGTCGGCGAACCTTGGCGAACTCGTAGTTCACCCATTCATCGTTGCCTACGCCGTCGTTGTGTCCGCGCTCCACCATGAAGGGCCTCGGGGCGATCAGCGCCGCCATCTCGGCATAATTAAAGGTGCGGCCCATGTTCCACTCCCAGATCTCGTATTCGTGCGTGTGTGTGTAGTTCATCGGCATGTCCGTGCTCACGCACTTGCGCACCCATTCGTTGAAGTCACCGCTGCAGATGCTCAGGCAGTAGTCCTTCAGCACGGCGGGGGTGCGCATCGCGCTCTTGCCGCCGTAGCTCAGGCCGTAAAAGGCGATCTTTTCCGGCTGGGTCCATGACTGCGCCTTCAGCCACTCGAGGAGGCGCTGATGCTGCCCGTTGATCACACTGTAAAGAGTCAGCCCCAGTGGGTTGAGCTTCCGCTGCAAAGTGCGGAAGGAGTGCATCCCGCGATACGGATTATGCGGCGCAAAAGTCACATAGCCCTGCTCCGCCAGCCGCAGCGTGAAGGCCTGATAGGGGCCGAAGCCCTTCGCTTGTGGATCATCGTTGATCGTGTCTTCCGGGATGCCCTCCAGCCCGTGCTGACAAACCACGACAGGCCGTTTTTCTCCCTGCTTCAGATCTTTCGGCAGGCACAGCCAGCCCCAGGCAAACACATCCTCCCAAACATCCATCGTCACCTCATAGATGCGCACTTTCTCCGTTTCCCGCACGAGTCGGCTCTTCGCATTCACTGGCAGGTTCGGGTCCGGCAGGCGGCCGATGACCTCGTTCCAGAAACGCTCACGTTCGGGGGCCGTGTGCGCTTCATACTCGGGCAGGGATTTGAGCGGCAGCTTGTTCCAGAACTGCTCTTTGCGTTCCATCTCCGTGGTCACTAGGAGTCGTTGGGTAAAGGCCTCCAGCTCGCGTACCAGCCGCTTCTGGCGTGTCGCATCTGGCTTCAGGCTGATGACGGCTCCCGTGATCTTCAGCGATTTCAGTGCCGCATCGGCGGCTGTCTGGGGCAGCAGATGGCGAATGATCTGCTCATTGTTCGTCTCCTGCGTGGCCGCGAGGAGGCGGCTTGTCGGCGCGAGACTCTTTGCCCGGGCGATCTCAGCATTGAAGGCCGCCAGATTAGGCGCAGCGAGCTTTCCCGGCGCGGCGATGGCGCGAACGCCCTGGGACGCCTCCATCTTGACGACGTAGTTTGGATAGAACAAGTGCTGCAGCACCAGAGGACGCGGCGCGATGAGGCTCGCCACCTCCGCATCGCCAAAGTCGCGTAGCAGGCCGAAGACATTCCTCTCGATCGGTTCCTGCCACAGGCTCTCTCGCGGCGCGAAGTAGCCCATCGAGTACACACAGTCGATCCGTTCGTCGATGGCCGCCGCGTGCAGTGCCTGCATCGCTCCCTCTCCCACGCCGGCGATCAGCACCGGCACCTGCTCCGGCTGTGCCTTATACCAGCCCACCACCGCCAGCGCCTTCTGCACCTCGTAGCCGATGAGGTGGCGGCCCAGCTCATAGCTCTGGCGGTAAACCCACTCCCGGTGCGGCACGTTCGTCTTTACGGCAAAAGCCTCATTTGTGCTAAACTCCGTCCCACGGCTCACGAGCGCCGGGATGATGACCTCACAGCCCGTCGTCAGCAGCCACTCGTCCACCAGCTTCTCAGGCGTGCCGTCCGCATCTGGCAGATAGATCACCCGCGCGTTCGGCCTGCCCTTTGGCTGAACATAGATCCCCTCCCCATGCACCCCGGCAAAGACCGGCCAGCGCACGCGGAACACACGGCACAGCTCATTCTCCAGCAGCAGAGCAGGGGTGGCCGTGTCCCCCACCAGCTCCAGCGCCGTCACCGGCACACGTTCATCCACCATGCCCAGCGCCGCCTTCAGCTTCTCCCGCGTCGGCTTGCGGCCCGACTTGGATTGCTCGGTCAGCCGCAGCGCCATCTTATCGATCCCGGCCACCATCGTGGCGGAGAAGTCCGGGTTGGGCTCCAGCGGCAGGGTGCCGGGGAGCTGGGCATGAAGGGCGGCGGTGAAGGCGAGGAGCGGCAGGAGGAGTCGTTTCATGGCAGCCCGGTCAGGTGGGCAGGCTTAAACGTGCGCCACCGCAGGAGCCTTGCGCTCCGCCTGAGCGAGGTGCCGTCTCCGGGGTTCTGTTGGAAGACAGGAACTGCAACTCTCACCTGCTGACGACTTTTAAAAATCGTGCTACCGAAAGAGGCAATCTCAGGAGGCCTTCTTCTGCGCGAAGAGCCAATTCCAGAACTCGGGGTTGTCGTAGGTCTGGGTCCAGGAGTCGTGGCCGACACCGGGGTAGATGGTGAGCTTCACGGGCGCGCCGATCTTCTGGAGGGCGTCGTGGATCTTGTGACTGTTCTCGACGGGGACGGCGCCGTCTTTGTCGCCATGGAAGATCCAGGCGGGGAGGTGCTTGAGGCGTGATGCTGTGACCCAGCGGACACCTGCACCGCCGCAGATGGGGGCGATGGCGGCGTAGGTTTCAGGATACTCGAAGGCGGTCTCCCAGGTGCCAAAGCCACCCATGCTAAGGCCGGTGAGATAGACGCGGGAGGTGTCGATGCGCTCGGTCTTGATGAGGTGATCAGTGAGGGCTTTGACACCGTGCGGGTTCCAGAGTTGGTTCGGCTCACACTGGAGACTGGCAATGACGGCGGGGAACTTCTGCCCGGCGGCGATGAGCTTGGGCGGGCCATGCTTTTTCAGCACTTCGAGGTCGGTGCCGCGCTCGCCACTGCCGTGGAGGAAGAGGATCAGTGGCCACTTCTTCGCTGGATCGGCCTCGTAGCCTTCGGGCTTGCTGAGCAGGTAGCGGTAGCTGGCCTTGATGACGAAATCACCCGTGTAGGAGGCAGGCTCCTGGGTATCGGCAAAGAGAGGCGCGGTGAGGAGGACGAGGGCGAATGCGAGGCGGGACATGCCAGCATAACGCCCCAGTGATAGGGTGCCTTGCGGCACGCCTTACTTCTTCCCAGGCCACTCGGAGATCGGCTTGACGGGATGGGCTGGCGGAGGCTCATTCAGGGCGAAGGCGATGCTGATGGTTTGCGGGCCTTTGGTTTCAGCGAGGGCGACTTTGAGCACGCGAATGTTGGTGAGTTTTTTCATTTGCTCACTCGGTGGCTCCGGGGCGGCTTCGGTGATGAAAGTGGCTCCGGGAGGGGAGAGGATGACGGCATGGAGCTTCTGGCCTGCATCTGTCAGTGTGGCGCTCGTGCCATCCACGGCGACTTCGGCGCGGGTGTGCATCTTCCAGGTGACGTTGGTGGAGTTCTTGATGATGAGATCATCCTGGATGACGACATAGCTCTTGGCACCGCGCACCACCATGGCTCCGCGTGTGGCTTCTTTGGCGGACTTGGAGTAGGCGTCCTGGAGGTCGAGGGCAGCCATGCCGACTTCGGGGCTGCTCTTGACCAAGAGGAGGGATGATTTGCCATCCAGACTCTGGTTGGTGCTGATGATGGGCTTTGGCGGTGGTGCGCCTTTCTTGGCGGCTGGAGCTTCCTCTTCCTGGCCGATTTCGAGGGTGTTCTGGCCGGGGGTGCCTTCGAGGTAGAGCTGGTAGCGCTTGGTGCGGTCGGCGGCTTTGGGTTCGAAGCCGGCGGCACGATCACTTTCTGCGCCGAGTTCGACTCCCCAGCGTTTGCCGGCGACTTCGAGGATGAAAGTGCCGAGGTCGAGCTGAGAGGTGGGGATGCTGTTGTCGCCGCCTTTGAGGGCGACATAGTAAGCGGCTCTGTCCCAGGCGGACCTCAGGGCGGCGATCTGACCTCCGGCGAAGCCGTAGTCGAGGGATTCCGTAGCACCATCGCCAGCGGCATGTGGGTTATAATAGAGGATGTGACCGGTGAGGCTCAGGTTGGAGGAGGTTGCAGCGGGGGCGGCTCCTGCGGTGAGGGCTTTGCTGCCGAAGTTCCCGTGCTGGCTGGCGAGCCAGGTGGTCACCCAGGAGCGGGGCAGGCTGGTGCTGTCGCTGTCTCCGTAATTGAAGAGGCTGCCGAAGGGGCCGACGAGATGCACGCGGGCCAGACCAGCCTGGGGCAGGCCCTCGATCATGCTAAAGCCAAAGTCGCCGCCCGTGTTGGCCTTCAAGGTCTGGAGGAGCATGGCGGCGTAGTCGAGGACGGTATCGCCCGCCTCTAAGCCCTCGGGCCAAATGCCAGCGGGAGCGAAACGGGTCATGCCTTTGCCAAAGACCTTCGCGGCACCATCCACGGCTTGACGGGCGGCACCTGCATCGTCGTCGGAGAAGCAGATGGCGGCCATGAGGAGGGCGGAGGCCATGGTCATGTGTTCGGAGTCGGGATCTTCATCTTCGGCCTTCTTGGGGGCGGCTTTGGCGGGAGCCTTGGCTTTGGGGGCATCTTCGATGCCGGCGGCTTTACCTCGTGCGCTGACTGGGACGGGCTCGCCTTTGATGTGCGCGGCCAGGGCACCGATGCCCTTTTCGAGGATGTAGGTCTTCACGTCGATGAGCTGCTTCTCTGTAAAACCATCCTTGAAGTAATCATATCCAAGGCAGGCGGCGATGAGGAAGTCGGAGGTGACGGCGGGTTCATCGACATACCAGTTTTGGAAAGTGGCGGGGTCGGTGATGGCGATCATCTCGCGCACGCCGCGCTCTTTCCAGCGCGGGTCACCATCGAGGAAGTGCAGGGTGCCAAGGGTGGCCATGCGGAAGAGAGCCTGGGAGCCGGGTGTGTTGGTGCCCTGCACTTCACCGAAGACGCGGGTGAGTTCGGGGGCTTCGAGCAATTTCTCGCCACCCGCTTTGAGGTTCGCCACCATCTTGGCAAACAAGGGATCGGTGGCGATGAGGCCCTTCAGGTAGGTCCAGCCGGGCTGGGCGTGGATGAGGCGGGGGCGGACCTTGAGCACCTTGCTGATGTAGTCAGCACTGTTGGGAGCTTTGAAACTCTTGGCGGGGATGATGGTGAGAGCCGGGCGCGGAGGGGCAGGCTTGGCGCTGACAGCAGGAGCTGCGGCGGGCTTGGCGGCAGGGGCCGCAGGTGCGCCGGGGGCGGGTGGTGTGGTGGGAGCGGGTGCAGGGGCAGCCGGAGGCGTGGCGGCGGGCATGGACTGCATCTTCTTCCACTCGGCGGCGGCGTAGGCTTTGTCGGCATCTCCCAGAGCATCAATGGGGATCGTGATGGCCGAGCCATCGGCTTTCTTTAAAGTGACGGTGCGTGCGGTGATGTCCACGCCGGTCATTTCGGCTTCGAGGGAGGTTCCGGCTTTGCTCGTCCACTTGCGCATCTCTGCGGTGGCAAACAGGGGCAGGCTGAGCAGCAGGGCGACGACGATACGATGAGGATGGGGCACTTTCATAACCACGGTGGTTGGAGGGAAATCCAGTCTGCGTACAAGCCGGGCTGCGGACAAGAGTAATTTCACCCGTGATGCATTTTCCTCCGTCGGGAGGGGCGGATCGCCCCGCGCCTGCGGCTCCAGCGGTTGACTTTCGCCCGCAGCCATCGAAGTGCAGGCCAACCAAACTCGTTCCGAAGTCCGAAAATGAAAACCGTCGCCATCGTAGGCCGCCCGAATGTGGGCAAGTCCGCTCTCTTTAATCGCCTCGCAGGCATGAACATCTCCATCGTCCACGATCTGGCCGGGGTGACTCGTGACCGCATCACCGCCGAGTGCCGACGCGGCGTGCAGGTCTTCCAGATCATGGACACGGGCGGCATCGGTGCCAACACCGAGGACGTGCTCACCGCGCAGGTGCAGGTGGAGGCCAGCATCGCGCTCGATGTCGCGGACCTGCTGCTCTTCGTCGTGGATGTGGTGGAGGGCATCACTCCTATCGACCTGACTTTGGCAAACATGCTCCGCCGCACAAAGAAGCACGTCGTCCTCGTCTGCAACAAAGCGGACTCCGAGAAGCGCCGCCTCAGCTCCAGCGAGTTTTCCAAACTCGGCTTCAATGAAATGGCCGAAGTCAGCGCCGTGCACGGCTATGGTATCGACAACCTCGTGGACATCATCTCCGAGCGTCTGGAACTCAAAGAGCAGGTGGAACTCACCGACGAAGAGAGCGATGCGAAGCACGCCGCCCGTCCGCTGAAGATCGCCATCGTCGGGCGGCCCAACGCGGGCAAGTCCTCCCTCGTCAATGCCGTGCTCGGCCAGGAGCGCGCCATCGTCAGCGAGGTGCCCGGCACTACTCGCGACAGCCTGGACATCCTCTGCACTTACAACGGCAAGCGCTACCAGCTCATCGACACCGCCGGCATCCGCCGTCAGTCCAAGGTGGAAGACCATGTCGAGATCTTCTCCATCCAGCGCAGCTACCAGGCCATCAAGCGCGCCGACATCTGTCTCCTCGTCATTGATTGTGCCGAAGGCGCGAAGATGCAGGACCGCAAGATCGCCCAGATGATTCTTGAGGAGCGCAAGCCCTGCATCCTCGTGATGAACAAGTTCGACCTCTATCATCCCACCGCACAGCAGAAGGACCGCCTGGAAGAGTTGAAGGACACCATGAGCCACGAGTTCTTCTTCCTCCATTACGCCCCGCTCGTCGCCACCTCGGCGAAGGACAAAGACAACATCGGCAAGCTCTTCGTGCAGATCGAAGCCGTCCGTAAAGGCGCGCAGACCCGCATCGGCACCGGCGTGCTGAACCGCCTCATGCACAAGGCCATCGAAGACACCCCCGGCCCGCTCGGACGCAGCCCGCACACTTTCAAACTGCTCTACGTCACCCAACTCGCCGACACGCATGAGGGAGATCAGGTGCCCGTGCCGCACTTCATCCTCTTTGCCAATCGCGCCGCAAAGATGACGGAAGGCTACATGCGCTTCCTCGAAACCGTCATCCGCACGGAATGGCCCGCCCCCGGCGTGCCCTTCCGCATGAGCGTCCGTGGCAAAGATCCGAAATCCAAGATGAGCACCAGCGGCAAGGCCAAGGGCAAGTCGCGGAGGTAACTGCAGTATCTCTGAAGCCGATGACTTTCACGATGAAGCGGCATCAAACAGCACTCACCTCCAGCTTCTTGAGGACCCATCCTCATGCATAGAGCTGCGCACAAAGCCGCCTCAAAGCGACGCCGGAAAAAAGGTGCTCCGCCTCATGCCGTGGCGCACCATCAGCGCGGCATCGGCCTGCGTTTTGCCCAGATGCTGAAATCGGGCCGTAATGCCTGGGTGGCGTTTCTGGCCGTGCTCGGACCGGGGCTGCTCGCGGGTCTCTCCGACGATGACCCAGCGGGCATCACGACCTATTCGGTCCTGGGTGCTGACTTTGGTTATCGTCTGCTGTGGATCATCCCGGCTTCGACGGTGCTGCTCGTGCAGTTTCATTTGATGGCCGTGCGTCTGGGCGCTGCTACGGGGAAGGGCTTCGTCGGCCTGATCCGCGAGAAGTGGGGCAAGGGCGCGGGTTACTTTGCCGTCGGTGCTCTGCTGTTCGCCAACTTCGGAACCATCTGCGCCGAGTATGCCGGCATCTCGGCGGCGGGCGGTCTCGTGGGCATCCCCTCCTGGGTCAGCGCCCCAGTGGCGGGTCTGCTCATTTCTCTAGTGGTCGTGCTGGGTTCATTTCATCGCGTGGAGCGTGTGCTCCTGGTCATCTCGGCCACGCTCGCACTGTACATTGTGGATGGCTTTCTGGCCGCGCCGGACTGGAGCGCCGTGTGGCAGCACTCGCTGATCCCGCATTTGCCGACGAGCGCCGCAGGTTGGGTCGCCATCGCTGCGGCACTCGGCACCACGCTCGCTCCGTGGGGGCTGGCTTTCATCCAGTCCTATGCAGTGGATAAAAAAATCTCCCTCCAAACCCTGCGCTGGGCGCGGGTGGATGTGGTCATCGGTTCCGTGCTGACGGGAGTGATCGGCCTGGCCATCGCTGTGGCCTGTGCCGCCACGCTGAACAAAGCAGGCGTCCACATCGCCGATGCTGGGGATGCCGCCAAGGCGTTGCAGCCTCTGGCGGGCCGGTTTGCGACCGTGATCTTCGGGGCCGGACTCCTGGGGGCCTCGCTGCTCGCGGCAGCCATCGTGCCGATTGCCACCGCCTACTCCATTGCCGAAGGCGTCGGTGAGCCGGCCTCGCTCGACCTCGACTCCCATCACTTCCAGTGGTTCTACGCCGCCTTCATCGGCCTGACCATCGCCTGCGTCAGCGTGGTCTCACTGCCTGATCTGCCGCTCATCCCCCTGATCTACACCAGCCAGGTGGTGAATGCCATGATCCTGCCTTTGCACGTCATCGCATTGCAACTGCTCGCCAGCAATTCCGCGATCATGGGTGCTGCCCGGCAGGGCCCATGGGCACGCATCGCTGGTTGGACCAGCATCGCATTGATCCTCGCCTGCGTAGCGGCGCTGGCCTGGAGTTGGGCGCGGTAGGGCGTCCTCCACTCGCGCAGCAATCCAGAAAGAGAAATTGCCTTTTCACCCCGCCCTGCGCCATCATGCACGCACATGCACCCCGAGATCCCGAAACTCCTCCAGCTCCAAGAACGTGACCAGCGCATCAGCGCCCTGAAAAAAGACCTCAAGGACGTGCCCAAGCATGAGGCCGCCGCCAAAGCCCAGCTCGCCGGTGACACCGCTGCCGTCGAGGCCGCATCGTTGAAGGCAAAAGAGGTCGAGGTGAAGATCAAAGGTGTGGAGCTGGACATCCAGACGCGGCAAAACACCATCAAGCGCCTCAACGACCAGCAGTTCGAGACCCGCAAGAACGACGAGTTCCAAGCCCTCGGCGTCGAGATCAAACGTTACGAGACCGACGTCCATAACCTGGAGGACAAGGAGATCGGCTTCATGGAGGAACTCGAAGCCGCCAAAGCCGTGCTCAAAGAAGCTCAGGGCAAACTCGGCATCACCCAGGGCCGCGTGAATGAAGAACTCAAGCAGCTCGTCGAGCGTGCCGAAGGCGTGAAGAACCGCCTCGCTGAAGTCGAAGCCGAGCGCGCCGAGATCGTCGCCCCGCTGGATCCCGCCACCGTGTCCCTCTACCAGCGCATCTTTACCAAAAA
>NZ_JBILYB010000271.1:0-3991 GCF_044378005.1 Prosthecobacter sp.
CGGCCCCGACGGTGCGCTTTACCTCGTGGACATGTATCGCGGCATCATCCAGCACCAGAGCTTCCTCACGCATTACCTCATCGCGAACATCCAGGCGCGAAAACTCGAGCAGCCCTTCAACATGGGCCGCATCTGGCGCATCGTGCCGGAAGGCAGCAACGCCAAGCCCGTGAAGGTCACGAAAGACGCGAAACTCCTCACGCATGCCAACGGCTGGGTCCGCGACACCGCTCAGCGACTCATCGTCGAGTCCGCCGATGCCTCTGCGGTGCCCGCGTTGAAGGAGTTGCTGCAAAACGAAAGCCCCATCGCCCGCGAGCATGCGCTTTGGACGCTCGACGGCCTCGCCGCCATCACGCCAGACATCGTGAAGACCGCTCTCACCGACCCAAGCGAGCACGTCCGTGCCGCTGCGGTGCGTGTGGCACCTCGCGATTACGTTTTCGAGCTCGCTGCTGAAAAACATCCGCTCGTGCTCGCCAACCTCGCCATCAAAACGATCAACGAGGCCGCATTGGCCCCGCTGCTCGCCACACACGGCAAAAACGCCCTCATCCGCGAAGCCGCCCTCACCGGCCTGCGCGGCAAAGAAGCCGCCTTTGCCAAAACACTCGCCCAAACGCCTTCGGATGGCTCCAAGGCCGTCATCGGTGCTTTGGCCGAATTGATCGCTCTCGCCGGAAAAGCTGGTCCCATCGCCGAAATGCTCGATCTGGCCGCCAACTCGCCCGAAAACCGCGACACCATCCTCAAAGGCCTCGCCAAGACCGACAGCAAATCGAAGACCGTGAAGCTCGTGTGGCTCGAAAAATCCCCACCGAAGCTCAAACTGCCCGCTGACCTCGAAAAACGCCTCGTCTGGCCCGGCAAACCCGGCGCCCCCACACCGCCCGTCATCAAACCGCTCACCGCTGAGCAGACCGCCCTCTTTGAGAAAGGCAAAACCATCTACGCCACGCTCTGCGCCGCCTGCCATCAGCCGCACGGCTTCGGTCTCGACGGTCTCGCGCCGCCGCTCGTCGATAGCGAATGGGTTCTCGGCAAAACCGACGTGCTCGCCCGCATCGTCATGCACGGCCTCGCCGGCCCCGTGAAAGTCAGCGGCCGCACCTACAACCTCGCCATGCCGCCTTTGCCCCAACTCACCGATGAAGACATCGCCGGCGTGCTCACCTACATCCGCCGCGAGTGGGAACACACCGCCAGCGCCGTCGAAACCAAAACCGTCACCAGCATTCGCGAACAAGAAAAAGGCCGCATGATGATGTGGACCGAGACTGAGCTGAAGAACCTTGGGAAGAAGAAGTGATATGACATGGACTGCGGCAGCCTGCTGCCGCTTTCCTGAGGCAGCCCTGCTGCCGCCGAAGGCTTTTGGTGATCAAGAAAGCACTGCGGCTCACGCCTACGCGAGAGCGGTGGAAGTTTGCGAAAGGTCGTTGGGCCACTCGACGGCCAGCAGGCTGCCGCAGTCCAAGGAGCCTTCGGCTCAGAATTGGGTAATGTTTCGTCACTTCGACGGCACTTGGGAACCTGTCATCGGCACGAACTGGCGTTTGGCAGCATCCCAGAGCCATCGTTGATCCACTTTGGCTGAAGATGTTCTTCCGATTTCATCCACTCGATGTTCAGTTCCGTGCAGTCTCAGCATGACTGGCTTGGATGCATCACCGTCCATGTGTTCGATCTGCAACTGTCCATGGTCAAACCAACGCTCATCATTCTGCGCCACTGCACGTGTGTGCATCAAGGAGCGCATTTGCCCGTCTTTGAGTTCGAGAAGCCAGAGTGAGCCGTTGCGGCGATGGGTACTTGTAAACACATGCAGCACCCAGCCTACCTCGCGGATTTCTCGCCAGTAGAAATCGCGCACGTAATGTCCCGCATCCTCCAGATAGTCGGCAGGCAGGGAAACAAAACCGAACACGGCATCCCCGTCATGCTTTACGACCACCAAATCGCCCCACCAGCGAGCTTCCCGCTCGCAATGAAGCGCGGACACTTTTTCGCCTTCTGGATGCGGCGCACGAGTCACGCTGACAAAGCTGTTTGTGGCACGGGTCAGGCCCTCACTCTTCCATCTGGCTTCATCCAGCAAGTTTTCCTGCCCAAAGCAGGTCAATGAAGCCCAGACAAGGAGCATCAGGAAGCCGGAAATAGAAGAACGAAGCAACATGACGCAAACATGTCATTCACCAATGTCCCTGCAAGTCATGAACTGGACACCTCGCCAGCGTCTGGTGATGTCGTTCGTAGTTGCCGGTGAGCATGCGGCAGAACCAAACAACCTCGGGAAGAAGTAATGCCCTCCTGCGGACGTATGCGGTGCATGCGTTCGCTTTTCATTCTCTTCATCGTTCTCTCGGCCACTGCCGCCGAGCCCGTCCGCATTGGCAAGACGCATCAGCTTTTCCTCGACGACCATCTCATCGAGCACACGGAGCATCTCACGCGACGCGTGCAGCAGGCGCGGAAGCATGAAGCGAATCCGATGATCGTGCCGCGGGCCGCCTGGGAGCCGGAGGGCTACTTTTTGCCATCGGTGATCTTTGATGAGGAGGAACGCCTCTTCAAAGCGTGGATCGACGGCGGCGGGCCGGGCGTGTTTTACTTCACGAGCAAGGATGGCATCACCTGGGAGCGGCCCAAGCTGCATTTGTTTCCCGAGTTCGACGCGGAGCCGACGAATCGCGTGATCCTCAGCGGCTTTGAGTTTGATCAAAAGGAAGCGCCACCGGAGAAGCTGGCCTACCTGCGGTCGCGTGAGCGCGGATGGACGTATTTCTGCTACGCGAGCGGCGTCATCAAAGACAAGCGCGAGACCGATCCGCAGAAGCGCTACAAGATGGCTTACCTGTGGATCGACCGGAAATTTCAGCGCACTCCCACATCGAAACCGGGCAAACTCACCGCGCTGGGCGTGGCCTTCAGCCCCGATGGCATTCACTGGACGCCGCACAACGAACCCGCGAGCTACGCCACGCTCGATGCGCCGATCCATGTGACCTGGGATGAGAAGCGTCAGCGCTGGATCATGCTCGGGCGTGCCTTTGGCGTCGTCACCGATGCAAAAAAGGCCGCGCAGGCCGCCGAGCCGAATCTGCAATACAACGCGGGCCGCGCCGTGATCCGCTGCGAAAGCGCGGACTTCATCCACTGGACGCCAGAGAAGGGTGATCTCGTTTTGGCGAGCGATGCGCAGGACACGCCCACCACGGAGATTTACGACATGCGCAGCATTCCCTATGCCGGGCTGCACATCGGCCTCGTGCACATGTTTCTTAACAATCCTGACAGCGTCACGCTGCCCATCCAGCTCGCCGTGAGCCGCGATAACAAAACCTGGCAGCGTCTCAGCGACCGCTCGCCCTTTCTCGCGCAGGGCGGCTTTGGCGAGTGGGATCGCAGCGTCATCTCGCCACCGACGGCCGATCCGCTCGTCGTCGGTGATGAGCTGTGGTTTTACTACACCGGGCGCAATGGCCTGCACAGCACGCGCTGGATTCCTGAGGACAATCCGAAGCTGCTCGCCGGTGTGTCGCCGTTTCGCGGCTCGCTCGGCCTCGCCACGATTCAGCGCGACCGCTTTGTCGCGATGGAGGGCAACTACCGCCCCGGTATCCTGCGCACAAAGCCCTTCATTCACGATGGCGGCACCCTGCATGTGAATGCGGCGGCGAAGTTCGGCATCCTCACGGTGAGCCTGCTCGATGAGTCTGGCGTCTCGCTGCAAAAGATCACGATCAAGGAACGCGATGCCATCGACATCGCCCTTCCCGAACTCACCAAGCTCTCCGCGAGAAAAGACCAGCCGGTGAGATTGGAGTTCAGCGTGCAGAACGGGCGGCTGTTCTCGTTTTGGGTGGAGTGAGTCTTCGGGAGCCCGATCAACCTCACTGCACAAACAAGAACTGCTGCCCGTTGAGCAGGGCGAAGACGATGTCCTCGGTGCTCGCGTCCTTGAGGCGGGCTTTCTCGGCGGCGGTGGGCT
>NZ_JBILYB010000144.1:0-15151 GCF_044378005.1 Prosthecobacter sp.
GATGCAGGGTCAGAGCATTCGTGAGTCCATGCCCAGCCATGTAAGTGATGGTGTAGGCGATGAGCACCGGATAGAAGCTGCTGAAATCCTTCAACGTGGACACCCAGTAGAGCAATGCAGCGCCGACCAGATGCAGGACGCCCAGGATACGCTGCGTGGCAAAGAATCGGTCCGCCACAATGCCGACGATGAAAGGCGACACGAGCGCACCCACCGCCGTGGTGCCATACGCGAGTCCGATCTGGCTGCCTTCAAAGCCGAGCTTCGAGAGGTAGGTGCTCATCGCTGAATACCAGGCACCCCAGATGAAGTAATGCAGGAAGACCATGAGCCAGAGGCGGACGAGCAGGAGAGTGGACATGTGTGGGAGCGCCTGTGGCGAACTGACGTAACGGGCGCGGTGATCGCGATCTTCCGTTCGCGAGGAAAGTCACGGGGGTTCGTCCCGTTGGTTCATGCCATGTCAAGCTTCTTCGTTCGCTCATTCCTTCATCTGCTGGCTGCCAGCCTTCTTCTCACCACGGTCCAAGCCCAGTCTCCGGCCAGTGATCTGGTCATCGAAACCAATCTCATGGTGCCGATGCGGGATGGCGTGAAGCTGGCGACGGATGTGTATCAGCCTGCGGGTGATGTGACGAAGCTGCCGGTGATCCTGACGCGCACGCCCTACAACAAGAGCGGCTCGAAGAAGCATGGGGAATACTTTGCCAGTCATGGCTACGTTTTCGTGGCGCAGGATACGCGTGGCCGCTATGCCAGCGAGGGAGTGTGGCATTGGATGACGGATGATGCGCCGGATGGTGTGGACTGCGCAAAGTGGATCATCGCGCAGCCGTGGAGTGATGGGAAGATCGGCATGATCGGCACGAGCTATGTCGGCGGCACGCAGCACGCCATGGCGCTGGCAAAGGCACCCGGACTGGCGACCGTGATTCCGGTGGATGCGGTGTCGAACGGCGGTGTGCAGTCGATGCGCAATGCGGGTGCCTTTGAGATGCGCTTCTGGAACTGGATCATGCTCAATGGCGGGAAGGGGAGCAACGCGGCGCAAGACCCAGGCACGGAAACGGTACTCAAGGAGATGGCGGACAACCGGCTGAGCTACATTGCCAATCTACCG
The DNA here is from genome assembly GCF_044378005.1 of Prosthecobacter sp. Lineage (GTDB taxonomy): Bacteria > Verrucomicrobiota > Verrucomicrobiia > Verrucomicrobiales > Verrucomicrobiaceae > Prosthecobacter. The sequence goes on from NZ_JBILYB010000144.1 coordinate 1,121, forward strand.
CTGCGCAAAGGAGTCACGCCTCTCAAACTCGCACCGGAATACGAAGACTGGCTGATCAATGCGATGCGTCATGGCGCAAACGATGAGTTCTGGGCGCAGAACAACATCATCGACCACGCCGCCGACTACAAAGACATGCCCGTCTATCTCGTCGGTGGCTGGTATGACTCCTGGGCGGGAAACACGACCACAAATTTCCGCACGCTGACGCCGGTGCTGAAGAGCGATGTGTATTTGATCATGGGGCCGTGGATTCACGGCCAGCAGGCGAAGAGCACGCATGGCATGGCGGACTTCGGTGATGAGGCGGCCATTGCCGATGAACTCGCGTGGCGTCTCGAGTGGTATGATCATACGCTCAAGGGCAACGATAACAGTGTCGGCAAGGCCGCGCCCTTTGCCACCAAGGTGCGCTACTTCACCATGGGCAAAGGGGATGGTCACAAGACAGACAAAGGCCTGCTCTTCCACGGCGGCGAGTGGCACGACTCCAAGGTCTGGCCGCCTGCGGACGTGAAGCCAACGCCGTTCTACTTCGGCAGTGATGGCGCGCTTTCCACGAAGAAGCAGCAGGGCAAGTCGAGCTACACCTTTGATCCGAAACTGCCTGTGCCGACCATCGGTGGCAACATCTCCAGCGGTGATGGCATCATGCTGCAAGGCGCGTGGGATCAGCGCGGCGGACCGCATGTGTGGAACTGGACGCAGCCGCTGCCACTGTCATCGCGGAATGACATCCTCGTTTTCCAAACCGAGCCGCTGAAGGAAGATCTCGAAGTCACCGGCGAACTCGAAGTGAAGCTCTGGGTATCTTCCGACTGCGTGGACACGGACTTCACCGCGAAGCTGGTGGATGTCTATCCGCCGAGCACCGACTGGCCCGGCGGCTTCGATCTCAACATTGCCGATGGCATCTGCCGTGCGCGCTTCCGTGACTCGTTGAAGGAAGAGAAGCTCATGGAGCCTGGGAAGATCTATCCACTCACCGTGTGCCTTTACCCGACGAGCAATGTCTTCAAAAAAGGTCATCGCCTACGGGTGGACATCAGCAGCAGCAACTTCCCGCGCTTCGATGTGAACCCGAATACTGGCGAGCCACTCCAGCAGCACCGCCGCGTGAAGACCGCCATTAACACCATCCATCATGATGCCGATCATCCCTCACACATCCTGCTGCCGGTGATGAAGCGCTGATAGATTAAAGCGACTTCGCAATGACTCTCGCGAGCTGTTCCAACGCTTCGTTCATGGCGGTGATGCGGCCTGTGATGGGGGCCTTGGTTGGCTGGATGGGGATCGCCGTGTTGAAGCTTTGGGATTTCACTTCGCCACCTTCCACCGGCTGGGCTTTCCAACTGCATCGAAGGATAAGATTGCCCGAGGCATCGGGATCAAACTGGGCGATGCGCAGTTCGACGAGGTGGCTGTAGTCGAGTGCGATGAAGTCATCGATGGGCAGGATCGCCCGGGATCCGGTGAGGCGGCGGAGATTGGTGGCAATGACTCGTGCGATGCCGGTGTCGAGCGACTCGGACCAGAGGTGGGAGTCATGTTTTTGAAGCTCGCCTCCGGCATCACGCGTCACGAGTTCTTCACGATCCAGATAGGCAGGCAGGGAAGCGCGGGCGATGGCGACACTGGGGCTTGAAGCTTTGGAACTGCGGTCGGGTACGGTGGGCTCCAAGCGATGGCGCACGGAAGTGTCACGCACGGGCATGAGCAGTGAGCAGGAACTCAGCAGCAGAGGAATCAGCAAAAGGAGGCGCTTCATGGCTTTTGTTCTTTGCCTTTCAGGATGGCGTTGGGGTTGCGCTTCAAGTCATCGGCCAGTTCCTTGATAGCGCGGGCGGCACGCTCGGTTTCCTGGAGCACTGATTGGATGCGAAGGATCAGCGGGCCGCGTGGGTTGGTGATTTTGGCGAGATCGTTCGATGCGGTTTCGATGCTGGTCAGACTGGTGTTGGCTTTGATGGCGACCTTGTCGATGTCGGCCATGATGGGCTCGATCCCTTTGTCCGCCTTGGCGATCAGCGTCTTCAAGTCGATGAGAGCTTCATCCAGCGTGGTGAAGGCGTGGCTGATCTTGTCATTGCTGGTGATGGCGCGAATGTCCTTGGTGATCTCCACGACGTTGTCGTTGATCGCCTTCATGTTCAGCTGCTTGAGCTGGCCTTCGGCGCTGACCAGGACGGTGCGCAGGTCTTTGATCACGCCAGGCAGATCCAGCGCGTTGATCTTCTTCAAGCCATCGGCCACTCCGGCGATGAGTTCATCGATCTCCGTGGGGATGGTGGGCACGGTGGGGTAGTCGGCCTTGCCGGGTCCTGCATACACAAAACCTTCCACGTCGGGCACGATGTCGAACTCGATGTAAAGCATCCCGGTAAGCAGGCTCTGCTGCTTCATGCCCGCGCGCAGGCCTTCCTTCACCGCCTTGGCCACACCGGCTTCGCTGGAAAAGTCGATGGCGCTGCCGGTGGTGGCTCCGACCGATTTCAGCTCCGTCTCAGCCAACTCCACCACCACGGGGATGATCTTGCGATTCTTCTCCCGGTCCACCAGCACGCTGATGGAGGCCACACGGCCGATGCGCACGCCACCGAAGCGCACATCCGAGCCGACCAGCAGGCCGATGGCACTCTTTTCAAAGTGCAGCAGGATGCGGTGGGACTCCTCGAAGTATTTGCCCGCGCCGAAGAGCACGACGGCCACTGCCGCGAGGACGAGACCGACCAGGGTGAAGGCACCGATGAGAGTTGGATTGGCTTTCTTGCTCATGCTTTTTGGGTTTCAGCTCCGCGATTCAGGAAACGACGCACGGTAGGACTCTCGGAGTGGTCCCGGAGTTCAGATGGATTGCCGGTGGCACCCATCGTGCGGGTTTCGGTGTCGAGAAAGACGGAGTTGTTGGCGATGCTGAAGATGCTGGCGAGTTCGTGCGTCACGATGACGACGGTGGAGCCGAGGCTGTCGCGCAGACGCAGGATCAGATCATCGAGCCGGCGTGAACTGAGGGGATCGAGCCCCGCGCCGGGTTCATCGAGGAAGAGGATGTCCGGGTCCAGCGCCATGGCGCGGGCGATGCCTGCGCGTTTGTTCATGCCGCCGCTGAGCTGGCTGGGATAGAAGTCCTCGTAGCCGGAAAGGCCGACGAGCGAGAGCTTGTAGGACACCAGTTCGCGCACGGTTTTTGGCGGCAGCTTGGTGAACTCCTCCAGCGGCATCGCCACATTCTCGGCGAGCGTGAGTGAGGACCACAGCGCACCGGATTGATACATCACGCCGAAGCGGCGGATGAAGCGCTCGCGCTCATCGGGATCGGTGGTGGTGAAGTTGTCGCCATCATAAAAGACGTTGCCTTTCGCCGGCTCGCGCAGGCCGATGAGGTGCTTGAGCAGCGTGCTTTTCCCACAACCGCTGCCGCCCATGATGATGAAGATGTCCTTCGCCTGGATGTCGAAGCTCAGATTGTCCATCACCACGTAGGAGCCATAGGCCATGCGCAGATCACGCACGGAGATCTTGGCGCTGGGAGGATCGGGCAGTGGTGTCATCGCTGGTCAGATGTCGAGGATGGTGAAGATGGCGGCGAACAAGGAGTCAATCACTACCAGTGCCGTGATGGAGGCGACCACCGCGCGCGTGGTGGCCTCGCCGACTGCAGCGGAGGAGTTCCCCGCCATCATGCCTTGCTGGCAGCCGGTGATGGCGATGGCAGCGGCAAAGAAGAAGCTTTTAAAGACACCGAGAGAGGCCGTGGTCATGTCGATGGAAAGCAGCGTTTCATTCCAATACAGCACCGGCGGGATGCCCACCGAGACGCCCACCACCATGCCACCGGCGATGCCGATGATGTTCGAGTAGATGGTCAGGATCGGCAGCATCAGCATCAGCGCGAGCAGACGCGGCAGCACCAGGAAATCAAAGGGGTTCAGGCCAAAGGTGCGCAGCGCGTCGATCTCCTCATTCGCCTTCATGCTGCCGATGTGCGCCGCAAAGGCCGCGCCCGTGCGGCCGCTCATGATGATGCCCGTCATCACCACGCCCATTTCCCGCACCATCGCGATACCCACGAGGTCGGCGACGAAGATGTTCGCGCCGAAGTTCGTGAGCTGCACATTCCCCACGAAGGCCAGGATCAGACCGATGAGGAAGCTGATGAGCGAGACGATGGGCAGCGCCTCCAGTCCGCACTCCTGCACCGTGAGCCAGAAATCACTACGGCGGAAACGCGCGCGCCCCGTGGCGAAGCGCATCAGGGATAGGACAGACTGCCCGACGAACTCGACCGTGCCGCGCACGCCTTCCCAGGCTTTCAGCGTCAGCTTGCCCAGTTGCTTGAGTTCCGAACTCTCATTCGAGTCGTTCTTCGTGTCCCCTTTTTCCGGCACGCCAAGCGCCAGCTCCATCAAGCCGCGCAGATTGTCAGGCAGACCGTCCCAGGCAGGCTTGGCCTCCGCGTCTGCCTGACTGACCGCCCGGACGTGGGCCAGAAGAAAGGCGGGCAGGGTGGAGTCAAACTCGCCCAGAGCCGAGGTGTCATACTTCGTGGGCAAAGTCGCAGGCACCGTGCCCTCCACCGTCACTGGCGATCCATCCCGATGCCAAACACCGGAGAGTTTCAGGGCGACAGCCGATCCTTCCTGGCTCCAGCGAGCAAGGGGTGGGGCGGCGGCGGCAGAGGAGTCACTCAAGGTGTGGCACCTTCCATGACATCAGCACGCAGACAAGGAGGTGTTTTGCTACCTTCCGCAGACCGGCTGGCACCTCCACCACCACGGCATGAGCATCCTCTCTCCGCAGCAGGCTTGCCTGTTCCTGAAGACGGCCTAGCTTCCGGGAGACCATGAACCTGCCCATCCGTCCCCGCCGCAACCGCCAGTCGCCTGCCATCCGTGATCTCGTGCGCGAGACAGAGCTGACGCCGGGGCATCTGATTTATCCGCTCTTTCTTCAGGAAGGGGAGGCGAACACACCCATCGACGCGATGCCGGGCTGCCAGCGCTGGTGCGTGGAGGATCTGGTGAAGGAAGCGGGTGCGGCCCATGCACTCGGGGTGCCGGCGGTGGTGCTCTTCCCGCGCATCCCGGATGATCTCAAGACGCGGGGGGCCGAGGAATGCCACAATGACAAAGGTCTCGTGCCGCGCGCCATCCGAGCTTTGAAAGCCGCTCACCCGACGCTGACGGTCATCACGGATGTGGCGCTGGACCCTTACAACAGCGACGGCCATGACGGCCTCGTCACCGATGACGGGCGCATTTTGAATGATGAAACGGTGGCCGTGCTCAGCCAGCAGGCGCTCTGCCATGCTCGCGCCGGGGCGGACATCGTGTCGCCGAGCGACATGATGGACGGTCGTGTGGGCGCGCTGCGCAAGGCGCTGGACTTCGCCGAGTTCACCGGCGTCTCGATCATGAGTTACACGGCGAAGTATGCCAGCGCCTACTATGGTCCCTTTCGAGGTGCGCTCGATTCAGCGCCGAAGGCGGGCGACAAGAAGACCTACCAGATGGACCCGGCGAACGCTCGCGAGGCGCTGCGTGAAACGGCGCTGGATGAGGCAGAAGGGGCTGACATCCTGATGGTGAAGCCTGCGGGGCCGTATCTGGACATCATCGCCAAGCTCCGTGCGGCCACGACGCTGCCCATCGCGGCGTATCAGGTGAGCGGTGAGTATCTCATGATCAAAGCCGGAGCTGCCACCGGCTGGCTGGATGAGGACAAGCTCGCCCTGGAATCCCTGACCGGCATCCGCCGTGCCGGAGCGGACATGATCCTCACCTACTTTGCCAAGCGGGTGGCCGAGATGATGGCGTGAGTCGTTGACAGCCCTGCCATTCGTCCTGCATCTTTACCCTATGAAGACACTCCCCACCTTCCTTTGTCTCAGCGCCCTCATGCTTGCCTCCGCCAGTGCGGATCTGGTGACGGAGGTGCCGGTCATCGAGCTGAAGCCGAAGCCTGAGGACGAAAGCATCACCACCGAGTTTGTGTTTCACAACAAAGGTACGAAGCCGGTGAAGGTGCTCAAGATCGACAGTGCTTGCAGTTGCCTGAGCGCCTCGCTGGACAAGGCGGTGTATCAGCCAGGGGAAAAAGGCGTGGGCAAGGCGGAGTTCAAGATCTCCAGCTTCATCGGACGTCATGAGAAGAGCGTGCATGTGCAGACGGATGATCCGGCGCAGTCGGAATGGGTGGTGACGTTTGTCATCGAGGTGCCCGAGATCATCAAGATCGAGCCCAAGACGCTGCAATGGTGGCTGGGTGATTCAGCCGAACCCAAGGTCACCCGCGTGACGATGCAGGGCAGCGAGCCGATGAAGATCACCCGCATCAGCTCGACGCGGGAGCAGGTGGAGTTCTCCTTCAAGGAGATCACGCCGGGCAAGGAATACGAAGTCACGGTAAAGCCCAAATCGACCGCTGAAGTCATGCTCGGTGCGCTGAAGATCGAGACGGACAGCAAGATTCCGAAGTATCAGCGCCAGCTCTCCTTCTTCTCGGTCTATCGGAAGCCTGCCAGTGTGAATCCATGAAGCTGGCGCTGATCCAGGCATTGCTTCTCACCCTGCTCGCCGCAGTGGTGGCGGCTGCCGCTTTTCAGTTTCACCCGCGCGCCCCGGCTCTGTATTTGGTGGAGGAGCCGCTGAAGGCCGATGAGGTGGGTCTGAAGGAAATCCAGCAGCGCTGGCAAGGGGATGTCATCTGGCTGGATGCGCGCCCGCGAGATCAATTCGATGCCGGGCACATCCCCGGTGCGCGTTTGCTCAATGAGCAGGGCTTTGAAGCGCAACTGCTGGAGATGCTGGACACGCTGCAAGCCACGACGAAGCCCATCATCATCTACTGCGGCGGCCAGAAGTGCGAGGCCAGCCGTCATGTGCGCGAGAAGCTGCTCTCGATGGTTCCTGTGGAGGCTTGCTTCATCCTCAAAGGCGGCTGGCCGACATGGCAGGCAGGGCAGGGGAAGTAGGTCCGCACCTGCGAGCTTAACTGATCAGCAGCAGTCTCGGTGGATCACCGGGGAGTGTTTTGGGGCCACGGTGAATGCAGGGCGGCACAGGGCAGCCGGGATACGCCACGGCAATGCGCCAGAGATTGCCCTGGCCAAAGACAAAGGGCCGGGCCTCCCCGATGGGCGCGTAGTGAAGATCGAAACAGTTGTCACTCAGATGCTCGCGGAAGCCCTCGTCATCCTCGCCGCCGAAGAGGCTGAGCAGTTCGGCGCGAGTTTCGGGGATGTCCACCCGCCGGACGGCTTCTTCATTTCGCAGGCCTTCGCTCGAGGGTCCGTGGTAAGTGCAGAGCCAGGTATCCGCCTCCACCGTGGCGCTATCCACATGAAAGGAGCACACATCGGTGGGCACGGGGCCTGGGTCTGCGTCATGGATGTAGCCATTGATGCAATCCAGAATGGGGTCCAGATGGCGTTCCCGAAGCAGGCGCAGATCTTCGAGGAGAACCTCGACGGCCACTTTGCCCGCTTCGCTCAGTGGCAGGGCTCGGAGTTGGTCCTCCTCCAGCGCCGTGGTTCCCTCCCGAGTTTCCAGGTGAGACATGATTTCTGCAAAGTTGCCCGGAAGCTCGCGCTCCCAGCACAGGGCATTGACTCCATTCTCAAAGGGAGTCGTGGCCAGCTCATGGAAACTCGACACCCGCTGGATGCGTGGATAGTCGGCTGGAAGGGAAAACTCAGGCATGGCTGAAGCGGTCACCTCTCCCCAATGAAGACATCCACCTGCTGGCCGACGTAGAGGCTTTTGCCCGCAGGCACTTTCAAGCGGTAGATCACTTGCAGCACCCGGGTGTCCACGCGCTCGTTGCTGGCTCCGGTGAGGGACTGCTTGGGAATGACGAAGGGGTCGATCCGCTCGAAGGTTAGGTCGTAGGCGGTGACACTGTCGCCCTTGAGATAGGCCTTGGCGGGCATGTCGGCGCGTACAGACATGGCGTTTTGTTCATCCACGTCGGCGCGCACTTGCAGGGTGTCCACCTCACCGAGGATGATGGCGGGCAGCTTGTTCTGCGGGGAGGCGTATTCACCGGCGCGGATGTTCACCTGAAGGATGGTGCCGTCACGCGGCGCACGGACGGTCATGCGGTCGATGAGCAGCTTTGTCTGCTTCACGGCGGCGTGGGCGGCGGCGAGCTGGGCCTGGGACTGCGCGGACTGGGCTTTGGCGACGGTGACATCGTTGGTGCGGTTGCGCAGGTCATCCTGGGTGATGGCGCGCTGGTCGGACACGGACTTCAGGCGGTCCAGCATGTCCTGCTGCTTCGCAAGTTGAGCGAGGGCGATGTCGAGATTGGCCTGGTTCACGGCGATGGCAGCCTCGTGATTGATGAGCTCTGCCTGGAGCTCGCGGTCATCGAGCTGGAGGAGCGCGTCACCCTTCTTCACCTTCTGCCAGACTTTGACCAAAACGTCCGTGGTCAGAGCTGGAGAGGGCGGACCGATGCTGACGTTTTCATCCACGGACTCGAGGATGCCGGTGGCGGCCACGCCTTTGGCAAAAGGTTTCTCCGGGGGCTTCACGGGCGGCGGGGTGATGGGAGTCTCCTGCGCGCGGATGACAGCCATGACCTGGGTCATTTGCCACACGCCAACGACGGCAAGCGCGATGCTGCCGTAGCGGACGAGATTGGGGACGATGTTCACGGGGCGTGATACGCGGCTGATCACGTTTTGGCAACGAAGGAGAAGCTCGCACTTCCCCTTCACGGCCTTTTGTGGCAGGAAGGCCGCCATGAACGAAGACACTCCCATCCGCATCGGCATCGTCGGCGCAGGCGGCATCGTGAAGCAGCGGCATCTGCCCGGCCTGCGCGCCCTGCCCAACATCCAGATCACCGCCGTGGCGAACTCGACGCTGGCGAGTGCGGAGGCTTTTTGTGCTGAATTTGCGCCGGAGGCCAGGGCCCACGCGCGCTGGGAGGACGTGGTGGACAATGACAACATCGACATCGTCTGGGTGGGTGCGCATCCACACCTGCATCGGGACGCGACCTGCTTTGGGCTGGACTGTGGGAAACATGTCTTCACCCAGGCGCGCATGGCGGCCACGCTGGAGCAGGCCGAGCGCATGTGGGAGTCCTCGCTGCGCTTCCCCGATCTCGTCACCGGCATCTGCCCGGCTCCGCATGGCCTGAAGGGCGGGGAGATGGTGAAAAAACTGCTCGCCGAGGGGGCCATCGGCACGCCCTTCCACGCCGTGCTGCACAGCTTCAGTGCCTCGTGGCTCGATGCCACGCAGCCAGCCCATTGGCGGCAAAAGGTAGAGGTCAGTGGCATCCAGATTTTGACCCTCGGCATCTACATCGAGGTGCTGCAACGCTGGCTCGGGCACATCGTCGAAGTGGAGGCACGCGGCAATGTCGTCATCCCCGAACGTCAGGGCTATGTGGTGGAAACGCCCGACTTCGTGAATGTGCTGGCTCGCTTCCGCAGTGGTCTCGAAGCGACGCTGATGTTCAGTGGCGTGGCTGCTCATGCACCGACGGACAAGCTTTGGATCTACGGCAGCGCCGGGATGCTGAGCTATGACTTCAACACGGATGAGATCACGCTCGGCAAACCCGGCTCCACCGCTGAAGGCATCCCTGTGCCGAGCGAGATGCAACGCGACTGGACCGTGGAGCGCGACTTCATCCAGGCTGTGCGCGATCCGCAGGCTCCGCGTCCGAAGCCCGATTTCACCGAAGGCGTCTGCTACATGCGCGTCGTCGATGCCGTGTGGGAGGCGATGGAAACCAGCGCCGCCGCGAAGTGCGCCTGATCAGTCGCGACCGAGCAACTTCTTCACCTGTTCTTCCGTGTAGGCCGGGTCTTTCGACTGCTCGGGTAGCTCGATGATGCGCGGTCCCCGGTTCTGTTTCTGACTCTTCGTCCCCTCCCGGTTCATCGTCGTTTTAAAAACATCATCGCCATCACGGGACATCTTGGAGCCCTCGCGCGCTGTCTGACTGCCAAACGGGCTCTGCTTTGTGCCGAAGGTCGTGTCGGCAAAGGCAGGCACCTTGTCCCGCTCCGTCAGCGCTTTCTTACCCATCCAGTTCTTGTCATCGGCTTCGGAGAAAGTCTGCGTCTTGAATTGATCCGCCTTGAAGGACTTCACCCCGTTGAAGTCCTGAAGACCACCCGCCTTCTTTCGGCTGAGCCAGCCAGCGCTTCCCTCTTTTCCCTTCGAGAGCATGGCGGTGGCGGCCTTGTCATACTGACTGCGGAATCGTGCGTCTTTGGAGTTGCTGCCCTCTTTCATCGCCTTCAAGCCATGGCTGAAGCGCTCGCCCATCTTCATGTCAGCCAGCGATTTTTCCTTCCTGCGCGACGACGATCCGCAACTGCAAAGCGCAGCCAGAACGAGGGCGGTGAAGATTAATCTCATTACTCCGAGCAAACTCCAAACCGTCCACAAAGGCAAGTCTCGCGACAGTCTCGTGGGAGGTGGATGTGGGGCTGACTCCCCCCCTTCGCCAAACATTCCCTGTCAGACAAGCGTACTCCGGCTCGTTTCAGCCTGCCCAGAGACATGAACATCGCCACCAAACGCCACCTCGACCGTCGTGCCTTTCTGCGCGGCACCGGCACCGTGCTCAGCCTGCCATTTTTGGAGGCCATGCTGCCCGCCTTTGCCACCCGCGCCCAGACCGCCGCAGGTCAGCCGCCGCCGCGTTTCCTGGCCATGTGCGCCACGCTCGGCTTTCACACGCCGTTTTTGTTTCCTCAGGAAACCGGAGCGGACTACATGCCTACGCCTTACCTGGAGCCGCTGAAGTCGCTAAAGGGAGATTTCTCGGTCATCTCCGGCCTCCAGCATGAGGAGCAAAATGGTGCGAACGGGCACACCTCCGAAATGACCTGGCTCACTTCATCGAAGCATCCGGGGCTCGCTGGATTCAAGAACACGATCTCCATCGATCAGTTCATCGCCGAGCGCATCGGCACACAGACGCGGTTTCCGAGTCTCGTGCTCGGCACCGGCAGTGATTCACTCTCCTGGTCTGCCAGTGGCGTGCCGCTGCCAGCGGAGAGTTCGCCTTCGAAGGCGTTCCAGCAGCTTTTTGTGGATGGCACGAAAGAGGAAGTCGCGGCTCAGGTGCGCGGCTTGAAACGTGGGCGCAGCATTCTCGACACCGTGATGGGGCAGGCGAAAAAACTGCACAACGAGCTCGGCAAACGCGACCAGGAAAAGCTCGACGAATACTTCTCCGCCGTGCGGGACCTCGAAGGCCGTCTCGTGCAGAACGAAGACTGGGTGCAGAAGCCCAAGCCCAAAGTCGATGCCAAGCCTCCCACCGACATTCAGAGCCGCACCGATGCCATCGGGAAGATGAAGCTCATGCAGGATCTCCTCGTGCTCGCGCTGCAAACAGACAGCACCCGCGCCGTCACGCTTCGTCTCAGCGGCATGAATGCCGTGCCCGAGATCGAAGGCGTGAAGAACGACTGGCACAATCTCTCCCATCACGGCCAGGACCCCGCGAAGATCGACGAACTGAAAGTCATCGAGACGGCCGAGTTCACCGCCTTTGCCGACTTCCTCACGAAGCTGAAGAACACCCAGGACCATGGCCGCCCGCTGCTGGACAGCACCGCCGTCCTTTTTGGCTCGAACCTTGGCAACGCCAGCGCCCACAGCACCGCGAACCTTCCCCTCATCCTCGCTGGCGGCGGTTACAAGCATGGTCGCCACATCGCCATCGACAAAGAGAAGCACGTCTTCTCCAATCTCTTCGTCTCGCTGGCTCAGCGCATGGGCGTGGAGACAGACAAGTTCGGCTTCAGCACAGGCGTGCTCGACATCAACCAAGTCTAGGTCTCAAAAGGCCGCCGCCTGTCATAGATTAGGCTTTTAACTTGCTTGGCCAACTGTTTAGATGGTTTCCCACGCTTATTTTATTATGCCTAATCCACTCATCCTCATTCACGGCTATTCTGACAAAGGAGATTCCTTCCAGACCTGGAAGCAAAAACTGGCTGCCAAAGGCCATCCGGCCAATCTGATCCATATCGTCACCTATGAGTCATTGACGGACGAGGTCACGATCAAAGACATCGCCGAGGGCTTTGATCGTGCCCTTCGGCTCAAGGCTGCCATCAAAGACGATCAGGATTTCGATGTCATCGTGCATTCCACGGGCATGCTGGTCATCCGATGCTGGCTCACCACCTATCCACAGCGGCGCAGCCGGTTGAAGCGCATCATCGGTCTGGCACCTGCCACTTTTGGCTCTCCCCTTGCTCATACTGGGCGCAGTACGCTAGGAGCGCTCTTCAAGGGCAATAAATCTCTGGGGGCTGACTTCCTCGAAGCGGGGAAAGAGGTGCTCTATGGTCTCGAACTGGGCAGCAAATTCACCTGGGATCTTGCCCACCTGGATTTGATCGGCAGCAAGCCCTTCTACGGGCCGGATGCCGACACGCCTTACGCCTTTGTGTTCTGCGGCAACAAAGCCTACGGCGGCCTTCGCCGTCTGGTGAACAAACCGGGCACGGACGGCACGGTGCGCCTTGCGGGTTGTGCACTCAACACGCGAAAAATTAGCATCGACCTGACCCAGCCCCCGATGGATGGCCCCATCCCTCAGCGCATCAAGATGGAGAAGTGGTCAAACATCAACCTGCCTGTTCACCTCGTGCCCGACTTGAATCATGGCAGCATCGTCGAAGACCCTCCTGAGAATCTGGTCGCGCGGGTGCACGCCGCCTTGCAGGTCAGTTCCCTTGGGGAATTCAATCAGTGGAACACGGACACCGCTGCTCTCTTCAGCAATGACACCCGCGAGACTCCCAAGTTCCAGCAGTTCGTGATCCGGGCTGTCGATGAGCGTGGCGATGGCATCCAGGACTACAATCTCCAGCTGCTGACCAAGAACGCCCAGGGCAGAATGATCGAAATCAACGGCTTTGACCTGGATGTGCATGTCTATTCGCGAGATCAAAGCCTGCGCTGCTTCCATGTGGATCTTGATGCGCTCAAGGTCGATGGGCTGAAGAATCTGTTTGTCCAGGTCATCGCCAACACTGGCAGTCGTCTCGTGGGCTACCTCGGCTACGACAGCGAAGCCAACCTGATTTCCAAACCCGATGCTGCACTTCAAACAGTGACGCTCGACATCACCGCTGTGCTGGAACGGCAAAACTTCACCCTCTTTCAAGCCTTCACCACCACGCTCGTGGAGATCAAGTTTAACCGTGAGCCGCTGCCAGTGAACAAAGCCAACGATGTTTGCTGGTTCATCTAGGCCGGGCTGAACGTCTGAAGTTCCTGGGCCGCAGAGGAAAGCTTCAAGCTTTTCTATGCGGCCATTTCATCTTTAACAATGCATGGTGATATGTACGACCGGACAAGTCTCCACCAGCACCAGGCTGGGCGCTACAACCGGGCGATGGCTGGCGTATGTGTGCTCATGCGTTTGATGGTTCTTCTCTCATGTCTCAGTTCGGCGGCCCTGGCTCTCACGGTGGAGGAGGCGGGGAAGATCGCGCCGCTGCCGGAGATCGTGAAAGGCGGCGGCGTGGTCTTTACGGATCTGAATGAGGATGGGCATGAGGACCTGATCGTCTCGAATGCGCAGGGCTATGGAGTCTTCCTTTTTAATCCGGTGGAGAAGAAGAATGTGCAGTGGGATCGCGGCTGGTCGAATGTGCTGCGCGAGGGGAAGGCGGGGGATGCGAATGCACTGCCGCTGCTGGAAGGGGCGGTGTTTCGAGATGGGGGGCTGACCTCGGCAGATGGGAAGAAGCGGGTGACGCGGGAGGAACTGCTGCGCGTGCCAGGGCCGGCTCCGAAGTCGCCGGAGGAGTCGCTCAAAACCATGCGGGTGAAGCCGGGTTATGAGATCGGGTTGGTGGCGCAGGAGCCTCTGGTGCAGGACCCGGTGTTCATCGACTGGGATGAGAAAGGCCGCGCCTGGGTGGTGGAGATGGGGGACTACCCTTTTGCTCCCGGCGAGAAGACGAACGATGGCAAAGTCGGGCAGGGGAAGGTCTCGGATCTTCAGACGGGCCGCATCAAGATCCTGGAA
>NZ_JBILYB010000272.1:0-3954 GCF_044378005.1 Prosthecobacter sp.
ACTCCATCAATGGCAACGCGGCGCTGACCACCCTGGAGCAGACCTTCACCATCACGGTGGAACCAGTGCCGGACTACACGGTCGCCACCACAGGCAATGTGATCGTGGTCACGGACCTCAGCGGCAATGGCGACACGCTTGCGGTGAGCGAGCCTAGCGCGGGGAACATCCAGTTCGCCGCTGGTACACGCACCTTCAGCGTCAATGGCGGACTGCAAATCGTGGGGAACAGCGGCGCGGTCACACTCACCAGCGTGACCAGCATCACCGTCAATGCAGCGGCAGGCACGGACACGATCAACGTCGGTGCCTTCACCGGCACGCTGCCGAGCCTGACGCTCAACGGCGGCACCGGTGACGACGCGGTAAACCTGAATGGCGACATCACCTTTGCAGCGAATGCTAATCTGGACGTGGACTTGCAGAATGACGACGCCACACCGGGCACGGACATCGTGAATGTGGCGGCGAATGCGAACCTCATCACCAGCGGCACCGGCACCATCACGGTGAAGGTGAGCCGGAACGTGGCTTTGGCCTCAGGCTCCAGCTTGGAAACCGTGAATGGCAACCTCACCATCGAAGCCAACCAGCAGGGAACAGCGACGACCGGCAGCTTTGTCGGAGTGGATGTGAACGGTGCTCTGGTGCGGTCCACCGGCACCGGAGTCCTCTCCATCACGGGCAAGGCGGGCGATGCTGCGGGCGGCACGATGGTCGGTGTGTATGTGCGGTCCGGCGGCGACATCCTCGGGGGCACCTCGGGCACGCTGACGGTGGCAGGCAGCGGCGGGGCGTCCGTGGGTCAATTTAACTTTGGAGTAGCGGTGGACGACAGCAGCACGATCAACACCAGCGGTGCCAATGTGCAGGTCACCGGCACCTCCTTCGCCACTGGAGCGAGCGACAACGCCTACGGAGTCTATGTGAATACAGCCGGTGCCCTGATCTCAGCAGGCGGGACCGGGACGGTGTCGGTCATTGGAACTGGCAGTGCTACGGCCGATGGGCAGTTCCCATCAGGCGTGAATGTGCAATTGGGAGGGACGATCACCTCCAGCGGCGGCGACGTGAATGTCACGGGCATCGGCGGTGGCACTGGGGCGGCGTTTGCAGCCTTTGGCGTGGCGATTTACCAGAATGGAACGATCACAGCAGGCGGAACCGGCACGGTGACGGTGAACGGCACCGGCGGAGCGGGCACCGGGGGCTTCCATTACGGCGTCACCCTGGCGGGTGGCAACGGCGGCATCATCACCTCCGGCGGCGGAGCCGTGACGGTGACAGGCACGGGTGGTACAGGCGGCGCGTCGAACACCGGCATCCAGGTGGAGGACGCCGGGGTGAGCATCTCGACCGCAACCAACGGTGGCAATCTCACGCTCGTCTCTGACGAAATAAACATCGCCGGACCCGTGGACGCCAATGGGATTAGCACGGTAACGCTGAAGCAGAAGACCAATGGCACCCTCATCAACCTGGGTGACGCCGACAGCGCGGGCACGCTCGGCCTCACCGATGCGGAACTTGACTTGGTGACGGCTGGCACCCTCGCCATCGGCGACGCCAACAGCGGTGCGATCACCGTCAGCGCGGCGATCACGCGCAGTGCGGCGACGATACTCAATTTCGCCTCAGCGGCGAACATCGACCTCACCACCGGCTCGCTCGACAGCGCGGGCGGCAACGTCACGCTCAACCCGGGCACCAACGTCTTCGCCAGCAACAGCGGTGTGGACGTGACCACCGGCGCGGCTTCAACCCTGACCATCCCGAGCGCGGACAGCCTGAAGATCGTGATCAACGGAGCCACGGCAGACAGCGGCCACACGCAGCTCAATGTCGCCGGTCTCATCGATCTCACGGGAGCGGCCCTCTCGCTCAGCGGCAGCTACACGCCTGTGGCCAATAACATCCTGACCATCGTGAACAACGACGACACGGACGCCATCACCGGCACCTTCAGCGGCCTCGCCGAGGGCGCGGTCGTCACCTTCAACGGCATCCCGCTGACGGTCAGCTATGTGGGTGGCAGCGGCAATGATGTGACCCTTTCCTACCTGAATGAAATCGTCGTGCATAACGGCAGCCACAGCCTGGCTCCTGAGTTGAGCGATGGTCAGGTCACCGTCGTGGATTTCGGCAGCACGGCTCCGAATGTGGCCAGCCTGCGCAACTTCCTGGTGCGCAACACGGGAGACGCGGATCTGACGATCTCCAGCATCACGGTGCCTTCCGAATATGTCACCAACGCCGCTCCAGCGACGCTGGCATCAGGCACCTCCTACAGCTTCCAAGTCTCGCTCAGCAGCGCCACTCCAGCCACCTATGCAGGCAATGTCGTCATCAACAGCGATGACCTCAACGAGGCTGCCTTTGACTTCCCCATTACCACGACCGTCGTCGCTCCAGGCAGCGCTCCTGTTGTCAGCGTGGGAGAAACCGTCGCGGTCCAGGGTGCCACCGGCAGCGCTGTCCTCGGTGGGCCGGTCGGCTCCACACTTTACAGTCTCATCGGCTCTCCGGCGATCAACTCCAGCGGCGTGCTCGCTTCAGCCGTCCAGATCCGCCATGCCGATGCCAGCCTGCATACAGGCATGATGGTCGGCCAGCCGCTGGCCCTCATCGTCGCAGACTCGCAGGCCGCGCCCAGCCTGCCTGGCGTGACCCACTTCAACTTCGGTCCACCCGTCATCAATGAAGTGGGGCACATCGCCTTCATTGGTGAAGTGCGGGGCGCAGGCATCACCGCCAACGTCAACAGCCGCTGCCTGTTCAGCAATGCCAGCGATGGTGTCCTCAAACTCGTCGCCCGTGCGGGCACGAATGTCGGCCTGACCAGCAATCTGAAGTCCATCAGCAACTTCTCCATCGGTGGAGACTTGGTGATCTTCCTCGGCACTCTGGTGGACAACAGCGTCGTGCTCTTCGGCTGGGACGCTAACACCGGCCTGCGTCCCCTCATGCGCAACGGCCAGAGCCTCGATGCCAACGGCGCCACCAAGACGGTGAAGAGCTTCGCCATCCTGGAAACCAGCAACGCTTCCTCCGGTCACGGCAAAGAACTCAGCGTGGCCCCCACGGGCGAGATGCTCGTCACCTTCAGCGTGGTTTTCACCGATGGCACCAGCGGCGTCGTGGTGGGCAGCTTTGACGGCACGAGCGACACAGGTTTCGGCGCGACCTACGGAGCCAGCCAGCAGCTCGCCGACACTTATGCCGCTCCGGCTGTCATCCCGTTGGCGAAATGGAACAGCTTCCGCAGTCCGGGCTTTGACAACACGGGCAACTACTACGGCTTCATCAGCCAGATGGTGACCAACACCCTGGCCGGAGTCAGCAGCACAAACAACGTCGGCGTCTTTGTGGACACGGCCCCCGGAGTGCTGACGCTGCAACTGCGTGAAAACGCTGCCGCTCCAGGAACCACTGGCGGCCTCGTGTTCAATGACTTCAGCGACCTCGTGCTGGGCGGAGGAGATTATGAGTTCCTCGTCAAAGGCGATGTTCGCGGCACAGGTGTCGTGACCAACGTCAACAACGTCGGCCTGTGGGCGCAACACGCCACCAACGGGCTAGTCCTTGTGGCGCGTGAAGGCAGCGAAGCTCCTGGCGTCAGCGGCAGCACCTTCTTCAGGCTGAATCAGATTGCTCTGCCTGGCACAGCCCAGCCGCTGTTCCAGGCTACCATGACTGTCGGAGCGGGTGGAGTGACCACAGCGAACGATACCGGCCTGTGGGTGATCAACGAAAGCGGAGCCGTGAAGCTGGCCGTGCGTGAAGGCGATGTGCTAAACGTGGGCGGCACGCCCCGCACAGTGACAGCGATCACAGCCCTGCTCAACGGTACGACCACGGGCGGAGCCCTGGGCCGCCGAGTCTTCCTGCAAGATGGCCAGCTTACCCTCCTGCTGACCTTCAGCGGCGGCATCCAGGCGAATGCCAAGGTCGTGG
>NZ_JBILYB010000273.1:0-3924 GCF_044378005.1 Prosthecobacter sp.
TGCCGACGATTGGCCGCAGTGGCTCGGCCCGCAGCGTGATGGTGTATGGCGCGAGACGGGTATCGTCGATGCCTTTCCAGCAGGCGGCCCGAAGGTGCTTTGGCGCACGAAGATCGGCGGCGGCTATACCGGACCAGCCATCGCAAATGGTAAAGTCTATCTCATGGATCGTCAGGTGGCGGAAAAGAGCGCCGCACCCGGCAATGCCTTCTCAAGCGGCATCATTCCAGGCACGGAGCGCGTGCTCTGTCTCGATGCTGCCACAGGCACGCAGATCTGGGAGCATCGCTACGACTGCACCTACACGATGAGCTACTCCACCGGCCCGCGCTGCACGCCCGTCGTCAGAGATGGCAAGGTGTGGACTCTGGGCGCGGAGGGGAATCTCTTCTGTCTCGATGCCGCGAATGGCAAGATGCTGTGGTCGCATGATTTCAAAACCGAGTTCGATGCGAAAACGCCCATGTGGGGATTCGCGGGTCATCCCTTGCTCGATGGCAATCGCCTCATCTGCCTCTGCGGCGGTCCTGGCAGCGTGGCGGTGGCCTTTGATAAAGACAGCGGCAAAGAACTCTGGCGTTCGCTCGATGCCCGCGAGCCCGGTTATGCACCACCGACGATGATCGAGGCTGGCGGCACGAAGCAACTCATCCTCTGGCATCCACAGTCGGTGAACGCGCTCGATCCAGTCACTGGCAAAGTCTTCTGGTCGCATCCCTGGGAGATTCGCGCGGGACTCAGTGTCGCCACACCTCGTCTCGCAGGTGATCTGCTGCTGCTCAGCTCCTTCTACACCAGTTCGAAGTGCTTCAAACTCGACGGCACGAAGCCGGAAGCCACGCTGCATTGGGAAGGCAAAAGCTTCAGTGAAAAAAACACCGACACGCTGCACAGCCTCATGAGCACGCCCTTCATCGAAGACGGTCACATCTACGGCGTGTGCAGCTACGGCCAGCTCCGCTGCCTGAAACTCGACACGGGTGAACGTGTCTGGGAAACCTTTGCCGCCACCACGGGGGACAAACCTGTGCGCTGGGCCAATGCCTTCCTCATCAAACACGCCGACCGCTTCTTCCTCGCCAATGAACAAGGCGACCTCATCATCGCGAAAATCAGCCCAAAAGGCTACGAGGAGATCAGCCGTGCCAATCTCCTCAAACCGACCACCACCGACCCTCGTCGTGCAGTCGTGTGGTCACATCCGGCGTTCGCGAACCAATGCGTCTTCATGCGCAACGACGAGGAGATCGTGTGCGCTTCTTTAGCGAAGTGATCAGATGCCCTTCGGCATCCAGGTCTCCAGCTTGCTCACCTGCTCTTTCGCGCCGGAGCTGACCGGGATGCCCCAGAAGTCGAAGAAGGGACCGAGGTTCTTGTTCACGATCTTCGAGTAGCGAATGAGGAACTGATCGCGCGCGTCGGCATCGTCTTTCGGAGCGGGGCCGAAGCTGGTGTCGGCGAAGCTGTGCAGATATTTCCGCCAACTCTCCCAGCCGAACTCCTGCATGATCTGGATGTAGGTGGTGAGCGCCAGGAAGGGTTCGCTTTTCCACGTCTGCCATTTGTCGGAGGCGCGCTTGATTTGATCGATGTTTTGCTTTCGTGCTTCGGGGGTGATCGCCGGATGGCCGATGAGCCAGTCTTTCTTCAGCACCTCGTGGTAGCAGTACATGCCGATGACGTTGTTCGTGACTTCGCCTGTTCCATCGAAGGTGAAGGTGCCGCGCTGGTGGTTGTGCCCGATCTCGTGATAAAAGCCCCAGCCGGGGAATTTAAGCCGGCCAAAGGTGACCATCTCCGGCGCTGCACTCGTGGGGATCATAATGGGGTAACCGCTGTGCATGTAACCGGCGCTGATCTGAATATCCGAGACGATGCGTTCAGGGCGTTTGCGCTCGGAGGCCTGATTGCTCACGTCATCCTGCGCCTCGACCACTTTTTGCCAGAAGGTCATCAGCTCGGTAGGGTTATTGATCGTGCGCGCGACTTCCGTCGGGCAGGTGATGATGAGGTTGGCACAGGCGAGTTCGGCCCAATGACCGGGCTGCTTTTTGATCTCGCTGTTCCATTGCTCGTCCGTGTGCTGGCCGAGCACAAAGAGCGGCGCGGGGATTGCACCTTTGATCGTGGCGAGGAAGGCGGTGGTCTCCTTCGCACGGCCTGGAACTTCGATGTAAATCAACCCACCGAAGGCACTCGCGGTCTTGGTTTCAGCGGTGGCGATAGTGGCGGACTTCGTGATGTCCGGCGCGCGCTGCCAAGAGTCGAGATGATACAGCGTGTCGCTGTGGCAGCCGATGCGCACGGCGTAACCTTGCTCGGCGATTGCCACCGGAACGATGACGCTGATCGTCTCGCCAGCCGCAGCGTAAAGGCCCGTGCTCGTCCAGCCAGGGATGGTTGGATTCACGCTCACTTCGCGGGTGACGCGCGGTGCATCGGCTTCCGCTTTGCCGGGGAAAAAGGCATGCGCCGGATGCGCAGTGGTCGTGTCACCACCTGCGAGACGCAGCACGCGTGTCTCCATGCCGAGTCGGAGTCGCGCGGCGTTGTCTTTGGCCGCGGTGAGCGGTGTTTCAGGCGTCGGCAGCGGACCTGCGGAGTCGCCTGGACTGCCGAGCGCGGACGTCACAGCATCGCGCAGGCTGCTGCGATCCGGTGGCTGCGCGGCCAGGGCGATCTGGATAGCATTGGTGCCTTGCTTGATCGCGACAGGGTCGAGTGCAGGTCCTCCTTCGCGCTGCTTTTTGATCGCGGTGATGGCCGTGGCAGCATTCATCATCGGCGGCAGATCCACGCGTGCTTCGAAGCTGCGCAGATTGTCAAAAGCACTCATGTCCGTGATCGCCACGCCCGCTGGCATGAGCGCCTGATTCACCCCATGAGCCAGCGCCAGCTCCTTGCCGCCGCTCGTTTGACTGAAAGCCCAGCCAGTCATGCCTGCGATCAGCCCGCCGCCCTTTTTGATGAACTCCGAGATCGCCGCGCCTTCTTCGGGGCTGGTCACACCCTGGATGTTGATCACCACGACATCGAAGTCATTCAGGCTCTTCGCGTCCACCGCATCAAACGTTTCTGCGCGGAAGCCGCTCGCCTCGAAACTGGCGGCCTTCACACCTTTCAAACCCACGCGTGGCTTGTCTTTCGCGCCCACCCATTTCACGCAGTTCTCGATGAGCTTCGCATGATCACCCCCCGCACTTCCGTCGAGGTAACTGTTATGACCAAAGACGATGATGCGCCCTTTCGCATAGCCCGCTGCGGCTCCCACGGCGATCTCGACGCCGTCTTTGTCAGGCGCGGAGAGAATGGGGAAAGCCATCGTGCCCCAGATGCCAACAGGGCCGGGCGCGCCAGTCTTCGGCACGGACTTCACGCCCTGGAGTATCTTCCCGCGCTCGGCATTCACGAGTTCGGCAGGCATTTGAGCGAGACAGGAGGCTGCGCCAAAAAGGAACAGCAGGCAGGTTGGCAGTTTCATGGTTGGGTGGGGAAATGGATCAGCGGTAAATGACGACGAGGAAGACGAGCGCTTCGCCCTTGCCGGTGTTCACGATGGCATGCGGCACGTCGGCCCGGTAAGTCCCAGAGTCGCCCTTGGTGAGGTCTTCGACATCGGTGCCAGATTCGATGCGCACGGTACCTTCCTCTACCGTCAGGAATTCACGCGTGCCTTCGAAGTGAGGCTGACTGCGTAGAGCGCCGCCGGGTTTCAGGCTGACCTCGTAGAACTCCACGTCCTTCTCCAAATTCAGCGGTGAGAGCGTGCGGATCTCGTGGTGCTTGTCGCTACGATAGACTTGTGCTCGATCACTGGCACGGATGACCTGAATCTTCGACGCCGTGGCCTCTGCACTTTCGATGAGCTCCTGCAAAGTCAGCCCAAAGGCACGAGCGATGCGGAAGGTCACGGTCAGCGTCGGG
>NZ_JBILYB010000023.1:0-55698 GCF_044378005.1 Prosthecobacter sp.
CACCGCACTGGCGAGCACGCCGCTAGAGTTCAGCGCAGGGGAGCCTATGAAGCTGTAAAGCGTGGAGCCGACCGGGCCGCCGAGCACGGCGCTGCCCGTGGTGCCCTGGACGGCGATGTCACCACCCACATTGACGACAGGCGAACTGCCTGGAGCGACGACGGAGCCCGTCACAGGGAAGTCAAAGGCAGCCTCGTTGAGGTCATCGCTATTGATGGTGATGCTGCCCGCGTAGGTGTTCGGGGTGGCGCTTTCCAGAGACACCTGGAAGCCGTAGTCAGCACCGGGGGCTATCACCGCAGCGGCACCATTGGTGGTGTAGCCGGAGGGAACCGTGATCGTGGTGATGTCCAGCGGCGCGTCACCCGTGTTGCGCACCAGGAAGTTGCGGATGCTGGCCACATTCTGAGCCGTGCCACCAAAGCTCACCGCCGTAACTTGCCCGTCGCTCAACTCAGGAGCCAGGCTGTGGCTGCCATTGTGGACGACGACCTCAGGAGCCAGGCCCGTGCCGGAGAGGGTGATGTCGAAGGGATTCTCATCCGCGTCACCATTGACGATGTGCATCACGGCCGAGCGCGCGCCAGCGCCCAGGGGAGCAAACCTCACGGTAAGAGTCGTGTTACCCGCCGCCGCCACCGAGGCCGCCGGGGAGGTGGTGACGGTGAAGTCACCCGGATTGGTGCCATCAAAGGAGATCGCGCCGACGCTCAGGGCGCCCGTGCCCGTGTTGTTCACCGTGAAGGTCTGCGAGAGATTCAGGCCCACCTCCGTGGTGCCAAAAGCCTTGCTGCCCGCATCCGGGATGTTCACCGCCAGCGAGTCGGCGATGGCGATCTCAGGGACGGCGGGAGGGGCGGAGGCCCCACTTGCCACCCAGGCCACAGCTTGCTCGAGCAAGCGATCTGCATTGCCCGACCGGAGATCACTGTTACCATAGCCAGTGTTGCCCGAATAAATAGGACCGAGGTAGGCGGCTTTGCCACTGCCGCTGGAAGCCACGACCACACTGGCGTTGGCAGCCAGCACGGTCGATCCGCTGTCCGCCACGCCGCCGAACGAAAACTCAATGAAGGAGCTTACTGGGAAGTTGGAGACCCCCGTTGTCACAGGATGGACGGTGCCATTGAGAGTCAGCGTGCCACTAACAGTATAGTCATAGGTAGCCTGCGTGTTGACCGGAATGATGTCATTGATCTCCGTGGCATCAGAACCATAGATACCCCAGCCCGTCATGACCACACCGCCCCCGGCCTGCACCCAGGTCTTCAACGCCGCTGCATAGATCGTGTCTGTTGAGCCGCCATTGCCGTTATTGCCGATGACGACGGCATTGTAGGCATTTAGTTCACCCACGGTATCGACATCCGTCGGATCGACCAGTGTCGCCGTGAAATTGTAAAAGGTGTCGTTGTTCAATTGGTCCACAATGGCCTGATAGCCTGTGTTATCCCACCCCGCTCCTTGGCCAATCACGGCGACTTTGATCTGACTTTCCGTGGTGAGGTTGGTGTAGGTGAACCAATAGGTGGGCTCTAGTATGCCAATTGCCAGCACGCTGACGCCATTTCCCCAGGCACCGTCCACGCGGATGTCGGCATTGGCGACGGGGAAGCTGGTGAAATCAACCCAGCGGCCATTGGATGCAGTGACATTGATGAGCCGGTAGGTCATGCCGGACTGAAGGGGGGCGTTCAGGGTGATGGCTGGGCGGCAGGACCACCTGCGGGAACGGAGACGCTGGCGATGATGGAATTGGCATTGTCCAGGACTTGCACGGTGTCCGCCTGCCCCTGGCTATTGAACACGACACTGACGAGTTTCGTGTTCTGCACCGCGGTGATTTGCAGACCGGAGTTGCCCCAGCCACTCAGATTATAAGCAAAAGCAGGGCCGGGGATGACGGCGGCTTGTGTCAAGGGGGCTATGATCAAGGCTGACAGGATTAGCAGCGTCGTCTTGATGAGGGAGGGTGTTTTCATGGGAGTGCTAGCGGAGGAGAGACAGGAGACGGGAGCGAAGCGGGCGGGGAGCGCAGATCATCAGGCCCCGGTGAGGGTCCAAGTGTGCCACTCGCTCCAGTTGCCGAATTCTTCGCCTTTGTAAAGGTAACGAATACGAACTTTGATGACGGCGCTCTGGCCGGGGCCGGGCAGCCAGTTTAGGGTGTAGTGGGGGCGGAGGTCGGTATCGGTCTGCATGCCGACGGTGCCGAGATCAAACGCAAGTTTAATGCCATAAAACTCTTTTTTAACCCAAACGACTTCGAGCTTGCCGCCGCTGGTGGCGCGCAGGGTGAACTCAGGGGTGATGGTGGGGCTGGGCGCAGCCTCTTCAGGGCCTTCGGTGCCGAGGTCAGCGCCGATGACGTCGTTGTAGCCGGTAGATTTTTTGATCTTGTCGGCGATGTAGGTGAAGACACGCTTCAGGCAGCCGTGGGCAACGGCGGCGGGAGCTCCGGCAGGCGGGGTAAAGCCCATCTAGGCGATGTTGCCGGGGATGGCTTCGTCGTAGAGCGCTTTGTCGATGCAGGTGTACCCGGCGGCGGTGGCGGTCTCCAGGGCACCCCGGAAGTCATCGAGGCCGTAGATGGCATTATCGACCTCCAGGAGGACGTCGGTGACGTCTGCGGGCACGAGGCCGAGGGAGGCGACGTGGAGAGGGAGCTTGAGTTTAAAATTACGCAGCCAGATGACCTGGTCGCCGATGCGGAGGGGGAAGTAGTCCTGACGTTTCATGGTTTTGCGGGGTTTGATGGGTGGATTTGGGGCTGGATCTGGCTGGTCATAAAAAATGTGGCTGTCGTAGGTGACGCCCGGTTGATCGAATCTAGCCATCTAGGGGAACCTCCGGGCGAAAGGCTGGGGAGCGGCGGCGAGGCGGAGAAAGGGCAGTCTCACCCCACCGAAATGGCCGCCCACTTTCCAAAAGTGGGCTGTCACCTTGAAAAGGTGGGCGGGAATATTCCAAAAGTGGGCACCCACTTTTGAAAGGTGGGTGGGGAACTTTGAAAAGTGAGCGCCCACTTTGCCGAGGTGGGCAGGGAACTTTGAAAGGTGGGCGCCCACTTTTGGAAGGTGGGAGGGGACTTTTTCGGGGTGAGCACCCACTTTCCAAAGTTGGGCGGGGATATTCCAAAGGTGAGCACCCACTTTGCTGAGGTGGGCCGCCACTTTGCCAAGGTGGGCAGCGGTTTTACCGGGATGCAGGGCCAGGGCGAGCGGGTCGGGCTCCTGTCCGGCGAGGTCAGATGGCAGAGTGAGAGACATGGCATCAAGGACTGCAAGGAGGACGCGCACGACACATCCAACCCTTATTTACCGGTTTGGCCCCCAAACGTTACGAGAAAACTTTAGATTATGGTTAACCCCCCCCCAAGCTCCCTTGTTTTCAAAGTTTGCACGGAAGGCAGGCGGATGCTCCAGTACAGGTGATGCCTCCCCCGCGCTGTTTTATTCCTCTCCTGCTTCTCTGTCTGCTGACTGCGCCGCTCCATGCGGCCACGAAGTCCTCGAAGAAACGCAGCTCCAGCGCCTCGGGGAAGCCGAACGTGCTCTTCATCATCGCGGATGATCTGCGGGACTATGTGGGCTGGATGGGCGGGCATCCGCAGGCGCAGACGCCAAACATGGACCGGCTGGCGAAGCTGGGGATGCGCTTCACGAATGCGCACTGCAATTACGCGCTGTGCAATCCCTCCCGCACATCTCTGCTGACGGGGATGATGCCCTCCAGCAGCGGCGTTTTCGGCAATGAGCAGGACTGGCGGCGGAGTCTGCAGATCGCGGGGAAAGCGACGCTGCCGGAGCACTTCAAGGGGCTGGGCTATGCGACGGCGGCGGGGGGGAAGATCTTCCACGCGAACCACGGCGGGCCTGAGGGCAAACTGGCGGGCTGGCATGGCGGGCGGCGCGGCTTTGAGCAGGATGCGGCCTGGGACGTGCGCTTCCCGGAGGCGGGCACGCAGATCCCGGATCTGCCGGTGCATACGGGGCAGAATTTTAACGGCCTGGACATCTGGCACTGGGACTGGGGCCAGATCGATGTGCCGGACGAGCTGACGGATGACGGCGCGGTGGTGTCCTGGGCCTCGGATCAACTGCGCAAGAAGAGCAGCAAGCCTTTCTTTCTGGCCGTGGGGCTCTACCGCCCGCACCCGCCCTGGTATGTGCCGAAGGCTTACTTCGATATGTTTCCCATCGAGACCATCCAGCTCCCGGAGGTGAAGGCGGATGATCTGGCGGATGTGCCCGCCTTTGCCAAAAGCCACGACAAGCCGGGCAGCCATCACGATGAGATCGTGAAGCGCGGCAAGTGGAAGGAGGCGGTGCAGGCGTATCTGGCCAACGTGGCCTTTTGCGATGCCATGCTGGGGCGCGTGATCGAGGCGCTGGAGGCGGGGCCAAACGCGAAGAACACGATCGTGGTCTTCACCTCCGACCATGGCTGGTATCTCGGAGAGAAGCACCTGTGGCACAAAGGCAAGCTTTGGGAGGAAACCACGCGCGTGCCCCTGAGCATCCTGGCTCCCGGCGTGACGCAGCCGGACACGGTGAGCTCGCAGCCGGTCTCGCTGATCGATCTCTACCCCACGCTGTGCGAGCTAACGAAGACGAAGTCTCCCGAGCATCTGGACGGCACCAGTCTCGTCCCGCTGCTGCGTGATCCTGCGGCGAAGAGCCCGCGCCCGGCCATCACGGTCATGGGCGGCGGTGCGGAGGTGAGCTATGCGGCGCGCACGGAGCAGTGGCGCTACATCCGCTACGCGGATGGCAGCGAGGAGCTGTACGATCATCAAACTGATCCAAATGAGTGGACGAATGTGGCGGCAGTTCCGACGAACGAGCTGCTGAAGAAGGACATCGCGAAATTCTTCCCCGAGGATTTTCAGCGTGCGGCACGCCCGGTGGACGACATCGCCATCGCCCCCAGCCCGGACGGGTCCATTCATCTCAAACTCCAGCCGGGAGATGAGCTGAATGCCGCCGAGGCACCGGAGATCACTGGGCGTGGCATCTTCATCGAGACCTCTTTTGACTATGATCCGCGTGTGGATGCGGACAGCAGTCTGGTGAGCCAGGGCGATGCCAGGGTCGGCTATGCGCTCCATCTCGTGGCGGGGAAACCGACGCTGAGTGTGTTCAAGGACGGCGTGGCCACCACGGTCGTCGGTGATGGCCTCCAGGCCGGTCCCTGCCATGTCCGCGCAGGCATGGATGCCGATGGGCTGATGTCTCTGGCCGTCCCCAGCCGCAGCGAGATGCTGGCGAATGCGCCCTACGCCGCCGGGTTCCCGGAACAGCCGAAAGCCGGGCTGACCGTGGGCCAGAGCTTCGGTCCGCTGAGCCCGAAGGAGTACCCGAACAGCACGCCGTTTGATGGCGTGGTTCATCGCTTGCGCGTCACCATCCTCCCGCCGAAAGAGCAGATCGCCAAGCCACTGCCCGCCACGAATTAATCCCGCCTCCCCATGCGCGCCCGCATCATCAAAGACTTCCGTTTTGAAGCCGCTCAAACGCTGCCGAATCTCCCCGAAACGCACAAATGCACGAAGATGCACGGGCACAGCTTCAAGGTGGAGATCGCGGTCGATGGGGAGGTGAATCCCGCCATCGGCTGGGTCTATGATCACGCCGAGATCAGCCGGGCGATGAAGCCGCTGCTGGAGCTGCTGGATCACAGCTACCTGAACGAGATCGAAGGCCTGGAGAACCCGACCATCGAATACATGGCGGCCTGGCTGTGGAAGAAGCTGGCGCCGCAGCTCCCCGGCCTGGCGGAGATCACGATCTACGAAACCCCGAGCGCGCGCTGCGTGTTTCGCGGGGAGTTTTGATCACTTCTTCGCGCGGGCACCGGGCTCGTCACGGTCGAGGAATCCATCGCGGAGGCGGATGATGCGGGTGCAGCGCTCGACCATGCGTTCGTCGTGGGTCACGAAGATGAGGGTGCGGCCCTGAGCGTTGAGATCGTCGAAGAGGCCGAGGATTTCCTGGCCGGACTTGCTGTCGAGATTGCCAGTGGCTTCGTCGGCGAGGATGACGATGGGGTTGTTTGACAACGCGCGGGCAATGGCGACGCGCTGCTGCTGGCCGCCTGAGAGTTCGTTGGGCTTGTGGCCAAGGCGATGACCGAGTCCGACCTGGTTGGCGAGCTTTTCGGCGACTTCGCGCATCTTGCTGTCCTCGGCTCCGCCATAGTACATGGGGACGGCGATGTTTTCCATGACGGTGAGCTGCTGGATCAGATTGTAGCTCTGGAAGATGAACCCGAGATTGCGATTGCGGGCCTCGGAGAGGTCGTCGTCATCCAGGGTAGCGACGTTTTGCCCGCCGAGGAAGTAGTCACCCGAAGTGGGCTGATCGAGACAGCCGAGGAGGTTCAGCAGCGTGGACTTACCACAGCCGGAGGGGCCCATGATGCAGACGTATTCGCCGGGGAAGATGTCGAACGAGATGCCCTGAAGCACCTGACTGACGACGTCTCCCATCTGGTAGGACTTGCGAATGTCCCTCAAGCTGATGAGCGGCTCGGGCATCGGCAAAATCAGTTGGCGGATGTCTTGTCAGCGGGAATGGCGGCCACGTCTTTGGCTTTGTCCTTGGTCTTGCCTTTGGGTTTGGTCAGCTGGTCAGGAGTGCCAGAGGCAGGCTTGGTGGCGTCTTCGGTGTTGGCTTTCTTCGGCAGGGCAAGTGCGACCTCTTCACCCGCACGAACGCCATCACGGACCTCGATGAACTCGTCATTGAAGACGCCGGTCTTGATGAAGCGGCGCTCCAGCTTGGCTCCGCTGCGGATGTAGCAGTAGTGCTGATCCTGCTCGACCTCAACGGACTGGACGGGGACGAAGACGACATCGGAGAGCTGATCGACGACGATCTCGACCTTGGCATTCATGCCTGGACGGAGCCAAGGATGCGTGCCGGTGATGTGGATGTTCGAGGGATAGACCTTGAGGTTCGGCGTGTAGCGGCTGCTGGAGGAGTCTGGCATGAGGGCCAGTTCGGCGACGCGGCCTTCGAGGACGATGCCGGGCTCGGCATCGACTCTGATGAGGGCGGTCTGGCCTATCTTCACCTTCTTCACCTGGGATTCATGGACCTTCACGTTCACTCCCATCTGCGACATGTCAGGAATGGTGAGCAAGGTCTGGCGGAGACGGACAGTGGCCCCTTCTTCGATGCTGTTGCTGTAGTTGTAGGAGGCACCTGCATCGAGATCACCATAGGCGACGAGGCCGGGCTGCACAGCCTTGATGTTGCAGGCCTTTAGCTGGCGCTCCAAATCTTCACGCTGGGCAAGTTCCATCTCGTAACGGCGCTTTGAGGTCGTAAAGCGAGTTTCGGCGGTGGCCATCTTGGAGCGGTTCGCACGGACGGTGCGCTCTAGGCGTGTGAGGCTTTCGCGGTAGGCGGAGAGGAGAAGGGCACACTGCTTGGAGAACTCGTATTTCTTGAAAAGGTCGAGCTCCGTGGTGGCCGTCTTCACGGCGAGGGTGACTTTTTCATAGGTCACCTGATCATTTTCGAGCTGCGTCTTCGAGATGAAGCTGCGGGCGGCGAGACGCTCGGAGGATTCGACCTTCTGTTTGGCCACGGCGAGTTCGGATTTGCTAAGCAGCATCTTGTCTTCGAGCTGACGTAGCTTCTGCTGCGCTTCGCCGTCTCCACTGGCGGATCCTTCGAGGAAGGGGGAAAAGTCGATGCGACTCTGAACTGGCTTGGCGGTGATCTTTTTCGCGGCGGGTGGCGCGACAGGCTTGCCGCCCACGGATGTGGCTTTGGCGACGGCTGGATCGACTGGCGTATTGGCCTGGGTGTCGAGCATGACGACGTATTTGTCGAGAGCAGCCACCGTGCTCGGCAGGCTGGCATCGTCGAGGATCTTGGTGGTGAGGTCGCGTCCGAGATATTTCTCGAAGTCCATGAGGGCGAAGGTGCTGGCCTCCTTCATGTCGCGGACGAGGCTTTGGTTTTCACTGCGCTGGATCTCGCGGCCTTCATCGGCATCGATGTAGTTTGAGACGGTGGTCTGAAACTCGATCTCGTGTGTTTGGATGCGTGTCTTGATGTCCGTGCTGTCGAGTTCGATGAGCACTTTGCCCTCCTTCACATCTTCCTCAGTGATGAGGTAGCCTTCGGGGATGATGCTGAGGATTTTTGTCGGGGTCTCGATCTCAGATTTGACCTCGTAGTTCTGCAAAGCGCGGATCTCACCGCCCTGGAGCACCGCCACCTGGAGCGGGCCACGAGTGGCAGAAAAGGTGGGCACGGCGGCGGTCTCCTCGCCTCCGGGAGACAGAATGAACCAACCAGCCGTGCCTGCAAAGGCAGTGCCGATCAAAGTCCATGTTTTCCAATTGGCCGTCTTCTTCATCATGAGTCTCCTTGGGGCTTCTCTTGTTTCAATACGTCTGCCCAGCGGGCATCTTTCCGAATGAACAGCACGCCCATGTCCGTCCAGAGCTGGAGGCGGGCGAGGTTGTGGTCGATCAAGGTGGAAATGACAAGGTCGCGGGCGGTGATCAGACGGTCCTGAGACTCCACGATGTCACGCGCGGTGCCCTGGCCCTCGGCCATGAGCGCTTCCTCGATCTCGAGTCGCTTTTGGGAAAGCTCCAGGCCTTTCACGGCGAGGTCATATTGGCGGCGGGCCACCTGCAAAGCGCGCCAGTCCGTGCGGATGGTGCTGCGCAGCTCCTCCTCGACGAGTTCCAAGGTTCGGCGGGCCGCCTGCTCGGAAATCTGAGCAGCACGGAGGTCGTTGCGTTCGGGAAGTGTGTTCAGGTTCAGATCAAAGTCGAGTCCAGCAAATGTCTGGCGCTGGCGGTGATTCACACCGATGCCCGTCGTGCTTCCACCCGTCGGTGTGCCGATATTATACCCCGCCAGGGCATTGACCGTGGGCAGGGTGCTCTGGTGGGCGATCTTCACCTGGCGCTCGTTGTCATAAACTCGATCACGCTGGTTAAAGAGGTCCAGCCGGGTGATCAAAGCGGTGTCGATCATCTGCTCCACAGTGCCCTTAGGATCGATCACTTCGAGCTTCTTCATCTCGTTGTTGTCGAGCATGATTTTTTCCGTGACCGGCAGTCCGAGGACGATCTTCAGATCATCCAATGCCTCTTCATACGTGCGGATGGCTGTAATCCACTGGCGCTCATAGGTGATACCCCCCTGCTCGATCTGCTTGAGCTGGGATTGGGAGCGCAAATTGGCCTCGGCAAGGGCACGATCTCTTTCCAATGAGTCGAGTGATGCTTTGTAGGCGATGAAGCGGTTGCGCACCTGCTCACGGGCCTGGATCGCACGCAGATACTGGCGGGTCACGTCCACCGCAAAGATCTTCCTGAACTGAGTGAAATCGCGGATCTCGTAGAGCACATCACGCTCGTCCTGGCGCAGCGGCTCGGCGGCGACAAGTACGCCAGCGCCACGCAAGAGCGGTTGGCTAAGGGCGACTGCGGCTCGTGAGTCACTGACACTCCGGACTCCTCCTGTGAAAAAACGGGTGAAGTCCGTGGTGAGATCCATGGCAAGCCGCGCGCCCGTTTTCATCAGGAGATCAAGTCCAAGAATGCCATCCGTGTTTAGCGATGAGGTGCGGACAAAGTCATTCACCCGATTGTGAACCTGAGTCTCACGGATGGTGGAAGCTCCAGCGCCTCCAACAATAGGACCGAACTGCTGCCGGGTCTCCGTGAGCGTGAGGGCACTCAGATAGACGCGCTCTTTCCTTCCGAGGTAAATGCGATTCCGATGCACGGCGAAATTCAGAGCATCTGGCAGAGTCACAACACGTGCACCTTTTTCGATGAAGGCGCGCTCACCCAGGAAATCAGTGGTTTCCGCCTGTTTCGTTAGCGTGGCCAGATCTACCGGCGGCGGTGGGGTGATGTTCTGAAGCACATCGTCATCCGCCCCGGACACGACGGCGGACTTCTTCTTCAAAATGCCGAAGACTTCCTTGTCGGCCCACTTCTTGTAAAAGCCCTGGGTGCAACCCGCCAGAACCACACTCAGCGCGACCAAGGGCAGGACTGAGCGGTAATGACGAGGGCAAGGCATGGTTCGAGAGATGAGATGGATAAAGGCCGTGCCGTCTGCGGGGTTGGTGGCAGCGGCGGGCAGGAATTTGGGGGGGTTGGAGATACGGCACCGCGAAGGGATGTCTATCAGGAGACCGCTCTTTAGCCCTGCATCACCAGCGCCTGCTCCACGATGGAGCGCCCGGCTTCGAGCTCGTCATTCACCACCACGGTGGCTCCGAGACGCTTCAGGCGCTCCACATCGGAGGCAAAGCGGGCTCGGGCGAGGATGGGGATGTCTTTCCGCTGATGGCGCACCAGCGAGAGCCCCTCGGCGATGATCGGCGCATCTGGAAAGGTGAAGGCCACGAGGCGGGCCTCGCTCAATCGAGAGAGCGCCCAGGTTTCCTCATGCCCGGCATCGGCGAAGAGCACCGGCTGCCCGTGCCGTTTCAGCGTGCGCACCGTTTCGGCGTTCAGGTCGATCACGAGGGTCGCAATTCCTTGATCTAGCAGCGCCTTGTTCAGCTTCTCGCCCACCGGGCCGTGCCCCACGATGATGGCGTGATCGGACAGCCCTTTGATCCGCTGCCGCAGGATGTCCGAGTCCGGCAGACGTGGCTTTCCCCTGCCCCAGCCGCGTTTTTCCATCCAGGCTCCCAGCGGCTCGCCCGCACGCATCAGCGCTGGCAGCAGGCCCATGCTCAGCGCCGCGCTGCCGATGAGGATCTGCTGAGTGTCCGCACTCCAGACTCCGGCAGGGCCGGCCTTTTGCAGCAGCACGAGGGAGAACTCCCCTGCACTGCTCAGGCCGATGCCCGCCATCAGCGCCTGACGATGCACCAGCCCGAGCCGACGGGCGATGGTGGTGATGATCACCGCTTTGAGCAGCATCAGCGCCACGGTCAGCCCGAGCACCGCCTGCCAGTGCTGCGCCGCCAGACGCACATCCACCATCAGGCCCACAGAGACGAAGAAGAGAGTCAAAAAGAGATCCTTGATGGGCATCACATCTGCCAGGATGCGCGGCTTGTAGATCGACTCACTCACCGCCAGCCCGGCCACGAAGGCTCCCAACGCCAGCCCCAGTTCCAGCATCCCGCCGATGAAAGCCAGGCCGATGCAGCAGCCGACGACACTCAGGGTGAAAAGCTCCCGGTTGCGCGTCTTCGTCACCGCATTCAGCAGCATCGGGATCAGCAAGCGCGCACAGACGCCCGCCAGCACCACAAAGAGCCCGCCACGTCCGGCCAGCGACCCGAGCCGCGCCAGCAGGCTGCCCGTTTCTTTGCCATCAGGCAGCAGCAGAGGCAGCACGAGGAAGAAAAGGATGATGAAGAGGTCCTGAAAAATCGCCACCGCCAGGGCCATGCGCGCGCCGGGGCTGGACTCGTGCCCGAGATCCTGAAACGACTTCAGGCTCACCGCCGTCGAGCTCATCGCCAGCGCCACCGCCACCAGGATCGCCGCCGTGCCGCCCATGCCAGACAGCGAGGCCGCCGCACCGGCCACCAGCGCACAGAGCCCCATCTGCCAGCCCCCGCCCACAAAGGCCAGACGGCGGACGTATTTCAGATCACTCAGGGAAAACTCCAGCCCCAGGGTAAACATCAGCAGCATCACCCCGAACTCCGACATCTGGGAGATCGCTGCATGTGTGCTGCCGCCTCCGAGCGCCTCGATGATTCCGCTGTTCGCGATCACCACCCCACAAATAAAATACCCCGCGAGCAGCGACTGCTGGAGCCGCAGCAGCAGCAGCGAGATCAGCACCACGCCCACCAGCATCAGCGCGAGCAGGATGAAAAGGGGTGGAAGTTCAGCAGCGGCGAGGACCATGAGGCGAAAAGCAAAGGGCGCAGACCGCAGCACGGGCAAGCTGAAATTCTGCTTTCTGCTTTTGGCCTGCGCTTTTCACGCCAAGATCGCCGCAATGATCGAGATCGAGAACCTGACCATGCATTACGGCGCGCTGAAGGCGCTCGACGGACTGTCGCTGAAAATTCAGCCTGGGGAACTCTTCGCCTTTCTCGGGCCCAATGGAGCTGGCAAAACGACGGCGATCAAGCTGCTCACCGGCCTCATGAAACCCATGCAGGGCAGCGTGAAGCTCTGCGGGATCGACATGCAGGTGGAACCACTGAAGGCCAAGGCCCTGCTCGGCTATGTGCCGGACGTGGCCGTGTTTTATGAAAAGCTCACCGCTCCCGAGTTCATGCACTTCATCTCCGAGCTTTTCGAGATGAACCCGGCGCACGCGGCGGAGCGGACGGAGGCGCTGTTCACCCAATTCGGACTGCACGAGCACTGCTCCCAGCGCATCGAAAACCTCAGCCACGGCACCCGCCAGCGGCTCGGCATCGCCAGCGCGCTGCTGCATGAGCCAAAGGTCTTCGTGATCGACGAACCCATGGTCGGGCTAGACCCCATCCATGCCCGCATCGTCAAAGCCGAACTCAAGCGCCAGAGCCGCGCTGGAGCCACCGTACTGATGAGCACCCACCTGCTGAACATCGCCGAAGAGGTCGCCGACCGCATCGGCATCCTGCATCACGGCAAGCTCCTCTTCGTCGGCACCCTGGCTGAACTCCGCGCCGCCCAGGAAAAGCAGGGGCTTAATCTGGAGGAGATCTTTTTGGAGATGGTGGGGTAGGGGGAAAGTTCTCAGTTCTCAGTTCTCAGTTTCTGAGCACTGCGAACTGAGCACTCCTTCCCTTCACCCAATCTTCGCCGAACCAAAATGCCCGCGAAGGGCCTCGGGAATGACGATGGTGCCATCGGCCTGCTGGTAGGTTTCCACGAGGGCGACGAAGAGGCGGGCGAGTGCGGTGCCGGAGCCGTTCAGGGTGTGGCAGAAGCGGTTTTTGCCGTCCTCGCCCTTGAAGCGGAGGTTCATGCGGCGGGCCTGATAGTCGCCAAAGTTCGAGCAGCTCGACACTTCCAGGTAGCTGCCTTGTCCAGGAGCCCAGACTTCGATGTCGTAGGTCTTGGCCGAACCAAAACCGATGTCGCCCGTGCAGAGTTCGATCACGCGGTAGTGCAGGCCGAGGAGTTGTAGCACCTTCTCGGCATTGCCGGTCAGGCTTTCCAGCTCCGACATGCTCGTCTCGGGCGTGGTGATCTTCACCAGCTCCACTTTATCAAACTGATGCATGCGGATGAGCCCGCGCGTGCCCAGCCCGGCGCTGCCTGCCTCGCGGCGGAAGCAGGGCGTGTAGCCGACGTAGTTGATGGGCAGTTGCTCCAGCTTCACGATCTCCTCGCGGTGCAGATTCGTCACTGGCACCTCGGCCGTCGGGATGAGGTAAAGGTCGTCCGTGGGGCTGTGATACACCTGATCGCCGAACTTCGGCAGCTGGCCGGTGCCGACGAGACACTCCGCTTTCACCAAATGCGGCACGTTCACTTCCGTGTAGCCGTGCTGGGTGCTGTGCAGGTCGAGCAGGAAATTGATCAGAGCGCGCTCCAGTCGGGCACCCGCACCGCGATACACGGTGAAGGCGCTCCCCGTGATGCGCGTGCCAGCTTCAAAGTCCAGGATGCCCAGGCTCGTGCCGAGAATCGTGTGGTCCTTCGGTTCGAAGTCATACTTCGGCACCTCGCCCCAGACGCGGACCTCGGGGTTTTCCTCCGCGCTGTGGCCCACGGGGCAGGCCTCGTGCGGCAGGTTCGGGATGCCGAGCATCAGGTCACGCTGGCGGACATCGGCGTCATCGGCTTCGCGGCCGATCTCTTCGATGCGGGCATTGATGCCCTTCACCTCGGCTTCGATGGCGCTGGTGTCCTGGCCGTTCTTTTTGCCGATGCCGATGTCTTTGCTCAGGCGGTTGCGGTCGCCCTGGAGCTTCTGGCGCTCAGTCTCGGCGGCGCGGCGGGCGGTGTCGATGGAGAGGATCTCATCCACGGTGGCAGAGTGATCCCCGCCGCGATGGGCGAGGCGCTGTTTGACCAGATCGGGGTTCTCACGGATGAGGCGGATGTCGAGCATAGGAAAAGAAGAGGGCGCGGAGGCTAGGCGGTGATGGCCCGCTGGCAAGGAGGGTTTAAAAAACGCCGCGCTCTGGTTTGGCGGAGAGATGGGCTCGTGCAGGCAGCGCGTCCGACGCCAAACCTTCCCAACCTACGACCGGCGCGGCGCTCTCGCTTCTGGGACGATCTCCCAGCTTAACCGAGTGCCATTCATGCCTGGTTTTGCATTTTTTACGGACGCACCAATGTGCCCCAATCTGGATGTGGGAGAACAGGCTTTCGCCTGTCCTCCCGTCTGTGATCCCCAATGACTAACTGAGGCCACCGCGATCCGAGTTCAGCGAAGCATCGCCATACTTGGCGCGTGTGGTCGGCGTGAAGTCGAGCGGGGTCCAAGCGGCGTTGTTCGCGGAGGAGGCCACCACGGCTTCGATGAAGGCCATGCCGGCGACGCCTTCCTCGATCGACGGGTAATCCATGTCGAGCGGGTTCGGCGTGGTGCCGGCTTCGATGGCGCGGATGTGGTTGGTGAAGTTTTTGTAGAGGTTCGCGAAGCCTTCGAGGTAACCTTCGGGATGACCGGCAGGCGTGCGGGTGGCCGCTGCGGCAGCACTGCCGAGGTAACCCATGCTGGTGCGATAGATTTGTTTCGGCTGGTCGAGCCAGGTGACGATCATGGTGTTTGGATCGAGCTGGCTCCATTCGATGCCACCCAGCTCGCCATAGACGCGGAGGCTGAGGTTGTTTTCGCAGCCGACGCTGATCTGGCTGGAGTGCAGGACGCCCTTCGCGCCGTTGGTGAAGCGCAGCAGCACGTTGCCATCGTCTTCAAGGCGGCGGCCTTCTTTGCCGAGGAAGATGGTGAGGTCAGCGGCGAGTTCCTTGATGTGCAGGCCGGTGACGTATTCGGCGAGGTTGATGGCGTGGGTGCCGATGTCGCCCATGCAACCGGCGGCTCCGCAGATAGCGGGATCGACGCGCCAGGAGGCCTGCTTCTGCCCGGTGTTTTCCAGCATGGTGGCGAGCCAGCCCTGCGGATACTCGACGACGACTTTGCGGATCTCACCCAGCTTGCCCTGCTCGATCATCTGGCGGGCCTGACGCATCAAAGGATAGCCGGTGTAATTATAAGTCACGCCATAGAGCTTGCCGGACTTCTTCACGATCTCCGCCAGCTCCTTGGCCTGGGCGAGATTGAAGGTGGCTGGCTTGTCAGAGAGCACGTGGAAGCCGCTCTCCAACGCGAGCTTTGCCGCCGGGAAATGCATGTGGTTCGGCGTGACGATGGAGACGAAGTCCATGCGCTTGTCCGCAGGCAGCGCGGCCTCTGCTTTGATCATCTCTTCAAAGGTGCCGTAGCAGCGATCCGCTGGCAGGAAGAAATCGGCGCCGCTGTCCTTGGACTTTTGCGGGTTGGAGGAGAAAGCGCCGCAGACGAGCTCGATCTGCTGGTCGATTGCCGCTGCGATGCGATGAACGCCGCCGATGAAGGCTCCGCGTCCGCCGCCGATCATGCCATAACGAATTTTCCGGCTCATAAACAAGTGTTCAGGGTTCTAGGTTCAGGGTTGGAGGAATGGGCCGCGAGTGTGCGCAGGGGGCGCGGGTGGGTCAAGAGCCGAGGCATGGCCCTGAAATGAAAATGGGGGTTGCCTTGACTTTGCAGCGGCTGACGGCATGACATCCGCTCCCCTTCCCCTCATGCCTGAAGCTCCCGAGAAAAAGTACTGGGTCGTCCGCGGCTCCACCATTCACAACCGTGGCATCTTTGCCCGCATCGATGTGCCCAATGATGTGCCCATCATCGAATATGTCGGCGAGAAGATCACCAAGGCGGAAAGCACCCGCCGTGGTCTGGCCCTGGAGGCGAAGGCGAAGAAGACTGGTGGTGCAGCCGTGTACATTTTCACCCTGAATGCCCGCTACGACATCGACGGCGGCTACCCTGGCAACCCGGCCCGTCTGATCAATCACTCCTGCGATGCCAACTGCGAGGCCTACATCATGAAGGGCCGCATCTGGATCTACTCGCTGCGTGAGATCAAGAAGGGCGAGGAGCTGACCTACAACTACGGCTTCGAGCTCGACACCTGGGAGGATCATCCCTGCCGCTGCGGGAAGCCGAACTGCGTGGGCTACATCGTCGATCGCAAATACTGGAAGCGCCTCGGACGCATTCTGGAAAAGCGTGCGGAGAAGGAAAAGAAGATCGCTGCGCTGGAACAGCGTGCGATGGAGCTTCAGAAGGAACTCGATGATGATCTGCCCGTGAAAAAGCGCGCGGCCAGGAAGACGGTGAAGAAGACGGCGGCGAAGTGAACGGACGGCTTGCCAGCGCGGAGGCATCGTCTAGCCTCTGCGCCCATGTCGCTCAAAGTTCGTAAAGCTGTCATTCCCGCCGCCGGTTTCGGCACCCGCTTCCTGCCCATCTCCAAGGCTGTGCCGAAGGAGATGCTGCCCCTCGTGGACAAGCCGGTCATTCAATATGTCGTGGAAGAGGCCGTGGACTCGGGCATCACGGACATCCTCATCGTCATCAGCCGCAGCAAGCGCGCCATCGAGGAGCACTTCCATCCGATCTTCGAGCTGGAAAGCGAGCTGGAGGCCAAGGGCCGCACGGAGGATCTGGAATCCCTGCGCCGCCTGCAAAGCATGGCGCGCATTCATTTCATCTGGCAACCCAAGATGGGCGGCCTCGGCGATGCCATCCTCTATGCGCGTGATCATGTGGGCGATGAGCCCTTCGCGGTGCTGCTCGGTGACACCGTGGTGACGACGCGGGATGCCGCGCGCCCGGTCACACGTCAGCTCGCCGATGTGGTGGAGCAGCATGGCGGCTCGGCTGTCGCGCTCCAGGAAGTTTCGGCGGAGAAGGTCAGCCGCTACGGCATCCTCGGCGGCGAGGAGATCGCGCCAGGGCTGATCCGCGCACGGCAGTTTGTGGAGAAGCCGAAACCCGAGGCCGCGCCATCGCGGCTCGCCGTCAGTGCGCGTTATGTTTTATCTCCGCTCATCTTCGAGCATCTGGAAAAGACACCGAAGGGCAAGGGCGGTGAGCTTCAACTGACGGATGCCATGGCCTCGCTGATGAATGCCGAGCCGCTGCACGGCCTGCGCTACGACGGCCAGCGCCATGACATCGGGAACAAGCTCGACTTCATCAAGGCGAACCTGCACTTCGGGCTCCAGCGCGAGGACATCGGTGACGCGTTGCGCGAGTATGTGCGCAGTCTGGCGGAGTAGCGGAGCAAGAAAAAGGCACCGACCTTTGAAGAGTCGGTGCCTTGGATTGGGAAGCGCGGGGCTTATTTGAAGAAGAGCGGGATCACGAGGATCGCCAGCACGTTCACCACTTTGATCATCGGGTTCACGGCGGGGCCGGAGGTGTCTTTATAAGGATCACCGACAGTGTCACCGGTCACGGCTGCTGCGTGGGCGAAGCTGCCTTTGCCACCGTGGTTGCCTTCTTCGACGTACTTCTTGGCGTTGTCCCAGGCTCCACCGGAGCTGGTCATGGCGATGCCAACGAAGAGGCCGGTGATGATGGTGCCGATGAGCAGGCCGCCGAGGGCTTCTTTACCCAGGAAAGCCACGCCGATGACGAAGACGATGGGGAGCAGGGCGGGAACGATCATCTGGCGGAGGGCGGCCTTCGTCACGATGTCCACGCACTGGCCGTATTCAGGAACGTCCTGGCCGGTGAGGATGCCTGGCTTGAGCGCGATCTGGCGGCGCACTTCACGCACGACCGCGCCGGCGGCATTGCCCACGGCGTCCATGCCAAAGGCGGTGAAGAGGTAGGGCAGAAGGCCACCGATGAACATGCCGATGATGACCCGTGGATCCATGAGGTCGAAGACGAGCTTGTCGAGGTGCAGGAAGGCTTTCACTTCCTCCACATAACTGCCGAAGAGCACCATGGCGGCGAGTCCGGCGGAGGCGATGGCGTAACCTTTGGTCACGGCTTTCATGGTGTTGCCCACGGCATCGAGTTCGTCGGTGATCTTGCGGACTTCTTCAGGCAGACCGGACATGACGGCGATGCCGCCCGCGTTGTCGGTGATCGGGCCGAAGGCGTCGAGGGAGACGATGATGCCGCTGAGGCTGAGCATGGAAACAACGGCGATGGCGATGCCGTAGAGGCCGCCGAGATCCCAGCTAAACCAGATGGAAGCCGCGATGCTGAGCACAGGAAGAAGGGTGGCGTGGTGGCCGACGCTGATGCCAGCGATGATGTTCGTGGCGTGGCCGGTTTCCGAAGCCTTGGCAATGCGGCGCACCGGGTTGTGGGCGGTGCTGGTGAAGTAGTTCGTGATCCAGACGACGGCGAAGGTGAGCGCGAGGCCGATGAGCGAGCAGTAGAAGATGTCTGTCGGCGTGATGGTCTTGCCCGCCATGACGACCGGGGCGGTGAAGATCGCTGCGGTGGCCCATTTGAAGAGAGCCGCAGCGGCAAGACCGGAGACGGCGACACCGCCGACGAGGGCAGGCGTGGCCTTGAGCTTGATGAAGTTCACAAAGCCGATGCCGAGCAGGGAAGCCAGGATGGCCAGACCGCAGAGCACGAAGGGATAGACGAGCACTTCATGATTGCCAGGAGCGGTGAGGTGACCCACGAGCAGGGCACCGATGAGGCTCACGGCATAGGTTTCAAAAACGTCCGCTGCCATGCCTGCGCAGTCACCCACGTTGTCGCCCACGTTGTCGGCAATGGTGGCTGGGTTGCGTGGATCGTCTTCGTTGAGGTTTTGCTCGATTTTACCGACGAGGTCAGCGCCCACGTCTGCTGCCTTGGTATAAATACCACCGCCGAGACGGGCGAAGACGGAGATCAGCGAGCTGCCAAGTGCGAGGCCGATGAGCGAGTCGATGGCGACCTTGGTGCCATACATTTTATCAGCCACGATGAA
Organism: Prosthecobacter sp.; assembly: GCF_044378005.1. Lineage (GTDB taxonomy): Bacteria > Verrucomicrobiota > Verrucomicrobiia > Verrucomicrobiales > Verrucomicrobiaceae > Prosthecobacter. The sequence goes on from NZ_JBILYB010000023.1 coordinate 18,907, forward strand.
GAACACACCCACGGAGAGCAGGCCGAGCACGACGACGAGAAGTCCAGTGACCGCACCACCGTTGAAGGCCACCTTCAGCGCCGGATGCGCGCCGACACTGGCCGCCCAGGCCGTGCGGACGTTTGCACGCACCGCGACGTTCATGCCGATGTAACCCGCGAGCAGTGAGCAAACCGCACCGACGACGAAGCCAATGCTGGAGACACCACCGCGCGTGTACCAGACAGCGATGAAGATCACAAAGGCGATGATGGAGATAGCGCGGATCTGGCGGTTCAGATAGGCCTTGGCTCCCTGCTGGATGGCATCGCCGATCTCGGCCATCCTTTCATTTCCAGGGGAGCATTTCATGATCACTCGGATCAGGAGCAGGGCAAAAGCCAGCCCTACGATGGCGAGGACGAGGGAGGTGGGAATGCCTTGGGTGAGAAGGAAGTGCGAATTCACGAGAGGGAAACGAGGCGGTTGGTTGGGTCGGAAATGGGGCCGCCGATTCTAGCGGGTGGCGTTGCACTGGCAACCGGCTTTTCCACAACCTGACTAGGCAAAGTCGCCATTTCTGTTCTTAAAGTGATGAAAACGAGCTGGCCGGGATGGTTTCCCCCACACGTCTGGCCGCATCTAACCTCCCGAAGTCAGAAGCAACACCCGTAGATCGATCCTCAGATTTAGATCCAACTGAGCTGTGTCATTTTACTTGGCAAAAACGGCGCACTTGGCTAGCTCTGACGGCCTTCGTTTTTTACCCAAACCCAACCCACCAAGACCATGCCCCACGTCAGCACCAACGGAATCCAGATGTATTATGAAGAACGCGGCAGCGGCGAACCGCTGGTCTGCATCATGGGGGTCACTGCTCCCGGCGGAGTCTGGGAAGCACACGCGGCGGAGTGGTCGAAGGGCTTCCGCTGCATCCTGGGTGACAACCGCGGCGTGGGGCAGACGGACAAACCCGAAGGCCCCTACACTACGGCGATGATGGCGGATGACTACGCGGGGTTGATGGATCAGCTCGGCATCAAGCAGGCCCGAGTCGTCGGCTGCTCCCTCGGCTCCGTCATTGCCCAGCAGTTGGCTTTGCGTCACCCGGAGAAGGTGAAGAGCATGATCCTCATGTGTACCTGGGCACGGCAGGATCGCTTCGGCCTCTACACCTGGCAGCATCTGATGAAGGCGAAGGCGGACATGCGGCCCGAGGACTTCATGCAGTGGATTCAGATGCTTATCTTCACGAAGCCCTGGTTCGATAACGATGACTGCTGGAACAACATGCAGCAGGGCCTGAAGGATGCAGCCATCAACCCCGCGCCTCAGCCGTTGCACGCCACGGAAGCGCAGAGCGCCGCCGCCATCAGCCACAACACGATCAGCGAGCTGAAGAACGTGAAATGCCCCACCCTCGTGATCGGCGGCAAGAACGACACCTTCACGCCGAAGTGGATGGGCGAGGAAGTGGCTGCCGCCATTCCTGGTGCGGAGCTTCATCTGTATGATAACGCGGGCCACGCCTTCCACTGGGAGTGCCTGAGCGACTTCAATCCCCGCACCATGAAGTGGCTGCAGGAGCATTGATCTAAATCCGGCAACTATCTGCCGGAGGTCACAATTTCAGCTTCCAAGCTTTCGAATTCTCCGATCAGCACACGCAGGCGCTCCGTTTGCGTGTGCATTTGATTTTCGCGCTGGTTCGCTTTTTCGCGGGCTGGCTGGAGCATCTCATGGAAACGTCCAAAAAGTGTCTCGACATCTAGCTGGACCTGCTCGGTCAACATCTGTCGCAAAGCTGCGGAGGACTGCTCCAAGCGGTCAATGAGAGTGCGGCGGGCAGTATTCAATGCGGCATGGGTGATGAGGACAGCGGCTCCGACGAGCAACAACCCGCCACTGAAGGCGATGGCGGCTCCGAGGGGGCCTTCGAAATACCAGGCAGCGGTGATGCTGAGCAGTGCGGGGAGGGTCAGCCACGGCACCCAGCGGGCACGACGGCGCGCGGCGTTCAGGCCGGGCTCGATGGCCTCATCAAGCTTCAGGCTGAGAACGAAACGGCGGATGGTGGAGTCGATGTGGGCGCTGAAGAGTCGGCGGATTTCAGGGTCGCCCTCGGTGGGCAGACGGTCATCGGCGGGAAAGAGGCTGCCGCGCCCCTGAGCGTGCAGGTAGCGCTCGTATTGGAGGCAGTCTTCTTCGAGGATGATACCGACCTGACGCCAGCGGTCACCGGTGCGCTGCTGGAGATCCTGAAAGAGGCGGTGGTCGAGACTCTGGGCCTTGTTGCCATAGTTGGAGAGGGACACATCCTCGATATCGATTTTTTCAAAAGCGTGCTTCGTCGTCAGGGCGTCTTCGGCGAGTCCGGCGACACGGAGGCAGGACTCTTGATAATCGCGCCCGGTGGCATCGAGGGCGGGAAGGACCTTCTTTAATGTGCGATCGATCTGGAGTTCGCGCTCGGTCTGAAGTTCCTGCACGAGGGCGGCGGCACGCTGGGCGTGATCGGCGATGGCGCTGAGGCGGTCATTGAGCTGGCCGAGCATCTGGCGCGAGATGCGGGTGGAGTTGACCAGCTTGTTCAGGCGGGTGGCGTTTTGCCCGACGAGCTGGGAAATGTAGGTCTCCAGGGCATGGAAGCCGCTTTGCTCCATGAGTGCTTCGCGGTCGATGCCGGAACTGCGCGCGAGGTAGGCTTTCTTCGCGGAGACGGGGAAGATGGGGAAGTCGCGTCCATAGCGCTGACGCACGAGCTGGCCCATGTAGTCGATGATGACGGTCATCTCCTCGGGAGTGCGCAGGTCACACTGTTGGATGACGAAGATGACATTGCGCATCCAGTGCTTGTGAACTTTGTCGAGGAACTGCCAGGCGCTGGCGCCCCAGGGATTCATGGCGCTGAAGACGAAAATGACGAGGTCGGCGATGGGCACGAAGCGCTCGGTGATCTCCTGATGCTCGTTTTCGATGCTGTTCGTGCCGGGGGTATCGACGATGTGGAAATCGCGCAGGAATTCAGCGGGAACCTGGACTTCATCCAGGGTGGGGGTGATGGGCGCGACGAGATGCTGTGGCCCGTGCTTGAAAAAGAGGATCTTGTCCGTGGTGGGCATGATGCCCGTACGGGAAAAGTCCTGGCCGAAGAGGGCATTGAGGAAGGTGGACTTGCCCACATTTACTTCACCGACGACGACGAAGACGAAAGGCTCCTTCAGACTGGCGGCGAGATTGTCGGAAATCGCCACGGATTCTGCGTCACCTCCCAGCTCGCGCAGGACGGTGCCCATTGACTGCAGCCTGGCATCAAGCTGGCTGCGGAGGCGGAAATAGGAGTCGCCGATCATTTCAGGAATGACGAATGGGTAAGCACGAATGACGAAAACATGACGAGCCTCAAATCACTAGCAGAGATCGTGGGTGCTTGCTGACTCAACCTGTGGGATCTGGTATCTCCGATCCCTGCCCGGCTCATGCCCGGCCCGCCAAGCTCACTGCGGGAGCGGTGTGGGGTCTTTTTCGCCAAGCGGCACAGCGGGGCGGATGACGACGCCGACGGGCATGTTGGCCTTTTCCATGTTCATGAGCTGACTGACGGTGACGAACTGGTAGCCTTTGGCGAGCAATTGATCAAACATGGCGGGCACGGCCTGGATCGTCGGCGGGTGGATGTCATGAGCCAGCATGATGGCACCGGGGCGGGCACCGCTGACGAGGCGGCTGGTGACGACGGAGACGCCAGGGCGGCGCCAGTCCTGCGGATCAACAGACCACATGATGGTGCTGTAACCGAACTCGGAGAACATGAGCTGCTTGATGCGGGTATTGATGGCTCCGTAGGGGGGGCGGATGAGCTGGGGGCGGTAGTTGGCCGCAGTCATCAAGACCTCTTCGCTGCGCTGAAGCTCGGAGCGGATCTGCGCATCGCTGCGGCTGGTGAGGCTGCAGTGGGTGTAGGTGTGGGCTCCGATCTCATGCCCTTCGGCGATGATACGCCGGACGATCTGCGGGTAGGCCTTCACATTCTGCCCGATGAGGAAAAAGGTACATTTGATGTTCCGCTCCTTGAGGATGTCGAGCAGCTTCGGAGTCAGGGAAGGATGCGGGCCGTCATCGAAGGTCATCGCCACCACTGGCTGGGTGATATTCACGGACGAGTAGCTGATGCGCGCCCCGGCCGGCGGTACGCTCGGCATGGAGGAGGGTTTGTTCAGACGCTTCGAGAGCGGATTGTCCTGAAGCACAGCATCTTCGGCAGGCGTGGCCCGCCTGGCCGCTGCGAGTTCGGCTGCCGAGGGCTGCTTGTCGGTAGAGGAGCAGCCAGCGCTGCCCATGAGGATGCCAAACCAGATACTGAGATACATGCGTTGAGAAATCACGGGGCGGAGAGTACAGGCGGCGAGCATTTAGGAAAGCATGAATTTTGTGGAAAATGGAATATCGGCGGCATTTGATGCGCGATTTGGGCCTGCCCTGCCCATTTTGGAGTCAATTGAGCAGACCCTTTAGTGCCCTTCATGGTTGGTGCATGGTGCGGAAGCGGACTTGGTGCCCTTTGACTCCGGTCAGGAACTGCCGACTCTTTGCCGCTCATGCCTCGTGTCCTCATTATTGCCATCGCTCTGATTCTTGCCGGGATCTTGGTGCCCTTTGCTGTTTGGGGTGAGCGCTTTGATGCCGTCCTGAGTCTGGAAGGATCTCGGACTTGGATGTCTGCCCACGGTGAATGGGCCTGGCTCGCTGGGATCTTGCTGCTCGTTAGCGACATTCTATTGCCGGTGCCCAGCACCATCATCATGTCTGCTCTCGGCTTGATGTATGGCTGGTTCATTGGCGGTCTGCTCGCTTCGTTGGGCTCGTTTTTGGCGGGTCTCACCGCCTACTTTGCCTGCCGTTGGTTAGGACGGCCCGCCGCACTCTGGCTCGCAGGTGAGAAGGGGCTTCGTCGCGGTGAGGAGCTTTTCGCCCGGCGTGGCGGCTGGCTGGTGGCACTCTCACGCTGGATGCCTGTGCTGCCGGAGGCCATCGCCTGCCTCGCGGGTTTGGTGAAAATGAACCTCCGCACCTACCTCATCTCACTCGCTTGTGGTTCGCTGCCCGTGGGCTTCGCCTTTGCCGCCATTGGCGCGCTAGGAAAAACCAGCCCTACAACCGCGATCTTGTTGAGTGCTGTCGTGCCTGTTCTGCTTTGGTTGGCAGCCCAACATTGGTTAAAACAGCGCTGATTATCTCCACCGGCTGATAAAATGTTCTACAAGTGCGAAAAAACGCCTTGGAGGGGTATTTTCGGGATTATTCGCCGAATATCAGCACAAGTGCAGCAACTCGGCTTTTTGTGAACAAGTCTGATATTTTTCCGCATATCTGGCTCGGTAAGGCCAATAAATGCCCCCTTTATTCACAAACCGCTGGTTTTGAACTACTTCCCTCAGAGTTGAAACCATTCTCAAAATTATAGCCAAGAACTGCCACTTTGGCCTCCAAAAAAAGTTTTGGCCGTGGAACACCCGTGAATGCGATGTGAAACGTTCCCGACACAATGGGTAGGGTAAAAACATCTCGACCACACACAAGATATTGTGCATCCTCACGACCGGCTCGCGCAACATATGGTGTTTATTACCAATTTGAACGAACCATTAACTTTCTCGAAACATCGCTCAAAAACTGCTCTCCCGAACGACATGGAAAAGACCTACAAGATTGGCAACCGCGAGTTCCCGCTCGATCAAGACAAAGCTGAAGCCGCCTTCTCCTCCAAGATGGTCATCAATGGACGCAAGAGCATGTGCTTCAATCTGCTGCCGCTCAAATATCAGTGGGCCTACGATCTCTATCGCACGATGAAGGCCAACCATTGGGAGCCTGAGGACATCCAGATGCAAAAGGACGTGGAGCAGTGGCGCTCCAACGAGATCAGCCAGAACGAGCGCTGGATCATCATGATGGGCATCGGTTATTTCAGCGCGGCGGAAGGCATCGTCGGGGACAACATCCAGCACGTCGTCCGCGAGCTCGTCACCGCTCCTGAGCTGAAACTCGTCCTCGGACGCCATGCGCACGAAGAAAACATCCATGCGGACTCGTTGCTCTACATGATCTCATCTTTGGGAATCAACCCGCATGAGTGCGAGGCCATGTTCGAGCAGATCCCGACCATCGTGAAGAAGAACGAGTTCGTCACCGGCATCTCCGGCAACATGCGCCGCGACCTCGATCTCACGAAGCTGGAAAACAAGCAGCTCCTCGCCCGCAACATCTTCATGTTCGGCCAGTGCATGGAGGGCACCCAGTTCTACGGACTCTTCGGCATGATCCTGGCCCTCTATCGCCAGAACAAGTTCCCCGGCATCGGCCAGATGTTCCGCTACACCCTGCGGGACGAATCCAATCACATCGAAGTCTTCCGCAATCTCTTCATGGACCTCGTCGAGGAAAACCCCGACCTCTGGACCCCGGAGTTCCGTGAAGAACTCGTCAACACCATGCGCGAGGCCGTCACGCTGGAAAAAGAGTTCATCCGCGACTGCCTGCCCGTGAATGCCGTCGGCCTCAGCGCCGATGAATTCTGCCAATACATCGACTTCATCGCCGACCGCCGCCTCGCCGGCTGTGGTCTGCCTGCTCTGAGTCCTGGTGCCACCAATCCGCTCCCCTGGCTGGCCGAGATGATGGATCTCCGCAAGGAACAGAATTTCTTCGAGGGCAAGGTCACGGATTACCAAAAGTCTTCCGCCCTCGTCCAAAGCTCCGACGACGACCTGTAAATTTCCGCTCCCGAAAGTCTGCGCCGACGCTCCCCCCAGCGGTGCGGGTTTTCTATCCTCTAAAATACCCCGCATCCGTTAATTAACGTCACTCCCAAGCCCGCTCCCGCCATGATCGCCAACCTTCTCCAAGAAGACAAAGTCCTCCGCACCGTCACTAAAACTCCGAAAGACCAAAAGCCCCGTTTCGACTGGAGCGCCCAGGCCGCCGGAGTCACCACCACTCCCACCCCCAGCGCCATCAAAGTCAACGTCGGCGGCGCCGAGCGTGACTTCGACATGGGTGAGATCGCCGACACCATCGGCAGCACCCTGACCGACCTCTTCCTGGCCCGCAAAAAGGAAGGCGACATCTACAATGACACCAACCGCCAGCTCGTGCAGACCATCGCGCGCGCCGTCGCCGAGGAACTCCACCAGCGCACCACGCAGCTTGCCGACGGGAGTGGCAAAGCAGCCGCCCTCAGCGCGCGGGACATCCATCATTGCATCGAGCGTGCCTTGGTAAAAAACAACGCCCACGACGTCGCCCGCACCCTCGCTGAAAAGCGCAAACACAACGCCGAATACGACCCCTTTGCCGACAGCGCCACCCCGCAGCCCCTTATCGTGAATACCAAAGTCATCCGCCGCAGCGGCCAGCTCGTCCCCTGGAACCACAACAAGATCGAGATCGCCGTCCGCAAGGCCTTCCTCTCCCTCGAACTTGATTCCTCCCCCGCCGTCCAGGTCGCCGAGACCGTCAGCAGCGCCATCGTTTCCGAAAACAAACAGTTCGTTCACATCGAAGACGTCCAGAACCTCGTCGAAGAGGAACTCATGAAGCAGGGCTTCTTCAAAGTCGCCCGCGCCTACATCCAGTACCGCGCCCTCCGTTCCAAAATGCGCGAGGCCGAAGAAGAGCAGGCCGCCATCATGAATGAGCAGGACAGCGAGCAGCAGCAGGCCCTCATCCTCGTCAAAACTCCCGACGGCAAATCCTTCCTCTGGGATGGTGCCGACCTCAAAAAGCGCATCGACTTCGCCATCCTCGGCCTCGACCTCTGCATCCCTCGCAATGAGATCGAGATGGAACTCCGCCGCTCTTTGAACAGCGACATCAGCATCGAGAACCTCCGCCAGACCGTCATTCTGAATGCGAAGACCCTCATGCAAAAGGACGCCGACTTCGCCAAGTTCGCCGCCCGCATCCGCCTCAGCTACATTTATGAAGAAGTCCTCGGCTGGGACATCGTCCGCGACGGCATCGAAGCCCTCCGCGACTTCCACCGCCGCGCCTTCCGCCGCAATCTCACCCGTGGTGTCGAGATCGACCGCTACAATCCCCGCCTCCTCGAATTCGACCTCGACAAACTCGCCGACGCTCTCGATCCCGCCGCCGACATGGACTTCGACTTCCTCGGCATCCAGACCCTCTACGACCGCTACCTCATCGTCGATAAGAAGGTCAAACCCGCCAAGCGCCTCGAAACACCCCAGCTCTTCTGGATGCGCGTCGCCATGGGCCTCAATGTCGGCGAAAAAGACGGCAACCCCGAAGACAAGATCATCGGCATCTATAAGATGTACAAAGGCCGCCGCTTCTGCTCCAGCACGCCCACTCTCTTTAATAGCGGCACCCATCACAGCCAGCTCTCCTCCTGCTACCTCTACAAAGTGGACGACAGCATCGAGTCCATCATGATCCGTGGCATCGCCGAAAATGCCTTCCTTTCCAAATGGGCGGGCGGCCTCGGCGGCTCCTGGACCAGCGTCCGCGGCACCGGCGGTTACATCAAAGGCACCAATGGCGAATCCCAGGGCGTCATCCCCTTCCTGAAGCTGCACAATGACCAGCTCATCGCCGTCAATCAGGGCGGCAAACGCCGTGGCTCCGGCTGCGCCTACCTCGAAGTCTGGCACAACGACATCGAAGACTTCCTCCAGCTCCGCGTGAACACCGGCGACGAACGCCGCCGCACCCACGACCTCAATACCGCCAACTGGATTCCCGACCTCTTCATGAAGCGCATGGAGTCCCGCGAAGGCTGGACCCTCTTCCGCGCCAACGAAGTCGCCGACCTCCACGAGCTCTACGGCTCCGCCTTTGAAAAGCGCTACGTCGAGTACGAAGCCCTCGCCAAGACCGGCAAAATCTTCGGCCGCGAGATCCCCGCCATCGACCTCTGGAAAAAGATGCTCAAGTCCATCTTCGAGACCGGTCATCCCTGGGTCACCTTCAAAGATCCCTGCAACGTCCGCAGCCCGCAGGACCACGTCGGCGTCATCCACAGCTCCAATCTCTGCACCGAGATCACCCTGAACACCTCCGCTGACGAAACCGCCGTCTGCAATCTCGGCTCCATCCTCATCGACAGCCACCTCGACGACTCCGGCGGCATTGATCACGCCAAGCTCCGCGAGACCATCCGCGTCGCCGTCCGCATGTTGGACAACGTCATCGACATCAACTTCTACCCCACCGACGCCGCCAAGACCGCCAACAGCCGTCACCGCCCCATCGGCCTCGGCGTCATGGGGCTCCAATACGCCCTCTACCGCAAAGGCATCGCCTTCGCGTCCAAGGAAGCCGTCGAGTTCAATGACGAGATCATGGAAGCCGTCGCCTACTACGCCTACGAGGCCTCCTCCGACCTCGCCGCCGAGCGTGGCACCTACTCCACTTATAAAGGCAGCAAATGGGATCGCGGCCTCCTCCCCCAGGACACCCTCGACCTCCTCGCCCAGGAGCGCGGCCTCGAGATCGACGTCCCCCGCGGTGGCAAAATGGACTGGTCCGGCCTTCGCGCCAAGATCGCCAAACAAGGCATGAGAAACAGCAACGTCATCGCCATCGCCCCCACCGCCACCATTTCCAACATCATGGGCTCCAGCCCCTGCATCGAGCCTCTCATGAGCAACATGCTCGTGAAGTCCAACCTCTCCGGCGACTTCATGGTCCTCAATCCCTACCTCATCCGCGACCTCAAAAAGCGCGGCCTGTGGACCGACGAGATCCAAAACAAGCTCAAGTACATGGACGGCGAGATCGACGCCATCGAAGAGATCCCCGTCGATCTCAAGCGCCGCTACGCCACCGCCTTCAGCATCGACTGGGCCTGGCTGGTGGATGCCGCCGCCCGTCGTCAGAAGTGGATTGATCAGAGCCAGAGCGTGAACCTCTTCTTCGGCGGCACCGAAATGAGCACCCTCAGCCACATGTATCGCGGAGCCTGGAGAAAAGGCCTCAAAACCACCTACTACCTCCGCACCCGCAGCGCCTCCAACATCGAAAAGAGCACCGCCGAAGTGGAAAAAGAAATGCGCGGCATCGTCGGCCAAACCATCGCCGCCAAACGCGAGTTCACCGCCGAAGAAGCCCAAGCCTGCAGCATCGAAGCGATGCGGAATGGTGGGACGTGCGAGGCTTGTCAGTGAATTGGCATTAACGCACATCAGTATGTCGCAGACTATCCAAACTCATAATTGGGATGCCCTCAGGTTTTTCTACTTAAACAAGTTAGTCATGGCTGAGGCCGGCGGCCATGATGTGCAAATTTCGTGGTTTTCTGGTTATGGCGCAGAATTCACTCTTGAAAGAGCCAACCGTGACGACATCCAAATTACTCAAGTAATCGACTTTAAATTGACGAATATCGAAGCTTTCAAACGCCACTTAGTGGACAAGAAAATTCACTTTGAGTGTGTAGCTAATAATGAGATAAGAGCTTCTGATCCTGATGGGAATATATTGAGAATGAAATCGCAGACAACTTAGCACTGCAGATCATCTGCATATTCCTATGGACAAGTCAGAGCGCAGAAAAATCCTTCTTAAACTGCGCCTCCAACGTCGTTCGCAATCGCAGAAAGTAATTAGCGCAGGCGCAGTTGCGTTTTTAGTTGGCGTATTCGGAATAGGCCTAGCTCTGTGCTGGTTCTCTGGATCTATGATAGCTCAAGAAGTCGGCTTACTTCAAAAGCTTGCTGCAGAAGGAGTTCATTCCGAGGCTATATTGACGAAACAATATTACGTGAGAGTTAGCCACAGCTCCGGAAAACGCGGCAGGGTAAAGCTTGTTGAAGAACCGCGTTCTGTTTGGAGTTTCGACGAACACACGGCAGTCGTGAACGAGTTGGCAGCAATTGGAAGTAAGCGACCTGTGGTTTACTTTTCCAGTAACCCCAAAGAGTACAAATTTGCGCAACCATCCAAAGGCACATTTACTCTTTTCATCTCTCAAATTAGTTGGTCTCCGATCATTACGATGGTTTTGCGATTGATCTTAATATTGATCGGTATCAGCTTCGTTTCGGTAGGTGTTATTTTATTGTGGGCTATGCCACTGCGTGTCACTCGCCGTGAATTAGAAGAATCGAACGGCGAAGCATAAAAGAGGGAGAGCGACGTCAGGGTGAAAAAATCAACAGGCAGGTTGTGCCGCCGTGTTTTTGAGACACTCACCTGCTCGTGTGTGAGGTACAAGTGCCTGTCCCTCTACAGCTGCAGAAATCATTCATCGTCCATCCACCATACTCCAGGAGGCTCCCAGTTATCAAAATATCGAGGGTTTTTCTCCCAGCGCGCGCGCCATATATCAATCTGCATGTAGAGAGCGATTTGCTCTTGCCGCCTTCTCTCTCTGCGCTCCAAGAATTGCTGTGTGAATGACACTCGTAAAACTTGATCATGGAGATTTTCGTCCTCCAAGGGCACCCAAGTGTCCCACTGGCTATCCAACTGAATAAAGCCTGCCTGCGTCATTGTATGCACGACACCTTTTCCCTCAGGGATTGCATGATTGCCATGAACCGCTGACATGATCTTGAAATGCATGTTGGTGATCATTCGCGGCTCTGCTGCATTTGTGTCCATACCCTCACCGATACATCGAGAGAATGGGTTCAGGGTACAAAAATCAACAGGCAGCCTGTGCCGCCGTGTTTTTGTGAGACACGCACCTGCTGACCTCGAACTCGGGTAAAATGATGGAGGGTCAAAGATGTCCAAGCCCCTCTGCTGCCCCCTCCTTTGACCCGCCATCCTTCGACCCAAGAAAGGGCGGCAGCGAGGCGCAGATGCCTGCTCACCCTGCTGACCGAAAAAGGAGGGCAGCCCCTCCCAAGCTCCCCTTTTTCTGCCCCCATCGGCTGTCAGCCCACGCCTGAACTTCCTTCCTCGCCGCCTTGGCTTCCAGGACCATTTCCAGCACCACCTCTTCCAGGCTCAAAACCCGGAATACATTTTCCCAAAGTATGGATACTCCACGAAAAAGTTACCGTACTCCGCGGCAGAGTTATTGTGCTCCACGGAAAAGTTACCGTACTCTGCGGCAGAGTTATCGTACTCCACGGAAAAGTTACCGTACTCCGCAGCAGAGTTATCGTACTCCACGGAAAAGTTACCGTACTCTGCGGCAGAGTTATTGTACTCCACGGAAAAGTTACCGTACTCCGCAGCAGAGTTATAGTACTCCACGAAAAAGTGACCATACTCTGCGGTAGAGTTATCGTACTCCACGAAAAAGTTACCGTACTCTGCGGCAGAGTTACTGTACTCCACGGAAAAGTGACCGTACTCTGGGAAAAAGGATGAATCCCCTGGAGAATGGGATTTGGCCTCCAGCCCTGCCAACGCCTGCCCGGCAGCACTTCCCAGATCATTCAGGTTTCTTCTGAACACTCCAGCCGCTGATAGCACGCTGACGCGACGCTCATCCTGGGCCATTAGCGTCTTATCAGCGTCTCATCAGCGGTTCAAAATCGATGGAAAGGCTGATGCCTGGCATTCTATCCCGGCGCTTGCGTGGGCCAAACGACGCCCGAAAGCTCCAGAGGACTGGAGCACTCCAGGACGCTGCCGCGACGGAAGTCTCACCAGAGCTTACGCATCAAATCGGGAGCTGATGGTAGATCATGACCTCAATGACAGGATTTACATGATTCGCAGGATGAACAGAGGAGAACGGGGTCAGGCTACAAAAATCAACAGTCAGGCTGCGCCGCCGTGTTTGTGAGACACCCACATGCGACGGAAGTCACACCGGCTTCCACCTTCAAGCCGTTGCCAAACCTCGTTGGCGTCTCGCTGAGTTCCTTCCCGGCGTGAACTCCGTTACGGCGTGAGCTTCAGGCTTCCCTTGATCGTTCGTTGGCCGTCGAAGTCTTTGCCCGAGTATTTGAGGGTGTCGGGATCAAATTTGAGGTTCGCGATGGCACCCGTCGAGTTGACGATTTTCACCACCCATCCCTCGTGGGTCCAGGCGAAGGCCGAACCCTGGTAGTGGTGAATGCCGCTGCCGCCTTCCTTCAAGGTGATCGAGGTGACCCCTGCATCTCCCGCGTCCCAGATCCAGTCACAAGCCGTGAGGACCTTCTGACGCTCCTCATCGGTTTTCGCCCGCTGAGCGATTTTAATGAGTCCCGCCTTAAACCAGTCATCCACCACCTTTTGCCTGGCTTTGAGTTCGTTTTTGAGATCTGCCACAGGTTCAGCCTGGATGGCGGCTGAACAGACGCCAAACACGGCGAGGAGGAGGAAGAGTCTTTTCATCAAGGGTGAGGCATCATCACCCGCCTGCCTCACCGACCTCAAGACATTTTCATGCGATGACTCCCGTCGCCGATGAAGGCAGATGCCTGCCGCTGATAGGACGCTCACATGACGCTGATGACTACCCTGCCTGCCTTGCCGCCGGGGAACGCTCAGACGTAGGGTGGATGGGTCTTGGGTTTCAGGGGCCGTTCTGGGGCCCAAGGGCGGGATTTCTCTGAAAAGGCGGACAGGAAAACGCGTCTCCAGAGCAGGTTCCCACCGCACTCCGCCTCCACTTCAAACAACTCCCGAACCCGCGCGGGAAAAGATCGCCGGAAATTTCAAAACCGGGGAAGGCATTGGCATTTCCGCCGAAGGTTTTGAAAAAACAGGGGAAGGTATTTTCAGAACAAGGGAAGGTTTTTCCATTTCCGCCGAGGGTTCTGCAAAAACAGGGGAGGGTATTTTTAGAACCGGGGAAGGTTTTTTCGTTTCCGCCGAGGGTTCTGTAAAAACAGGGGAAGGTTTTGTTAGAACCGGGGAAGGTTTTTTCGTTTCCGCCGAAGGTTCTGTAAAAACAGGGGATGGTTTTTCTATTTCCGCCGAAGGTTTTGCAAAGACAGGGGCCTGTTTTTTCATTTCCGGCGATGGTTTTTGCAGCTCCTAGCCCGGTCTTCCCGGCTCTTCCGAGCTTTTGCCAGCTTCCTGTCGTCGTATTCAGGCGACTGGCCGGTCGTAGGTTGGGAAGGTTGGGCGTCGAACGCATCGCCAACACGAGCCCATCACTTCGCCAAACTTCCCGACGGTTTGGAGGCGTTGGCAGCCCGTGGACGCCGCCCAAGTCGGGAAGTCGGGCGAAGTCCTCGTGAGCACTTTCGATACGCCCCCTCGCCCGACCTTCCCAACTTAGGAGCGGGCCGCATTTTCAGACCTTATCCCCCTCCCGGTGCCCCCGTCGGCACCGGGCTTCCTCCTGCCACACTCCACCCCACCTTCGCCGCCATGCCCTCTTTAGCGGAGGACGATTTCGCCGGCCACCATGGCGAGATTCGCAGGCAAGGTGGCGATGAGCACACCGGCTGCAGGTCCAGAACCGTCGCTGTCGAAGAGGAGTTGGCCGTTGGCACTGTTGTAGATGATGCGGTCATCGGCATCGATGGCTCCCAGCGACGTTCTCTTGAAGCGGATGGCGGCCAGGGCTCCAGCGGGCAGATTGCCAACCAGGCTGCGGGTGATGTGGATGGTGTCCTGAGCTACATTGTAGTCGGTGATGGTGTCCGCGTTTCCAGCCAGGGCGGTGGTGAAAGCAAAGATGTCGTTGTTGGCACCACCTGTCAGGATGTCCTTGCCCAGGCCGCCGTTGAGCGTGTCGTTTTGGGTGCCGCCGTCCAGGGTGTCGCTGCCATTGCCGCCATTGATCGTGTCAACGCCAGCGCCACCGAAGAGAGCATCGTCGCCGTCGTTGCCATTGAGGGTGTCGTTCCCGGCGAGACCAGCGATGTCGTCAAAGCCAGCAGCACCGCTGATGACGTTCCCAGCGGCGGTGCCGTTGAGCGTCTGACCGGAGATGAAGCCATTGATCGCGGCCTCGACCGGTGATTCGGGGATCTGGGTTTGCTGCACAGCGATGCTGCCGCCTTCTCCCATGAAGGAAGTGATGGACTTGAGCACATCGTTCTCGAGCACCTGCTCAAAGTTGGAGGCGGTGTGATCAAAGGCGAGCCCGTTGAATATGCCTTTCACCTGGATGACGCTTGCAGAGATACGCCTCTTTGAGGTGATGCTACCCTGAACCACCAAGGTGTCGGTGCCGGTATTGCCCTCGAGGATGTTGGTGCCTGTGCCGCCGGAGATGGTGTCGTTGCCTGGATCGCCGTCGATGCCGTCATTCCCCGCGAGCCCGTCGAGGCGGTTGGCGTTGTTGTCGCCGAACAAGGTGTCGTTGAAGGCCGATCCACGGGCGTTTTCGATGCTGATGAGGCTTTCCCCAGTGGTGAAACGGGCCTGCGCGAAACCCTGACCGAGGTCAATGTGGGCAGCGAGTTCTGCGGCCTCGGCGCTGTAGGTGTCGTTGTCTGCGCCGCCGTCAAAGGTGTTCCTGCTGCCGTCGCTGACAAAGATGTCGTTGCCCTGCTCACCGCGGTAGATGCAGAAGTCCGTGGTGACGAGGATGAGATCATTGCCCAGACCAGCCTGCACGAGGATGTCAGGACCATTGGCATTGAAATTCACATCGCCTTCCGAAAGGAAAAAGTCGTTGCCGGTGCCGAGATTGAAGGTGCCGGACATATTGAACGAGGTGAGGACGACGTCGCGTCCGTCTCCCATGTTGGCGAAGCCGCTGTTCAGACCGGCGAGGTCGTCATTGCGCAGGAGAATGAGCCGGTCGTTGCCGCCCAAAAAGTTGAAGGTGAAATCACGGACGGACTGATCGCCGCTGTTTTGCTGCACGAAGTTGTTGTTGTTGTCGCCGTTGAAGATTTGGGCGCTTCCGATGGAAGGGACGAGTGCCAGCGCGAAAGCGGCGACGGCGATGGCGGTGTGAAGGATGGTTTTCATGAGCGGAGGATATGGGGTGGGTTTCAGATGAGTGGAGAGACTGGCATCGTGCCTGATCTCATCTGCTGGATGCACTCCCGGCCGGAACTTGCGCCGATTGTGAAAAATAGTGGCCGCGAGCTCACGCCGGCAGGCCAAAGCCGTCCACCCCCCCCGGCGCGGCGTGTCCTTTCCACCCTCTCCATCGTCCACCTCTCCTCCGGCCCTGATGCGGCTCAGGGGGCCGTTTCCACCGGAACCAGCACTTCATTGCGGCGCATGAAACCCGGAGTCCATGGCGGGTCGTAGTAGGCGCTGAAGGGGGCGCCGACTTCTTGGAGCTTGCTCTGCTGGAGCCAGGTTCTCAGTTTAGTTAGGGCCTGCGGTTCGCTGTCCTTCGTTCGTGAGCCGCTGAAGCGATAAACTGCCACGCGCTGAGCTTTCATGGTATCCACCACGACCTGGGGGGATGCCGGAACTGGCGTGGCGGCCTTGTGTTTCTCGGGCACCACAAAGGCCATTTTTCCGTCCACCATGAAGACAGGTGTGGTCATGGCGATCTTCTCCTTCGCCACGTTGCCGCCATCGATGTAACGAAACAGCTTCATGAAGCTCGAGTCGTCTCCCTGCCGTGCCGTGGTGGCGATCTTCAGTTCGGGATACTCGCGGATCTCGAAGTCGCCATCTGTGCGGATGACTTTGTAGGGTGCCGATTCATAGCCCGCCCGGGACGTGGCGCAGGCAACGACGCAGAAGGCGATGACCAACGACACGGCAATGAAGGTAAATATCTTTTTCATGACCGTGATACGCCCGCCAGTGATCCCCAGGCTGCCCGTGTCTATCCCGGACGCCACTCGGGGCAGGAGGTCGGTAGCGATGAGGGCTCACCGGGCCAACCCTTTTTGTCTCCGAAAGCTCGCTCAGACGTAGGCTTCATCATGCAAATCACCGACCCATCTCTGATCATCCGCCTAGCCTGGGAGGACCGGACCACCTTTGAAGAGATCGAGGAACGGACGAGACTGACGGAGAAGGAGGTGATCACAGTGATGCGCCGTGAGTTGAAGCCTCCCAGCTTCCGCCTGTGGCGGAAGCGGGTGTCCGGGCGGGTGACGAAGCACCGGAAGCTCCTGCAACGCCGCCTGCACCCGGCGGAGACGGTGGAATGAAAGCAGTCCTTGAGCGACATTTCGCGCGATCAGCTTTTGTGATAATCCGACTGGTCCCGCAGATTCAGGAAAGCCACAGAGGGCCTAAGTTGGAATCCAAATCCATGTCTTCCCTGAATCTGCGGCAAACTCTGCCACACTGAATGTCCGTGACACGTCGGTGGCGGCCATCCAATAATGGCTTCCATGAACAGTGACCCGGACCTCACCGAACAACTGGCGGACTTGCGCCGAGACGTCAAAGCCCTGGACCAGACCGTCCGTGGTTTCTTGGTCGTGCTGGTGGTGGTGAGCTTGTTTTATGTCTCACGCATCCTTCTACTGGCGGCGAACTTCGAGAGCATTTATGCCGACATGCTGGGAGATTTGTCCAAGGTGCCTGCCTTCACGAGATTCCTGTTCGAGTCCCCCATGCAGATCATGGGCGGTCTGTGGGCTTTGACCGGCATCGCTCTATTGGGGATTCTGAAGAGCCGGAGTTCGCTTCAGGCGGGTACCGCAGGCCTCTTCACTTTGCTCTGCCTGATCGCCTGCACGCATTTGATCACAACCTCGCTGCTGGAGCCGCTCCTCAGCGTGGTGAAAGCACTCTCTGGCGTTTAGCCCAGTCTTTCAAAGCAGCGAGCAGGGGGCAAACACGATGAAGCACGGAAAATCATGAGCACTGATGCCCGGCTTGAAGGGCACCCGGTCATCTTCGATCAAGGGGTCAACTTCCCAGGTGATGCACCAGCTCTGAGCAGGAGAAGACGGAAAGGGCCGGGTGTCGGCATCGTCACGGCGAATTTGTTCATAACAGTTAAAGATTGTGAATAAATGGCTTGTCGGCTGCTCATGTTTTTGACAGCCTTTAACAAATCCGTGAGCCCATCACAAAAATCAGAACGTGGAACGGCACACTTGGCACGCCATCAGCGCCAAGCGAGGGAAGGCCTCCTCAGGTCACGGATCAAAAGCCCAACCACGGCCCCATCATCAACACACCCAACCCAACCATGGACCGAGACGACCACACCTCCGCCACAGCCACCACGCTTTTCAATCCCCTCGAAATTGGTTCCTCTCCTGTCATACGCGCCGCCTCCGCCCCTCGAAAACGAAAGTCCGTGACCAGTCACCGCCAATCTCCCACCCCCGTCGGCACGAAGTCCTTTATTTTAGACACGAACGTCCTGCTCCATGACCCGGGCTGCATCAACAAGTTCGCCGAGCACAACGTCTGCATCCCGGTGGATGTGCTGAGCGAGCTGGACCGCTTCAAAAACGAGATGACCGAACGCGGCGCGAACGCCCGCGAGGTGCATCGCACGCTGATGAAGATCTTTTCCGCGCCCGACGCCTCGGTGATGGACGGCGTGAAAACCCCCGGCGGCGGCAAACTGCGCCTCGTGGCCTACGATCCTGAAGCGGCACGTGAAAACGCCAGCGTGCGTGAGTTTGAGCGCATCTTTCCCGGCAGTGAAAAGACTGACCACCGCATCATCGCCTGCGCGCTGCATCAGCGTGAGGTCGTGCAGCCGCCGGTCATCCTCGTCAGCAAGGACATCAACATGCAGCTCAAGGCCCGCGCCGTGGGTCTGGAGTGCGAGGACTACCTCAACGACAAGGTGGAGCCTCGTGAGGTGTCGAACTTCGACATCGCGCGCATCAATGTCAGTGCGCACGAGTTGCAGCGCTACGCCAGCAGCGGACGGCTCACCCTGTCTGCCAACCGCCTGGGCGACCTCATGACGAATGATTACGTCCTGCTCACCGCGGGTGAAAAGGCGTCCATGCCCGCCAAGATGAATGCGCAGGGGGAGCTCGTCCGGCTGCTGCACACACCCGAGTCCATCAAGGTGGGCCAGGGACGTGCGGTGAAGCCGATGAACCTCGGCCAGACCTGCTTCCTGGATGCGCTGCTCGATCCCGAGATCAGCCTGGTGACCTGCTACGGTCAGGCGGGCACGGGCAAGACACTGCTCGCCGTGGCGGCGGGTCTCTCCCAGGTCTTTGGCCGAACCTACAATGGGCTCACCGTCAGCCGTCCCATCGTGGCGATGGGCCAGACCGTGGGCTTCCTGCCGGGGTCGCTTCAGGAGAAAATGCGCCCCTGGCTCCAGCCCGTCTATGACGCGCTCGACCTGCTCATGCGCCCGGTGGATAACCAACAAGGGCCGCAGCGGAAGAAGAACCGCTTCCTGCCGGACAAACCCGCCACGCAGGAGGTCGCCGCGCCGTATGATCCACTGATCCAGCAGGGCGTGATCGAGATCGAGGCGCTGTGCTACATCCGTGGTCGCAGCATCCCGGATCGCTTCTTCATCCTGGATGAAGCCCAGCAGCTCACGCCGCTGGAGGCGAAGACTGTGGTCACCCGCATGTCACGCGGCTCCAAGCTCGTGCTCGTGGGCGATCCCGCGCAGATCGACAACCCGTATGTGGACAGCCGCAGCAACGGCCTCGTTTACACCCGGCAGCGGATGCGTGGCCAGCCCTTCGCCGCCCATGTGCCACTCAGCAAAGGAGAGCGCAGTCCGCTGGCCGAAGCCGCCGCCAGATTGCTCTAAAGGTCACTTCTCCAGCAACGCCTTCGCCGCCAGAATGCCTGGCACATTGGCGAAGGCGTTGTCATTCAGGAGGCGCTGGAGGAGCTTCTTCGCATGCTCGGGCTGGCCTTCCTTCCGATAAAGTTCCGTCAGGTAAAGCATGGCACGGGCCTTGTCCGTGTTGATGACATAAAGAGACTCGGCGTGCTCCAGGAGATCGATGGCCTCGGTGTTCTTCCCCTCGCTGGCGGAGAGCAGTGCCGTCAGTTCCAGCAGATGCGGCTTGCTGCGTGACTCGGCCAGATCCGTGAGCGCCCGCTTGAGCGCCAGACTGCCCTGATCCTGATGCTTCATGGCGATGCCCTGATAAAGTGCATAATCACGCCCCCGGCCATCCTCGCCCAGACTGGTGCCAGGACCACGGGCATAAGGTCGGTAAAGCGGGTCCCCGCACACGACATTCATCCACGAAAGAACCGGGGTGGCACACCAGGCGGCTTCACCCACCGTGTAGCCTTCCAATAAACGTTTGTTCAGCACATCAAAGTGAACCGTGAGGCTGAGGTAGGGCTCGAAAACATTGCCGAGGGCCACCGCAGCGCCCTGTTTGAGGAGCGGCCCGACCCAGTGACGATCCGGCGAACGCAGGGCCGCAGCGCTGAAGCTGTGCAGATGGCAGGCGATGGCTCCAGGCATGAACTTGAACGAAGGACTGCCTACCGCACCGCTCACCGTGGCGGTGTACCAGCCAAAATAGAAGGCGGTGTCCGGCAGCGGCCAGTGATCGGCGATCAGCGGCTCTTCTTTGTCGATAAAGACGGGCACGCCGTGCTCGCGGAAAAGGATGGCGCTGCGGGTGAGCCAGACCTCCCCTTCCTGATAAGCGCCAGTCTTCAACGCCAAGTCGATCACGGCACGCCCGCGCAGGCCTTCTTGTTCGACATGAAGGGCATCGTCGATCATCCGCTTCACCGTGTCCGCATCGGGCGCGTCCAGCCTGCCGACGAGCAGCATCCCTGGCGCGCCCTGGTAAATCTGAAAGCGCACCGCCTGATCGAAATACGGATTGCGCACCGCTCCCGCCAGCGCCGCGCGGGGCATCCCGAGCGTACAAAGCTCGCTGTCCACGCTGGCCTCATCCTCTTTGGAGGTGATCGGCTTTTCCTGCTCCCGCCGGATCTGAAAAGGCACGCCGCGCATGAGACACACGACACGAACTCCTGACTCGCCGACGATCATGGCCTGGGTCGGCTTGGAGGTGTCCGGGTCCGTCACCTCCGCCTGCGCCAGCTTCCACCAGCCGTGGCGGACAAAGGTCTCGAACAAGGGTTTGCGGATCAGTTTGTCATACTGCTCCCGCGAGATGCTGTCCTCCATCGGCAGCGCCAGACCGATGAGCCGGTCCTTCGGGATGCCGCGCTTCTCGGCGTAATACTCCGCCAGCTCGCGCGACTGTGCATAGTCGGAATTGAAGACGACGACCGTCTCGCCTGGCAGGTCGAGCGAGGCCTGGGGCTCTTGGGCAAATGACGAAATCTGAATGACGAATGACGAGCAGCAAGCCAGCACGATGAAGAACCATCGCCGCGACCTTAGAATCTGAAATTCGTCATTCGTCATTCGGGTTTCGTCATTCCACCTCCCAGTTCAGTTCCATCTCGTCATAGGCGATGCGCGCCCCTGGGGGCAGCTTCGGCTCCTCGCGCGAGTGCATGATCTCACACTGGATGTGTGTGAAGAAAGTGCGCCTCGGTTTGACCTGCTCATGCACCGCCAGTGCCTCCTCGAAATTCATGTGTGTCGGATGCTCCGTGTGGCGGAGCGCATCGATGATCAGCGTGTCCACGCCCTTCATCAGCGCCAGAGACTCCGGCCAGATCACCTTCGCATCCGGGATGTAGGCGCACAGTTTGCGCCCATGGCGCGTGAAGAGGTAGCCGATGCACTCCACCTTCCCATGCGTGACCGGCAGCGGCGTCACCAGCGTCTCACCGAGGTGAAAAGGCCCGTGAATCGGCTTCGGAAAAGGCTTCAGGTAGCCACGGTAACGGTTCTCTCCATTAAAAGCGTAGAGGAACATTCGCTCCAACACCTCCAGGCAGGATGGCAGCGCATACACCGGAATGAAAACATCCGCCGGAATGGTGAAGCGGCGGAGTTCATCGAACCCCGTGAGGTGATCCATGTGCGGATGCGTGAAGATCGCCGCATCCAGATGCCGGATGCCTGCGCGCAGACACTGCGAGCGGAAATCCGGCCCCGTGTCCACCACCCAGGCCATTTCCGGCGTGCGGATCCAAACACTGGAGCGGAAGCGCTTGTCTCGCGGGTCCGTGCTCCGGCACACCTCGCAGTCACAGCCGATCATCGGCACCCCGACCGAGGTGCCGGTGCCCAGAAAGGTGAGTGAGAAGTCCGACATGAAGCTCCCATTAACCCCAGAGAGCGCAGGGAGCACAAAGAGTTTTCTGTCAGTAAAAACTTTGTGCTCTTTGCGCTCGGTGCGGCTATCCGAACTCATGACACAAGACTACCTCCAGCGCTTCGGCGGCATCGCCCGGCTTTACGGCAGTGCCGCCCTGCCCCGGCTGCACGCCGCCCGCGTGGCCGTGATCGGTGTCGGCGGCGTCGGCTCCTGGGTCGTCGAGGCACTCGCCCGCAGCGGCATCGGCACGCTGACGCTGATCGACATGGACGATGTCTGCATCACGAACACGAATCGCCAGCTCCCTGCTTTGACCGGCACCCTCGGCAAAACCAAGGTCGAAGTCCTGGCGGAGCGTGTCCGCCAGATCGCCCCGGAGTGCGGCATCACCGCCCAGCCCGAGTTTTTCCTCGAAAGAAGTGCCGACCGACTCCTCGCGCCCGGTTTCGATGTCATCGTCGATGCTGTCGATAGCACGAACATCAAGGCCTTCATCATCGCCAAGGCCCGCGCCCTCGGCATCCCCGTCATCGTTTCCGGCAGCGCCGGTGGCAGGCGTGACCCGACTCAGGTCAAAGTCGCCGACCTCGGCCAGGCCGGGGCAGATCCCCTGCTCCAGCAGGTCCGACGCCGCCTCCGCGAAGCACACAGCTTCCCGAAAAGCCCCGAAGGACGCCCCATGCACTGGGACGTGCCCTGCGTCTTCTCCACCGAAAAAGCCATCTACCCCCAGCCCGACGGCACCTGCGCCGCCAACCGCGCCGAAACCACCGAGCCCGGTCTCCGCCTCGACTGCTCCGCCGGCTTCGGCGCAGCGACGTTTGTCACCGGCACCTTCGGCTTCGCCCTCGCCGCCGAGGTGGTGCGTGTGGTGACCCAACCGAGCTCGTGAGAAAATTGTCAGTAGGCATCTCCCCCATTGCCGAGTTTGAGCCGGGTGGTAGCTTTGCGCCCTTCTGCGCCTGCCGCGCGTTTCTCATCTGACCCTTTCCACCCTTTCATGTCCTGGCTCTCCTCTCTCGGTCCCGTCGGCGAAGCACTCCGCATCGCCATCCTTGTTTTCGAAGTTCTGCTCGTCTTCAACCTCATGATCCTCGTCCACGAGTGGGGTCATTTCCTCGCCGCTCGCTGGCGTGGGCTCCGTGTGGAGGCTTTCTACATCTGGTTCGGAAAGCCACTCTGGAAGAAAACCATCAACGGCGTGGAATACGGCCTCGGCAGCATCCCGGCGGGCGGCTTTGTGAAGCTCCCCCAGATGGCCCCGATGGATGCCATCGAAGGCGAAAGCAACAGCACCGAGCCCCTGCCCCCGATCTCGCCGCTGGACAAAATCATCGTCGCCTTCGCCGGACCGCTCTTCAGCTTCCTCCTCGCCTGCGTTTTTGCTTTGCTCGTGAGCTGGCTGGGCAAACCCCAGACGGAGCCCTTCGTCACCACCACCATCGGCTATGTCGCCAAAGACAGCCCGGCTGACAAAGCGGGCCTCAAAGGAGGTGACAAGATCCTCCGCATCGACGGCCAGGAGATCCATCGCTTCGAAGGCATGACCACGGACACCGTCCGCTGGACCGTGATCTCCAGTGAAGACAAGACCATCAAGTTCGATGTCGAACGTGAAGGCAAAGCCATCCCCACCATCGCCGTCGCCTCCGAATGGCCCGAGGAAGAAGAGGCCAAAGCCCAATCTGTCCTCGGTTCGGCTCGTGATGCCATCTTCAAGCGCCCACCTCTTCGTGAAGTCGGCATCGTCGGCAAAGAAACGCCCATGGTCGGCGCCCTCCAGCCCCACAGCCCTGCTGAAGAAGCTGGCTTGAAGCCGAACGACGAACTCCTGAAGGCCGACAACCTGCCGATCACGCATCGCCTCCAGCTTTCCGACTACATCAAGACTCGTGAAGGCAAGCCCATCCAGCTCACCATCCGCCGCGATAACGCGGAGAGCACCGTCACCCTCACCCCACGCCTGCCGGACAAACATCCCGCCGACTGGACACAGCCCATGGTCGGCATCGTCTGGCACGCCACCGGCGCGCGGAAGCTCGCCCATCCCGGCGTCTGGGAGCAGGTCTCAGGTGCCGCGAAATCCCTCGTCAGCATGGTGCAGAAGCTCGTCTATTCGAACTCCGACATCAGCCCAGCCCACATGAGCGGCCCCGTGGGCATTGGCCGCGTGTATTACAATCTCCTCCAGGACCCCGCCGCGCTGCTTCAGATCCTCTGGTTCAGCGTCGTCCTGAACGTGAACCTCGCCATCATGAACATGCTGCCCTTCCCCGTGCTGGATGGTGGGCACATCGTCATGGCCATTGGCGAGGCCATCCGCCGCCGCCCGCTCCAGGGCCGCTTCCTCGAAGTCTTCCAGACCGCCTGCGTGCTCATCCTCTTCGGCTTCATGATCTTCGTCACCCTCAAAGACACCGGCGATATCTTCCTCGGTGGCGGTGGTGGCAAGAAAGCTGGCGGCGTCACTGAATTCGAGTGGCTGCCGAAAGAGAAGCGCGCTGAGGCAAAGTAAGTTACTTGGCTTCCGTCAGGCCGGCAAAAAGCGCCGCCACATCCAGACTCAAGTCCGGCAACGAGGTGCAATGCCAGACTTCACCTTCTGGAATGCTGCGCTGGAGGCTGTAGCCACCATTCTGAAGCTGGGCATACACTTCCAGACACCTGCCCTTGGCATTGATGACCCAGTATTCCTCGACGCCAGCCTGCGCGTAGAGCAGCGCCATGTCGCGGTCATCGGAGAGAGTCGAAACGGAAATCTCCACCACCAGTTTAGCTGACGAGGGATGCGGCCCGGGACGACGAAGCGAAAGCTCGACCACGGAAACATCAGGTTCTGGTTCAGAATCCGCGAGCGTCAACGGAGCCTCCTGTCGCACCCAAAAGCGCCCGGCGAGGACTGCTTTCAAAGAATCAATCAAGGCATCCAGGATGAGGACGTGCAGGTATGATTTCGACATTTTCTCAATGATTACCCCCCGGATGAGTTCCGCGCGCTCAGGTGCCAGTCCCTTCGAGATCATTTCATGCCACGCCGCTACCGAGAGCGGCAGAGCGCGCTTTTGCATGCTGGGCTTGGTGAGCAACTCGATCATGGCTCCAGATTAAAGGACTCCCCCGGCTCTGACAAGCCTCCAAATCCGCCTTCGCCATTGCACCACGCCTGCATTCGGGTTTCATAGCGCCTCTCCGATGACCTCCACTCAAGCCCTCCGTTACTGCCCCGACCTCTATCATTACCAGCGCCGCGAGACGCGGGTCTGCATGGTCGGGAATGTCGGCATCGGCGGCAGCAATCCCATCCGTGTGCAGTCGATGCTAACGAGCGATACTCGCGATGCCGAGGCCTGTGTGAAGGAAGCGCTCGAACTCGCTGCCGTCGGTTGTGAGATCGTCCGTGTCACGGCGCAGACGCGCGTCATCGCCGAGAACCTCCAGCACATCCGCGATGGCATCCGCGCCGCCGGGTGTGATGTCCCGCTCGTCGCTGACATCCATTTCAAACCTGACGCTGCCATGGAAGCCGTGAAGTGGGTGGAGAAAGTCCGCGTGAATCCCGGCAACTATGCCGACAAGAAGAAGTTCGCGGTGAAGGAATACACCGACACCGAATACGCCGAGGAAGTCGCCTACATGGAGGAGCAGTTCGTCCCTCTCGTGCAGCAGTGCAAAGCGCTGAACCGCGCCATGCGCATCGGCACAAATCACGGCTCGCTCAGCGACCGCATCATGAACCGCCATGGCGACACGCCGCACGGCATGGTGGAGAGTGCCCTGGAGTTTGCCCGCATCGCCCGCGCGCATGACTTCCATAACTTCCTCTTCTCGATGAAGGCCAGCAATCCGAAGGTCATGATCGAGGCCTACCGATTGCTCGTCGCGCATCTGAACGCACTCGGCAGCGACTGGAACTATCCGATCCACCTCGGCGTCACCGAAGCTGGCGACGGCGAAGATGGCCGCATCAAGAGCGCCATCGGCATCGGCTCACTGCTCGCCGATGGCATCGGCGACACGATCCGCGTTTCTTTGACCGAAGACGCCATCCACGAGATCCCCGTGGCTCGGGCGTTGGTCGCTTCGGTCCAAAGCCAAGTCCTCAGTGCACAGTCCTCAGTGATCAGCCAGCCGCCGCCGATCAGCTATGATCCCTTCAGCTACAGCCGCCGCGCCACGGATCGTTTGGTCGTGAATGGCATCGACTGTGGGCAAGGTGCCACCGTTCCCGTTTTCACCTCGCGTGCGAAGTGGGACGCCGTCGCGCATAAGATGGACAAGCTCGGCGACTACAAGCCCGAGCTCGTTATCGAAGACACACCGATCATCGCCCTCGACCCACGCGACGATGCCGCCGTGCAATCCGTAAATGCTTCCGCTGAAGCGAAGCTCGTCACCATCGCCGATGGCACCGCGCTGCATCCTATCCACGCCTATCGTCTGCTCGCAGCGAAGCTTGAGGCCAAGCATCCCATCCTGCTCAAAGACACCTTCGATTCGACGGGCAACGAAGACTTCCTCAATAACCTGCTCCGCGCCGCCACGAACATCGGCTCCCTGCTCTGCGATGGCATCGGCGATGCGGTGATCGTTCAGGGCGAGTCCGCCCCCGGCCAGAGCCTGCGTGTCAGCTACAACATCCTGCAAGCCGCCGGTGTCCGCATCTTCAAGACCGACTACGTCGCCTGCCCGAGCTGTGGCCGCACGCTCTTCAACCTGCAAAATACCACGCAAAAGATCCGCGAAGCCACCGGCCACCTCAAAGGCGTCCGCATCGCCGTCATGGGCTGCATCGTGAACGGCCCCGGCGAGATGGCCGACGCGGACTTCGGCTACGTCGGCGGAGCCCCGAGCAAGATCAATCTCTACGTCGGCAAGACCGCCGTGAAGTTCAACATCCCCGAGGAAGAAGCCGTCGAGCGCCTCGTCGATCTGATCAAAGAGCACGGCAGATGGTTTGAAGCGCCTGTGGCGGCGTGACCCACTTCGTTCTCATCCTGCCAGACTGATGAACGATGGCTATTTTA
This sequence comes from Prosthecobacter sp., assembly GCF_044378005.1. Lineage (GTDB taxonomy): Bacteria > Verrucomicrobiota > Verrucomicrobiia > Verrucomicrobiales > Verrucomicrobiaceae > Prosthecobacter. The sequence goes on from NZ_JBILYB010000023.1 coordinate 45,860, forward strand.
AAGATTTGGGAGCTGCTCCGAAGGGATCACTTGTATCGGGGTCCGCTGTGGTTTTACCATCGTTCGTGTTTTTGAGGGCATCCCCACGTTCGTTCATCAAATACAGGGGCCAAGGCCAGGAGCCGTTGCTTGAACCTTGCCTTACCACCCAGCGATTCTTCAAATTAAGCCAGAAGGTTCCGCTATCCGAAGTCCTCAGGAAGAACTCAGCCCAGACATCGGGATCTTTAAGATCAGGGGCATCAAACTTAAAAGCGGTAATCAGCTCTTCAATATCCCTCCGCTCGTGGTAAAGATGATCAGCGCTGACTTGCATCAATAATGAAGCATTCTTATCGGCTTTGGCCGCGCGAATCACATACGGATGAGCCAGTGCAGCCTCAACGGCAGAGAGAATCGGTTGAGGGGACATGATCATGGCGAGCGAATTGTCTTTTCGGCGTGGGTAGATCACCGAGATCTCCACCTCCATGGACATGGCCTTTTTGGGTGTCATTCGGCAGGTCCATTCGCTCTCTTTAAAATCAAAGCAGCTCTTGCCAGCCCCAGCGCTCATACCCTGAACCTCGAAGTGCGGCTCGTAGAGTGCCATTAGAGGACTCTTCTCGAATATACTCGTCCCGAGCAGTTTCTCCGCATCACGCTCTTCCTGCCACAAATCGTGCATCGACTTGGCTTCATGATCGATGGAAGTCTTCGCGATCATACCCGATCTGGCATCGAAGTCGTATGCCGTGCGGTCACAAAGGACGAGATGAAACATCCGACCATCCTGAGAAAAGCCTGTCGGTTGAGTACTTTGGGACGCCTTCCATGCATAATGGCTAACCGAGTAGTCCAGCCGTTCAGAATCCTTTATCAAATCCCTCACTTGATACTGCTTTAGAAGCTTTCCTTTGAAATAAAAAGCCACTGCCAGATCCGTGTGCTTCTCTTGATCACTGGCCCATGGACCAAAGCGTACAAGTTCATTCCCAGTGTTTGAAAGCATCACCTGCTGGGCGAACCACGGGACTGTCCACAATGGAGTTTCCTCTTCCAGTCCACTTTTGTAAACCTTGCCCATACCAGCATCTCCACGAAAGTCTCTTGGCGTCATCACTATGAGGTGATTGCCATCGGGAGAGGCAGTTTTATGTTCGGAATTCGAGCCGGGACTGTCTGCTCTAACACTTTCTCCCTGAGCTAGAATGAGTAGCATCGCGAAAAGGAATGTGGAACGCATTTCCATGGATTCTGAGGCTAGCGGCGCCCCGAGCAAGATCAATCTCTACGTCGGCAAGACCGCCGTGAAGTTCAACATCCCCGAGGAAGAAGCCGACGGCTTTCACAAAGTCTGATGCCGCCTGATCAGCTTTGAGCAATCCCTGGAGGCCAGCAGCTCACGGCTGCGGAGGACAGAACAAGCCGCGCTCTGAAATCGTTCGTGCATCGGCGTGTCTCCTGCTTCATGGAGAAAGACCGCATGTCTCCCGATCCAGCCAGCTTTGCCTCCACGCCGGGCACCCACCTCACGCCCGGAGGTGTACATTTCACCGTGTTCTCACGGCACGCGACGGCGCTGGACCTCTGTCTCTACGACCCCGCTCAGCCAACCCACGAAACCGCCCGTGCCCGCCTGACGCGTGGCGAGCGCGACCTCTGGCACGTCTTTGTCCCCGGCCTGAAAAAAGGCGCCCTCTACGGCTACCGCGCCCACGGTCCCTGGATGCCGAAAAGCGCCCTGCGCTACAACGCGAACAAGCTCCTCCTCGATCCCTACGCACGCGCCATCGTCGGCAAACCCGAAGGCCGCGCCTCCATGCTCGGCCCGCAAGGTCCGGGCTTTTTCCCCGGCGCGCATGACAACGGCCCCGAAGCCCTGAAGGCCGCCGTCATCGATGGCAGCTACGACTGGAGCGGTGACAAGCCTCCGCACACCGCCTGGCGCGACACCGTGCTCTATGAACTGCACGTCAAAGGCTTCACGCAAATGCACCCCGACGTGCCGAAGAAGCTGCGTGGCACCTATGCAGGACTCGCTCACCCGAGCGTGATCGCCTACCTCAAAGATCTCGGCATCACCGCGCTGCAGCTGCTGCCCATCCACCAGCATCTCGACGATCAATTCCTTCTCGAACGCGGCCTCACGAACTACTGGGGCTACAACGCCGTCGGCTTCTTTGCCCCGCACAACGAATTCGCCGCCGCCCACGATCCCGAGGCGCAGATCCGTGAGTTTAAAGACATGGTCAAAGCACTCCATGCCGCCGGCTTGGAGGTCATCCTCGATGTCGTGTACAATCATACCTGCGAAGGCGATGAACGCGGAGCCACGGTCTCCTTCCGAGGTCTCGATGACCGTCTCTACTACCGCCACGACTTCGACGAGCACGGCTCGAACTACATCAACATGACCGGCTGCGGCAATGCGGTGGACTCCGCCAGCCCGCCCGCGCTCCGCCTCATCCTCGACAGCCTCCGCTACTGGGTCACCGAGATGCATGTCGATGGCTTCCGCTTCGACCTCGCCGTCACCGTCGCGCGTGATGAGCATGACCAGTTCAACGCGCAGTGTCAGTTCCTCGCGGCAGTGTCCCAGGACCCCGTCCTCTCACAGGTCAAACTCATCGCCGAGCCCTGGGACATCATGCGTTTCGACAGCTACCAGGTCGGTGGATTCCCCGAGCCCTGGCGCGAGCTGAATGGCAAGTATCGCGACACCATCCGCCGATTCTGGGCGGGCGATGAAGGCAGCACCGCCGAGTTCGCCAAGCGCTTCTGCGGCAGCCAGGACATCTACGGCGGAGCCCAGCGCCCGGCTTTGAGCAGCGTCAATTTCATCACGAGTCACGATGGCTTCACGCTGCTGGACCTCGTCAGCTATGCCAGCAAGCACAACGAAGCCAACGGCGAGGACAACCGCGATGGCGACAACCAGAATCACAGCATCAGTTGCGGCGTCGAAGGCCCAACCAGCGATGCCCGCGTGAACAAACTCCGCGCCCGGCTCCGGCGCAGCCTCATCGGCACACTCGTCACCTCCATCGGCGTCCCCTTCATCACTGCTGGCGACGAGCGTGGCCGAACTCAAAAAGGCAATAACAACGCCTACTGCCAGGACAACGAACTCAGTTGGATGGACTGGAGCACCTGCGACACCGAGATGCTCAACTTCACACGCAGCATCCTCGCCCTGCGTCGCGAGCATCCCGAGTTCCGCCGCACCGATTTCTTTGATGGCCAATGGAGCCCCGTCACCGGCCTGCCCGATGTCGCCTGGCTGGAGGGCAACGGCAGCCTGCTCTGCCACGACGAGTGGCACGACTCCTCCCGCACGACCTTCGGCGCCCTGATTTCAGGAAAGCCGCCCATGGTACTTCTTTTCAACCGAGGAGAACTCGCCACAGACTTTGTGCTGCCCGGCACGAAAGCCTGCACCTGGAGCCTCGTCTTCGACACCTCCACGAATCCGTCTTTCGCCGCTGACATCATCCCCATCCACGGCGGCGAAAAGTTCCGCGTAAACGGTCACAGTCTCATCTGCCTGCGACTGAACTCAGGCATCTTGGGCTTGGCTGCGGCGTGCTGACCATGCCGTTGCGAGGAGGCCGTTTCATGCCAGCGTCATGGCAGGCGCTGAGTTTGTTGACACAAACTCATGACGATGAATCAAAGCGTAGATCAACAGGAATAGTCCGAAAGGTAACCCGAGCGGAAAAAGGCATGGCAAACAAGCTCCATAGATGCAGGAGAACCAGAAAGCCCACCGGCGTCTGTATCGAAATCGAGTGACGGCGATGATGAACAGAATCAACCCAGCCATTGCAAAACTGAAGGCCCAGAGCAGCGGCTCAAAAGCGCTCCCCATCTCGCTCGTTGCCGTGCCAATGCTCGCCGTGATTTGCTGCACATCCGTTGTCTGGTTCAGATTGACCTCTGAAACGGCGGAGTGAAGACGCAACAGAGAGACTCCGAAGCCAGCAGGAATCAGAACCTGTGAAGCCATGCCAGCTACTGCAATGAAGTGGGCGCTCTTGTTCATGCCATGGGGTGCTTTGCTTTTATCCGAACGCGTTATTTGTAGTCATACCCATTGTTTTGTCAGCAGCATAATCATCGGCAGCCCTGGCACTCTGCAGATGTGTTCCGCACAACATTCTGGCGTGCGCCCCTCTTGTCTTGGAGCCTCGGAGAGGCGGCAGACAATAGCCCACGGATTCATCCGTGGGTCGGGATGTGAACGCGTCCCTCCATCACCACTAGTCCCGGCAGGGACGAAAGAACTCGTGACTCGCGCGCGCATCCCGATCTTCCCCACCGCCTGCCGGAGATGGGGTGGGCCAGGAGAAGCCCAGGGGGCAGCCGAGCAGCTCTTTCGTCCCTGCCGGGACTCTGTCTCTGAGATGGCCAGCCTTCTTTTGACCCACCGCTGAAGCGGTGGGCTATTGCCTGCCGCCTCTCCGAGGCTCAGAATTCCTGACGTCTTGGGAAGGACGATGATCTCACGAGCAGCAGATGACTTGAGCCACTAAACCCGATTCCGCCGCCGATACTCACCCGGCGTCATCCCTGCCCGCTTATGAAAAGCCTCGGCCATGTATTGCGGATGCTTGAAGCCTGCACGCTCAGCGATGGCATCCAGCGTGAGATCGGTTTGCGCGAGCAGTCGCTCGACCTGGCTGAAGCGAATGCGGATCAACTCTTCGCCAGGACTACGGCCGATCATCGTCTTCATCCGCCGCTCCAGCGCACTGCGTGACAGCGCCACCTCACGGGCCACGTCATCGACTCCAATGCCATTCGCTGCACGTTGGCGGATGTAGCGCAATGCCTTCGCGATGCGTTCATCCTCCACGGCCACGATGTCGGAGGACTGGCGCACCACGATGTCACCCGGAGGCAGAAAGGTTTCCTTTGGCGGCATGACCTTCTTTTTCATCCATTCATCCAGCATCTTTGCCGCCGTGAATCCCACCGTCTGTCCACGAAGCTGCACACTGGAAAGCGGCGGCCACGCGGTCTCACACAGGGTCTTGTCATTCTCCGCGCCGATGACGGCGATCTGCTCCGGAACGGAGATGCCCGCACGCCGTGCCGCATCCAGCGCCCAGAAGCCGAGTTGATCATTGGTGGCAAAGAGTCCGCAAGGCTTCTCCAGCGAGGTGAGCCACTCCGCCAGTTGACGCTGATGCTGATCCCAACGCAGCCCCGCCGCCTTGGCCTCGAAGACGGAGCACTGCATCCCCTGCCCCTTCAGCGTCTTGAGAAAGCTCTCGCAGCGCTGGCGAAAGAAGAGTTCGCCAGTGTCCAAATAGCAGGCGAAACGCCGGAAACCGCGATCCAGGAAATGCCGTGCCACCCGCTCGCCGATGACGGGGTTGTCCATCCCAATGTAGGGGAACGGATGCTTCAGCACGGTCGTGCGCAACTCGATCACGGGGAGCTTCGTCGCCTTCAGTTGGCGGAGCAGCGCGGAGTCTGCGGTGCGCGCGAGGATTCCATCGCCCGGCCATTTTTTCAGCCAGTCCGGGAAGCTGGAGCGTAGATCACGCGGCTCCAGATAGAGCGACCACGGCCCCTGCTCCGCGACATAGCGCCGGATGCCGCGCACGATGTCGCGCCCATAAGAACGCGAGGTGTCCACGAGCACGGCGACCTGTGGGATGTCTGACATAATCACTGATTAAACCAGGATCACCTGCGCCATCGCAAGCTCGCTCGTGTGCGTGATGGAAATCAGGCTGCCCGAGCTGCCCATGCGCGCCGCATGAGCCTTTGCGCCGCCATGTAGAGCCAGCGTTGGTTTGCCCGACTCCTCGCGCAGCACCTCGATGTCCTTCCAGTCCACGCCCTGCGCCCAAAGTCCGGTGCCGATGGCCTTTGCCGCCGCTTCCTTCACGGCAAAGCGTGCCGCATAATGCATCGCCGGATCAGCGCAGGAGTCGCAGTAGGAGATCTCGCCAGCGGTGAATGTCTTCTCTTTGAAGCGCTCGCCATGTCGCGTAAGCAGGTCGCGGATGCGTCCCACTTCCACGAGATCAATGCCGAGGCCGAGAGGTGTCATGCTGATGGATAGCCCTTCATCACTTCCAGCATCTCTTGAATGGCAGCACGCAGTCCGACAAAGACCGAACGCGCCACAATGGTGTGGCCGATGTTCAGTTCCGCGAGATGCGGCACGATGAAAAGCTCTGGCAGATTCTTCGTCGTCAGACCGTGACCTGCATTCACTTGGAGACCGAGGCTGTGCGCCAGCTCAGCCGCTGCTTTCAGTCGCAGCGCTTCAGCCGTGCGTTTCTCGCCGAGTTCATTGGCAAAGGTGCCCGTGTGCAGCTCAATCATGCTCGCGCCGATCTCCGCCGAGGCCCGCACCTGATCGAGATCCGGGTCGATGAACATGCTCACGCGCGTGCCATTGGCTTCGAGCTGGCTCACGCTGGCTTTCAGCGCCGTCTTTTGCCCGACGACATCCAGTCCACCCTCGGTGGTGACCTCCTCGCGATTCTCCGGCACCATGCAGACGAAGTGCGGTTTCACTTTCAGGGCGATGCCGAGGATCTCGGGAGTGTTGCCCATCTCCAGATTCATCATCGTGCCGATCTCACGGCGCAGCAGATAGACATCTTCATCCACGATGTGGCGGCGATCCGCGCGCAGATGAATGGTGATCGAGTGCGCCCCGGCAGCCTCGGCTTCCAGCGCGGCCTGAAGGATGGAGGGCTCGACATTGTGCGCGCCGAGCATGGTCCGATAACGCGCCTGCCGAAGCGTGGCGACGTGGTCGATATTAACACCGAGATGAATGGGCATGGTTGGGGGAGTCAGTGGTTGTCCCGCAGCGCCTAGAAGCCTGTGCTCCCGCCCGGATTCGAACCGAGAACCAAGGGATTATGAGTCCCCTGCTCTAACCGTTGAGCTACAGGAGCAAGTGCTTGAACCTCAACGTTTTATGTGAAAACGTTCTTATTGAGAATAGAAAACGTGGACAGATAAGGGACAGTTAAGGTATTCTGGGCGCATGGGAACGCCAGAAAAGGACACTACCGGACACCTGCCGCCAATCAAGCGCAAGAAGCGGCTTTCCTGCCCGCATCTGCTGGAGCAGCTCACGACTTCGGGCAAAGTTCGCTGGATGCTGGCCGGGCATTATGTCGATGGGAAGCGCAGTCGGGAATACTTCACGGATTTGGACGCGGCCAGGCGTCGGCTGCAAATGCTGACGACGGCGAGGACGAACACGGGGACACTGGCCGAACGTATCGCCCGTGACCCGGAGGTAGCGGCAGACGCGGGCCGGGCGGTGGATTTGCTGGCCCCTTACGGCGTCACGCTGCTGGATGCGGCGCGGGATTGGGTGGACTGCCGGAAGGCGCTGGATGGCACCGGGCTGGACTTTGTGACCGTGGCACGGGAGGCGGCAGCGCTTTTTGAATCGAGGCGGGCGGCGCTGACTCTCGCGGCCATCTGGCAGGAGTTCCAGGCGGACGCGGAAACCGCCAAGCTATCCGAGGCATACCGCCACGATCTCAAACGACGCTGGCGACCTTTTGAAGATCATTTCGGGCCTGACTCGCTGGCTTGTGATGTGTCCCCGAAACTGATTCGGAACTGGCTGGCTGGGCTGGCGGTGGGCGATCTCTCAAAGGGGAATTACCATCGGACTGTGGGCGCAGTTTTTGCCTATGCGGTCCACCGTGGACTGATTGGCGAGAACCCTTTCCGCAAGGTGAAGAAACCCCGCGTGGAGGCCAAGGACAGTGTGGAGGTGTTCACGCCGGAGCAAATGGCGGCGCTGCTGAATGCGGCTCATCCTGACTGGCTTCCCGCACTTGCCATCGCTGGCTTTGCCGGACTGCGGCCCGATGAGATCGGGCGCTTGGAGTGGAAGGAAATCCATCTGGATACGGGCTTTGTCGAGGTGACGGCCCGGAAGGCCAAGGGCGGGCAGCGGCGGCGGCTGGTGGCGATCTCGAAAAACCTGCGGGCATGGCTGGAGCCTTACGCGGGCAAGACGGGCCGGGTGGTCAGTTGCCCAAAGGGGATGGAGGACCGCTATAAAAGACAGATGGCGATGAAGGCGGCGGGCATTGAGCGATGGCCGAACGATGTCTTGCGCCATAGCTTCGCCTCCTACCATCTGGCGCTGCATCGAGACATCAATGAGACGGCCTTGCAGCTAGGCCACACATCCACGGCGATGCTCTTCCGGCACTATCGGGAATCGGTGAAGCCGGAGGCGGCGCGGGCATGGTGGGCGCTGATGCCGGGGAAATCCAGACTGCATACCATCAAGCGAACGACAAAAACCAAGGAGGCCACACGATGAAGAAGCCAACGAACAAGAGGCCGGGGGGCGGGGGTAAGGCATCAAAGCCAGCGACCCCTGATAAGATGGATTCAGCAGCGGAAAATTTTCCACAATGCACCGAAGCAACGGCGAGCACAAAGGAACCAGCGAAACCGAAGCACAAGAATGGCTGGATACATTATCAGGGGCGCGCAATCGCCAAAATCGAAGCTGAATCAGCAGAGGACTATGAGCAGGCTAAGCAAGTGATCGAAGCAGGTTTTCGGGTAAGGGACGAAGCAAAGTATTGGGACATGCCACCAGAACACTATTGGCAGCTTCACAACTTCCCCTCTGATCCCGAGGATTGGGAAGCTAGAATGCAGAGACTGATCGAGCATAAACTCGGCGATCATTCCTCCGATGTTGATGGCCTCATGCACTCATGCACCTGGACCATTGAACTGCTTTGGAAGTGGCTGCATGAACTGGCCTACAAGGCAGAAAACCCAAATCATAAACGCGAGGCAGGGCGAGTGCTTGGGGTGCTATATCACGAAGCAAGGCTGAATAGCAAAGCAGACTCGCTTTCAGAGGCGAATGAGGAGTTTAAGCGGGGAATCATACCATTCCCATGGGGTGCAAAGAAGCCACCAGCCAAGGAGTTGATTCATTGGGTGAATCGAAAAATGATGAAGCACATTGAGCGATGGAAGAAAGCGGTTGAAGTGGCTTCAACTTTTGAACTGAAGAAATTCTTCCATCGTGACGACCGTGATTCACGCGGTGTTCATCACTTCGTTCGCCTGCCAATGGGAGACATCAAGGAGTCATGGAACAGCTTCTTCATTCAGGAGCGCAACGCACATCCAAACCGCTCTGGCTCCTGGGGTGAGTTTTTGGATGAACTCGAAAAACATCCTTTCTGCACGCATGGCTTAAATTTGGCACAACTGACTAACTTTAATGATTGCTGGCAATTATCGCTATACGACGTTCTTCAGGAGGAGTGGTCTCACGATAAAGAGATCAAGCTGGCTTGCGGTTCATTCGTCAAAAAGTTTGGCGATTTGAAGCACAAGACACACATGGAGGGGGCAGGCTTCCAACTGGCGCGGGACTTTTACGAGCGTTTCTATTTGCCACACTGGAAGCAGAAGCAGCGCCTAGACTATCTGTGGAATCAGGCTGTCAGTAGAAAGCGAAACACGACAAAAGACACCGCTGCAAAGAACACCCTCGCGGGCGCTGATCTTGAAAAATCAAGCCCCGGCTGATTTGAATCAAATAGCCCCGCCTTCGCCAAGCAAGTAGAGGCGTGGTGAAGTCGCCAGCATTCACCAATGCGGCGACTGGCAGGCACAGTGCAAGCCACGGAAACGCGGGGTGATGTCTGACAATATGTCACCACGCAATAAGCAGCTCAAAAAAGACGGGCCGGGCCGCAAGGCATCGGCAAAACCCCGGAGGCCAGAACTCGGCACCGGACCCATCAAACAACCCAAACCCCGGCACACTGTAAGCGTCACCGTAACGCCCATAGGAACGCGGTTGGAACGGGGCGCGTGGG
>NZ_JBILYB010000274.1:0-3905 GCF_044378005.1 Prosthecobacter sp.
AAAGAAAAAGCCCGGCCTCCGTCATGGAGCCGGGCTTTTTTCATGTCCCAGTCGGCAAAGACCCGCCGTCTCAGATCACTACGATCTCCGCCACCGGGCCCGTCAGCGCCTCCAGGCTGCCGTTCAGGGCGATGATCTTCACGCGCAGCGTCGCGCCGCTGGGCAGGTTTTTCAGCAGCTCCTCACCGTCGCCGCCGCTTTTGCCGTACTCGCGGAAGTCCGCATCCACGCCCACGATCTGGATCAGGATGCGGTCATTGTTGCTGCGCGTGCCCGGATCCCACTCCGCCAGCACACGGCCCAGGCCCACCGTGGTCAAAACCAGATCCACAGCGGGATCGGGCGCGCGCGGATTCGCCGGGATGTTCAGGCCGAAGACCTCCCAGCGCGGATCATCACTGGCCAGGCGCAGCTCCAGCTCATCCACCAGACCCATCAGCAGGCGGCGCAGGCGCTGGAGCTCGGCTTTCTTCGCCACCAGCGCGACGCTCTGGGCCGTGGAGGCAGTGTTCGCCGCCAGGCGGCAGGTGCTGAGCTGATCATGCAGGGCCTGGGAGCGCGTGGAGGTCACCTCCGTGCGCGGGCCGCCTGCCGGGATCTGATACGTGGGGTGCTGGTGCAGATACACCGCCAGGGCGGACAGGCACTGGAGGCGGCCGGCCTGACTGCGGGGCACCGCGTTTGAGTTCTCAGGCGGATTGGCGAATCCGGCCAGCGCCCATTCGGCGGAGGGCTCGCGGCCCAGGATGCCGATGAGGGATCCACGGACGGCAGCGAGGTAGGCTTTGCACTCCTCGTCTTTGTCACTGCGCGCGGCGGCGGCTTCTTCACTGGTCTTCTCCGCAAGCTTAAAGTGGTAGATGAGGCCCAGCACGGGCGGCTGTGCGGCCAGATCACCTTTCAGGTTGAACAGGGCCTGGCGCAGGTCGTCCTCCCGCACCATTTTCAGGGGGATCACGTCTTCCAGGTCGTGGCAGCCATCGGCGCAGTCTTCCGCCATGGCCAGCACGGCGCGTTCAGATTCAGGAATCGGGTTGTTGCTCATGTGACGTCGGGTTGAGGGTGTGTTGGTTGTTGGATTAGGATTGATGTAGCCAGGATCACCTTCTTCTAAGACATAAGATGGGTCACTCCATCTAGCGTTAGGATTATTCCATGTTTCGCCAGAGTCGAATCGTAAAATTCTCATGGTTTGGATGGATAATGCAGTTCCGCCTGCCCGATTGATCGCCGAAGGAACTGCGGGAGGAGTCCGGCCTGCCCGATGCAGCGTGCATTGCGTAGCCCGGGCAGCCCGGCCTGCCTGATGCAGCGTGCATCGCATAACCCGGGCTTCCCGGCCTGCCTGATGCAGCGTGCATCGCATAGCCTGGGCTTCCCGGCCTGCCCGATGCAGCGTGCATCGCATAGCCGGACACCATCAGTCTGATCGCTCTGCGGCTTTCACGTATGGACTTCGAGCATGGCCTGTCCGAGCGGGTGGCGCGCTCGCCTGCTCGCGGTGGGAAAGGATGAAAAAGTCTCATCAAATGGCCCATCCGCCTAGGGTTGGGTGAGCGGAATTCAATCGTTTTATCGGGAAAGCGCGCGGAAGTCGATCCTCTTTTTTTAATGTGACGAGCCTTTTTCTTTCCCTCCTGACAAAAGGGTGACATAATTTCATAACTCGGCATTTTATTGTGCTGCCTCAAGCTACTAGATCATGAAATTCCGAACTTCTTCATCCGGCCTGCCCGCCCCAGCCAAAGCCAGTGCTTTACATGGGATGAAGAATATCATTAGCCGCAGTGCCTAGCACGGATTCGATCTGCTCCACTGAGCTATCTATGTCCCCTCTTTCCGCCCTCAACGTTCCACGCCCCTGATCCACATGCAGACATCCCTACTGGTTACTTTGCTGCTCGCTGCCGCGCCGCTCTTGGCCGCGCCTTTCGTCTCCACCATCAACCGCGAGCCTCAGACCACTCTGGCTGTTGTTGGCTCCAGCACGGTTTTCCGTGTTACTTTTACCGAGAGCGTCACTGGCGTGGATGTGACTGACTTTACTTTGCTCAAGGTGGGCACCGTCACGGGCACGGTCGCCTCCATCTCCGGCAGCGGGGCCAGCTATGATGTCACGGTGAATGGCATCTCGGGCTTTGGCACGCTGCGGCTGGATCTCAAGCACAGCGGCACAGGTATCGTCGGTAGCGGGGCTGTCGCGCTCGCCGATGGATTCGACAACGGGCAGTCCGTCCGAGTGGGCACTTCAGTCCCCTTTGGCTGGGGCAGCCACGCCGCCGGACAGATCTCAGATGGCACGGCCAATACATTAAACAAACCCCTTCCCACAGCTGTGGATACGTCGGGATTGCTTGCGGGTAAGAACATCGTTCAAATGGCCTCTGGCGCAAACTTCACGGTGGCTCTCAGCTCCGACAATGTCCTTTACGCTTGGGGAAACAATGGAACTACGGGCCAGCATGGCAATGGCACCACGACACCACCGTCACCTTCGGTCCCTGTAGCGGTGACCATGTCGGGTGTGCTCAGCGGCAAAAGCATCGTCGATATCGCCACGGGTGAAACAGGAGGCATCGTCCTGGATTCCGATGGCAAACTCTACAGCTGGGGCGGCGGCACATCCGGTCAGCTCGGAGATAATTCCAGTGCCAATAGCACCACTCCCGTGGCGGTTTCAACGAGTGGGGCACTTAGTGGTAAAGTCATCACAGACATGTCAGGTGGCACGGGTTTCGTTGTCGCCTGCACTTCAGACGGCGGTATTTACACCTGGGGTGGGGCGACGAATGGCAAACTCGGCAACGGGACGACGACGGGCAACGTGACGACTCCGGCTAAGCTGGAAGGTGTGTTCACCGGCAAACGCGTCGTCGCGGTGTCGGCAGGTGGCACCTTCGCTGCGGCGCTGACTTCGGATGGTCGGGTTTATACATGGGGAAACAATTCTCAAGGGCAACTCGGTGACGGAGGCCCCGTCGTCCCATCAACCAATAATCCGACTCCCGCCGGAGTGAGCGGCTCGGGCCTCCCTGGTGGCAAGACCATCGCCAAAATCACCTGCACGCAATCGGCGGTTTATGCACTCGCCCGTGATGGCACCCTATACGCGTGGGGCAATGGTGGCTTGGGCGGCCTCGGGAACGGCACCACCGCCAACAGTTCGACTCCGGCCCAGGTGGACGTCTCCGGTGTGCTTTCGGGTAAGACGATCGCCGACATCGCTGGCGGCAACAATTTCGCCCTGGTCCTGACCACGGAAGGTAAGGTTTACAGCTGGGGCACGAATGCCAGTGGCCAGCTCGGCGACGGCACCACCAACCAACAAAACAACCCCATCGCCGTGGATGTGAGCGCCAGCAGCGCACTCAACGGCAAGACCGTCAGCTTCCTCTCGGACGCTCGCCAACCAACCTTTGTTATGGCCGGGGCAAATGGTGCTGCTGCCACTGCGCCTGAAATCGCCGTGACCGAGACAGGCGTGGGCGATGTCCCTGACAATGGCTCCTTCAGCTTTGGCACCACGACGGTGGGCACGCCGGTGACGAAGACTTTCACGGTGACGAACAGCGGCGTCGCCAATCTCACGCTCTCCAATCTCACGGTGCCCACAGGCTTCACCATTGCGCAGACCTTCGGCAGCACGACCGTGGCAGGAAGCGGTGGCTTCACGACCTTCCAGATCACGATGAGCGCAGGCGCTGCAGCGACGCCGAGCGGCACGCTGAGCTTCACCAATGATGACGCCGATGAGAACCCCTACAACTTCACCATCAGCGGCACGGTCAATCCACCGCCTGCGGAAATCGCCGTGTCTTACGGCATCAACGACGTGGCGGATGGCTCCACCGTGCCGGCGACGCTCAATGGCACGGCCTTTGGCGATGTGCCGGTGCAGGGCGTGA
>NZ_JBILYB010000275.1:0-3877 GCF_044378005.1 Prosthecobacter sp.
GCTTGCACTGGCATGGCTTTGCTCAGGCGGCGGATGTCAATTCGGCGGACTGGGCGCTGATGGCGAAGCGCGTGGTGTGGCTGCGGGTGCGATCTTCGCGATTGAGGTCGGTTTCGCTGCGAGTGATGCGCAGGCGGCGGATGTCCCAGCCAATGCGTTGATCCTCGGGCAACGTGCCAAGCCAAGCAAAGAACGCTCCGGCATTGCTCAAGGCCGTGCGCAGTACGGCCACCCAGAGCGCTTCCTGCAGCACGGGAGTTTCATCGGCATGGGTGAACAGAATGATCTGACCGTCCGCCTGTGCGAGCTTGGGATGTGGAAACTCCAGCGTGTCGATGTGGCAGACGACGCAGGGCCGGGTGCGTGTTGCGATTTCAAGGCCGATGCCAATGGTCAGTGCGGGTGGCAGGTTGGCCTCCGCATGGACGTGCGTGAGATAAGCGGCGAGAAGAGTGGCGAGGCGATGTTCGAGTGAGGGTGGTGCTTCCATGCCCTACTTGCGTTGTCGAAACGCACGCTCGGCCATGGCCTTGAGTTTTTCAGCTATGGCGTTCTGCAAGCGCAGGCGTGCACGACGTTCGGCATGACGCAACTGGCCGTCGTCGCAGGCTTGGGGTGCGTAGCTGACTTGGTTGGTGAGTTCCACGGTGGAGCCCTTCTCAGCGCGTTTCACTGCGGCACTTCCATGCGAGTTCTTGTGCGCGCCGGTGTTGGCCCAGCGCGGAATCCCTCGCACGGTGCCGCCCAAGGCCTTGGCTGCGGCGATCCAGCCGGCCTTCACCGCACCGATCTGCTTCTGCACTTTGGCGATGTAGCGATCCAGAGCTTCTCCTTTGGAAATCACTGCCAACGTTTTGGCACTGTCAGGCACACGACCATAGCGAGCCGTGCGGGCGTTCTTGTGGAGGTCCGGGCGGATAGCTCCGATGGGAATGCCTGCCTTGGCGCACAGTTTGCGCAGGATGCGCCGGGCCTTCTCCGGTTCGCCGTTCTTGTCGGCACGCCAGTATTCACGAGCAAGTACGGGATCAGCGGCTTCGAGTTGTTTGAAGGCTGTGCCGAGGTTGTCAGCACGTTTAAAGATACGGTTGATGTCCGCCTTGATGCGAGCCGCGAGTTTCTTGAAGGGTTTGTCGGTGAGGCCAAACGGCAACGTGATCCGCGCACTCTCCACGGCGAGCGTGCGCACTTCCTGGATGAGCAGCTTGTCCATGGGGCGCTGCACTTCTTTGGGGAAAAGAGCGATCTGCTTTTTGATCGGGTCGAGTCCCGTGACTTTGCCAGTGACGCGCATGTCAGGGATCAACAGGACCGAGTTCCAGGGTGACGATGGCGTGAGGCGGACGGTTCATCACGGCTTTGATGCGGTAGTCCTTCTGATCCCAGTGGACGATCTGGCCGCTGCGCGGAAGTTCGGAAAGAGCGGAGCGCAGCACCTTGGCGGTGAAGCGCACGTCATCGACTTCACCGCCGAGCACGAGTTCTCCAGAGAGCATGGGCTCAGAAATCATCGCCAGCAGCGTGCGACCGAGGAACTGAACCGGCTTGCCGAACTCCGCAAGCATGTGCTCAAAGTCGGCGGCGATTTCAGTGTGGATGGTCATCCGCCGGGATTTGTGTCAAGCGCACCCTGCTGTGCACTACCGCGCAACACTCTACTCGGTCGCGCAGGGCCACTCCGAAATAGTGTTAAGGTTTGTAGTGAGGAGGGTCATTCCGACTCGGAGCGGGTAGCTGGCTGTCCACCACGTCTTGTTCGCCTCATGGACTATCGTCCGTCTGAGGCTCCTTTTGGGAATTTCTCGCACCCAATATTTTGGCTGCCCAGTCTCTATTCTTATTAAGTACGAATCTCTCTTGTGTGCCCGAAACGAGCCGCACCAAGAGACCGTTGGGAATCATGCCGAGCGTCTTGTTCGCGTCGACCTCCGCAATCTGAGATAGAGGTATTTGGCACTCGTGATTCTGGATATTGAACCTGTGAGATCGGAAAAAGAGTTGCCCTGGGGTAAGCCAAAGGTATCCCCCCACCCCTTCCGCTCCCTTGAAGTGATTCGCAGGTCCCTCAAATAAAATTGCCGCGCCATCAAGATCTGGCTTATCAACCGAAAATTGCTTCGTCTGTCGCGCCAAAAACCCACGCATGAGAATAGCGAAGAGCGCTCCTGCAACAAGACCTCCCCCCATACCGATCAACCAGTTATTGTTCTGCAACGAATACAATGCACCCATCGGTAGCCCGAAGAATACCGCTAAATATATCCATTGGTTTGCGCGTGAGGTGGATTTTTGGGGTTCGGGTTCCATCAGGTTTTTATTGGCGAACATAGAAGATTATTCACAGATCGTGAGGCTTGTCAGCAGCATTTATGCGGGCTGGACTATTCATTGGTGTCGTTTGAAGCTCCTCTGTTGGCGTGCCGCGTGTCCCAACAAAACAGCCCTCTCCGCATGAAGCGGTGGAGGGCTGCACCCGAACCCGAGGCCTGCGCCCCAGGAAATCAGAACACCAAAGCGAGGGTGAGTTTGTGCGCGGTGAGATCGCCCGCCGCCGCTTCGGTTGCTACGGTGGCGCGCAGGTGACGACGAGCGCTGGAAGGTAGTCGCACACGACGTGTGGCCGCATTGGAGCCGTTGCCACCGCTACCTGTGACCGTGAACTCGGCAAGTTCGGGGATGGCGGCAAATGATTCACCGTCCTCCGAATCCTCCAGCGTGGCTGTGACCGATTTGCCATCGGCAAGATCGGCGAGCTCGGGCAGCGCCAACTCCACCTCGAAGCTGTGTTCGTTGGGTGGTGGTTGGCTCAGATCGAGGGGAGCAGTGGAGGCCGAAGCGCCTGCGGCGGCAAGCGCGACGGACTGGGTGAGTTGGGCGTCTTTGAGGGAGTGCATGATGATGGATCAGGGGATAAAGTTTGGATCACGCCTCGTCGTTGGCGATGGAGGCGGTGCGAATGATCGGGATGCCTTCCCATTCGGTGGGTAGCGGCGCGGGAGTGCCGTTGGTCGTGGTGGCCGTGCGGCTGTTGCGCAACTGCTCACGGGAGCGGCCGTTCATGAAGATGTGGGTCGGCTCCAGGCCGAACTCCGTGAACTTCTCGTAGGCCGAGTAGAGGATGGTGTCGTTGAGCATCTTTTTGCCCGCACCGGTTTCCTCGACGTTCTTGACGCGCACAGCACAGTTTTTGTTCGCCAGACGCATGCCGATGCGGCCCGTCATCCAGTTGGTGTAGGCCTTGTAGGGATTGCCGTCCGTATCATAGACGGTTTCCAAATCCCACACGTCTTGCAGGCGGATGGTCTGGTTGTTGCCGAAGAGGAACTCGACGCACTCGCGGCCCAGGCGCAGGAACCACACCGAAGATTTGGAGGCAGCGCCACCCGCATCGACCACATGGGCAGCATCCGCCTTGGCCTGCGCGAGCAAGCCGGGGAAGCCCTTGCTGTCGTTGCCCGTGCCATAATAGAACTGCGAGCCGATGTATTGCATGGAGGCTTCAATTACACCCGAGGCATGATTTTCGAGCAAGCGACCACGGTCGCGTGCGCCCTCAACAACCTGCGCATCCACAGCGATCTGGTGATCGAGGATGTGGGTTTGGAAGGTGCGCGTTTCATAGCTGGATTTGCTGCGTGCGACGCCCTCGTTGGCATTGCGAAAGCGCACGGTGGGCAGGCCGGTGCGTACCGTAAGTTCCATCGTGGTGCCGAGGATGGTGTCGGCGGGCACGACGGCGAGTTCAGGAGCCAGTTTGACGGCTTCCTCAATGAGCGGATAGCCGATACCGGCGTCCAGCTTGGCGATGTCGAGAAGAGTTGGGACAGACATGGAGGTCTAGGAGTTGAGGGTGTGTGATTGGGATGGATCAGGCTTT
>NZ_JBILYB010000276.1:0-3864 GCF_044378005.1 Prosthecobacter sp.
TCAGCCATTGGTAGCGGAGTTTGAAGGGGGCCTCGGTAGTCGCCTTGCCTTTCGGGAACATACCGAAGCGACCGTAGTCGCGGTAGGCGGAGGTGGCGGTGTCCTTTGGATTGTCGGGATGATTGAGGATCACGACGGTGAAGGTTTTGCCTTCGGTGGTGAAGATTTCCGCCGCCCAGGGCAGGTCGCGAACTTTGTGGGCGTCGATGTTTTCGCCGGGGAAGAGGTAGGTCGTCGTTTTCGTGTCCACGAGTTCGCTCGGGCGGAATTGAGCGCCCGCGTGCTCGGGATCGCCATTCATGTCGGCCTCGCCGCTGACGGTCTTGATGGCACTGTTCATCTCGATGCCGAGGTAGAAGGGCTTTGCGGGTGTGGTGAAGCTGAAGCGGCGCTCTTCGGTGAGGAAGGGCGCGGCGGTATCGCCCTGCCAGTCGATGTGGGCGGTGAAGGTGTTTTCACCGGGTGTGACCTTCGTCACGACCTGATCGCCCTTTTTCATGTGCCAGCGGTCATACGATTTGCCGTTGTAGCCAATCTTGCTGAAGCCCAGGAAGATGCCGCGATGGTGCGTGAAGTTGAAGCCCGCGCCTTTCGTGAGCCGCGTGGAGCCATCGGCACTGAAAACGTGCATGTAGGGCTTGTAAGTCTCGTGATGCTTCTCAGGTGTGCTGAGATCATTCGCCATCATGAGCTTCGCGACGACCTTGCCGCCATTCGCGACGGCGACGTGGTCTTTCTCTGCGACGGTGATGTCGAAGGCGAAGGTGGGAAGAGTGAGGGCGAGGAAGAGGAGGGTGTTTTTCATGAGAGGATCTTTTTGATGACTTTGGCTCCTTCGACGCCGGAGAGCCGCGCATCAAGTCCCTGAAACTTGAAGCTGAAGGCGTCGTGTTGGATGCCGAGCTGGTGCAGCATGGTGGCGTGGAGGTCGTGGACGGTGGTGATGTTTTCCTGGGCGGCGTAGCCGAGGTCGTCGGTGGCTCCGTAGGTGAGGCCGCGCTGGATGCCGGCACCGGCGAGCCACATGGACATGGCTTTGTTGTGATGATCGCGGCCGATCGGGCCTTTGTTGCCCTGCGCCATCGGTGTGCGGCCGAATTCGCCGCTGAAAACGATGAGTGTGTCGTCGAAGAGGCGAAGGAGCCGTCGCCGGGCGTACAGCCGTAGAGTTCGAGCGTTTTGGGGCCTTCGGGACGGATGTCCATCAGCTCCGGCACGCTGGCCTGCATCTGAAAGGCCATTTCATACTGCGCGATGCGCGTGGCGATCTCGGGATCGTCGCAGATGGCGGCGTGCTGTTTGTTCAGCGCATTGATCGCCGCCACGTCCGCGCCTTGTCGCTCGCGTGTGACGCCGTTCGGGCTGGTGAGATACAAAACGGGATCTCCCTGCGAGCGAAGCTGCACGCCTTGATACTTCGACGGCAAAAAGCCGCTGCTCCACTGCCGTGCGGCGATGGGTTGCGGCGTGCGGCCCTTTCCCGTGGAAACCATGACGACGAATCCGGGCAGGTCCTCCGCCTCGCTGCCGAGACCGTAAGTGATCCATGCGCCCATGCTCGGACGGCCCGCGATTTGAGCGCCGGAGTTCATGAACATGTGCGCGGGGTCGTGGTTGATCGCGTCCGTGGTCATCGAGCGCACGAGGCAAATGTCATCCGCCACACTGCCGAGGTGCGGCAACAGTTCGGAGAGCTCCATCTGGCACTGGCCGTGTTTCGCGAAACCAAACATCGGCCCTTTGCACACCAATTTCTGTCCCTGCAGCTGCGCGAGCTGCTGCCCCTTCGTGAACGACTCCGGCATCGGCCTGCCGTCCATCGCCGCGAGCTTCGGCTTGTAATCAAACAGCTCCAACTGCGACGGCCCGCCCGCCATGTTGAGCCAGATGACGCGTTTTGCTTTTTGCGGCAGCGGCAGCTTGCCCAGCACACCACGTGAGGCCGCCCCGAGCAGCCCCGGACTCATCAGCGAGGCCAAAGCGACGCCGCCGAGACCTTGCGAGGTGCGGCCGAGGAAGGCGCGGCGGGTGTGGGCGCTGATTGAATTCATGGATCAGCTCCGTGTGACCGTTTCGTGCAGATTGAGCAGCACACGGGCTACGTGAGTCCACGCGGCGAGCTCGGGCTTTTTCAAAGTAGCTGCGACAGGCGCAGCACCAGTTTGGAGCAGGGCTTCGGCAGCGGCGGCGTCTTTTTGATAATCGGCGAGGTGCTTGGAGAAGAGAGACGAAAGCGTCTTCATCTCGTCGGCATTTGGTTGGCGCTGCAAAGCCTGCTGGAAGGCCCAGGTTATGCGTTTGGCGATGTCGCCATCACTTTGGAGAATGCGGGCGGCGAAGGCGCGGGCGGCTTCGACGTAGGCGGGATCATTGAGGAGGACGAGGGCTTGCTGCGGGATGTTGGAGCGGTTGCGTTCGGCGGTACATTCTTCGCGGCTGGGGGCGTCGAAGGCGAGCATGGCGGGATGGGTGAAGCTGCGCTGCCACCAGGTGTACATGCCGCGACGATACAGGCTCTCGCCGCTGTCGTTCTGCCATTCACGGGTGGGGAAGTTGAGGTTCTCCCAGTATTTGGCGGGTTGGTAAGGTTTGACGCTGGGGCCGCCGATTTTCGGCACGAGCAGGCCGGAGATGGCGAGGGCGTTGTCGCGCACGAGTTCAGCATCGAGGCGGAAGGCGCTCTGGCGGGCGCATTCGCGGTTGTAGGGATCGGCGGCGGTAAGTTCCTTCGTGGAGGTGCTGACCTGCTGGTAGGTGTGACTGGTGACGATGAGGCGGATCATGTGCTGCATGTCCCAGCCGCTGTCCATGAACTCGCAGGCGAGCCAGTCGAGCAGCGCGGGATTCACGGGCGGCTCGCCTTGAGCGCCGAGGTCGTCGAGCACCTTGCTGAGGCCGGTACCGAAGAATTGCTTCCACAGGCGATTCATCACGTTGCGGGCAGTGAGCGGATTTTCTTTGGAAACGAGCCACTGGGCGAGATCGAGGCGGGTGAGATCACGGCCTTCGATTTTGGGTTTGGGCAGGTAGCTGGGCAGCGCGGCCTTCACGACTTCGCCGCTGTCGTTCATCCAATCGCCACGCGGAAGGATGCGCACGGTGCGCTTGTTGGTGTCGCTGACGGATACGATGCACTTCGGCGCGGCGGCCTCGAAGTCGGCCTTTTCTTTTTCGGTGGTGGAGAGCTGGGTGCGGAGCACGGCGAGTTCAGGCGCGATCTGCTTGTAGGCTTCGGCTAGTTTTTGTTTTTGCGGTGCGGTGCGTTTGTCGGAGGGCGCTTTGAGGATGTCGGCGATCTCTTTGGCAGGCAGCGCGATGGCAGAGGCGCGGATGGGCGCGGCGGCGGTGGTGGTATTGAGTCGCAGGTTGGCGATCTCGTGGTTGCCATCATGCGCAAAGCTTAGCGTGAGGGTGACGACAGCCTGCGCATCGGCATGTGGCTGGGCGAGTTCGAGGTAGAGCGACTGATCCGCGCCGGTGGCACCGAGCACGGCCCAGCCGTTGAGTTTTTGATCAGCGACGCCGTCGATGGTGTTCTTTGCGGGAAAGTTCTTCTGCTCAAAGGTGGCGCTGGCGTGGGCGATGGGGAGCTTCTCCTGCTTGTTTTTGTTTCCGATGGTCAAAGCGACCTCGCTGAGGGCGAAGTTGCCGTTTGAGGCGAGGCCGATGCCGGGCGATTTTTCCTTCAAGGCATCCAGGCGGATGCCAGTGGTGCCTTTGGGAAGCTTGGCGGTGATCGTGTAGGTCTCAGTGCCGTCGTTTTGCTTTCGTTCCTCGCGTTTTTTATCGATCACGCCACGCACGATGCCGTCTTTGTCGGCTTTGAGGGTGATGTTCTTTTTTGCGGCACTGGCGGTGAGCGGT
>NZ_JBILYB010000147.1:0-14657 GCF_044378005.1 Prosthecobacter sp.
GCCGCCGAGATCGGCGCTGGCTTGAACGTGCGCGTGGAGTGGATGGTGGCCGACATGGCCGACCGCGCCCAAGTGCGCGCCCTCGCCGCCGAAGCCGAGGTGCGCCTCGGGAAGATCGACATCCTGGTCAACAACGCCGGCATCAACAATCCCCAAGCCATCGACGAAATCACCGACGAAGTCTGGGACCGCAATGTCGAGGTAGATCTCACCAGCGTGATGTCCCTGACGCGCGCTTTGGTACCCGGCATGAAGGCCCGCAAGTGGGGCCGCGTGATCCATATCTCCAGCGTGCTCGGCGTGGGCGGACGTCTGAAACGCAACGTCTATTGCGCCTGCAAAGCCGCCCTCATCGGTCTCGCCCGTGCCAGTGCCCTCGATCTCGGCCCCTACGGCATCACCGTGAACTGCCTCTGCCCCGGACCCTTCCTCACCGACATGCCCGGCAAGCTGCTGAACGACGAGGAGAAGCAATACTTCGCCGACCGCACCGCCCTCAAGCGCTGGGCCGCCCCTCGTGAACTCGCCGGCCCCGCCCTCCTGCTCGCCAGCGAAGCCGGAGCCTACATCACCGGCCAGGGCATCGTCGTCGATGGCGGCGCTGCCGTGAATGTGCTCTAAGTTAGGACGCCGCCGCTGCCTTCTTGTCATGGTTCTCACGAGCCACCTTGCGCGCATAGGAGACGATGTGATTGCAGGCCTCCATGCAGAGCAGGGGAATGGCGCTGCTTTGACCTGCCGCCTGTCCCGCCTCAGCTCCGAGCTTTGGCAAAGCCGGACCGCCAAGGGCTTGATGGTCATCCAGCGGGAACACGATGCGGCGGAGGCACTTGGTCCCGGTGTCGCAGCATTTCCCGAGGATCTCGCTGGCCTGATCATCCGTGATGCCATTCACGAAGCGATACATCCCCGTCTGCCGTCCCAGCAGATCACGCAGCGGCACTGGGATCAGCGTATTCGACTCCAGCGCGGCCGCCATGCCCACCGCCGCCGGATAAAAGAACTCCAGGGCGAGTTGCAGTGCGCCGAGGTCGGCCAGCACAAGCTCCCATCCTCGCTTCAAGGTAGGCGCCGTCTTGATCGGCCGGAACTCTCCCTCTGCATCGCAGCGGGCGATCTCACGCGCATCCTCCGGACGACTGAATCTCTCCAACTCAGTCACCGCCCCGTCTTCGATATGCCGCAGCACAAAGCCTTGCTCCGCCTTGCTGATCCTGATCTGCCCGATGACATCGCGACCAGCATCCAGCCAGCGGGTGAGTGCGCTGAGCAGTTCATCACCCGGAGCCGGGGACGTCTCCGCTTTGCCATGCCTGGCATCAAAGTCATGCACCTGATCCAGGATCACGTCCGCCATGAGGGGCGCGGTTCCGATGGCTGAACTGTAGTAGAGCTGGCGGCCACGCAGCGGGATCGGATTGTGGCGGAAGACATCCATCTGGCTCAGTGCCTTGCCGACTTCCTGCTCAATGCCCAGCAGCACGGGGATGTCCTGGAAGCTGTGCAGCCCGTCCGCAATGAAGAAGGGCACCACGACCACATTCGGTGCCGTGGTGAGCTTGTCCCACTCGGCCACGAAGGGGGCCTCCTCCATGTAAGCATCCACGACTTCGGCGAAGCCATACCCGCCTTCGCGGATCAGCTTCACCTGATCCTGGATGGCCTTGGTGCTGTTTTCATTCAGGCTGGTGCCATGGCCCACGATGACGAGGCTGGTCTCTCCGCGAGGCACACCGGGAGCCACTTCATCCGCACGCTGGAGCAGCAGCTTGGTCATGTTTGGATGGATACCCACCGGATCGCAGTAGTGAATGAGACGCCCGCTGCGCTGCGTCGTCGGCCCATTCAACCGCAGCTCACGCGGCAGCACTTGCTGGCAGAAGTAACCCTCGCTGATGAAGTTCGGCACGATGTAGATCTCGCGACTGTCCACGGACTCAAAGACCTCGCGCATGTTCGGCTCCTCCTTCCAGAAGCAGCACACCACCTCGCGGAACAGCCCGCGCTGGCGGATGGAATCGGCGTGCTGATGCGTCGGAGCACTGGAGTCAGGATTCACCGTGGAACCATGACCGACGATGATGAGAGCGGCGTGGGAATAGGGAGAGGAAGCGGAGTTCAAGGCGGCAGTGGATACGCCTCAGACTTGCGGTGGATACCTCGTAATTACCAGCGTTTTCACCCGATCAGCGCCTCCAGCCGCTTCAGGCTGACAGGCTGCGCGGTGCCGAGTTCCTGGGCATAGATGGAGACGCGGTATTCTTCATACAGCCAGCGGAAGGTTTCGCGGTTCGCCTCAGTGACTTCGCGCTTCCAGTCGGCGAAGTCGTTCACGGCGGCGGCTTTGTCTTTGTCCTTGGCGGGGTTCAAAACCGCCCGCTCAGCGCGGACCATGATGCATTTCAAATAGCGCGGCAGGTGCGCAAGCTGCGCGTGGGGCGTGACGAGCAGGACATCGGGAGGCAGGAGTCGCGCGAGGTCTTGATCGAGGTCGGCGTAGCGATGCTTCGAGGCGAGGATCTTGGCCTTGAGGTCATCGCAGGTCTTCAGCAGATCACGCACGCGCTGGGCCAGCAGGGGGAAGTCCCGCTTCGCCGTCTCGCACATCGTGGTGAAGCGCTTCAGGGTCAGCGGAAACACGGGATCGAGGCGCAAAGCGTGAGCGAGGATGTGCTCCTGTGCCTGCTGGGAAAGTGGGGCGACGGTCGCCGTGGGCTTGGCCTGGATCTGCGTGAGGGCATCGAAACCTTTGGCGACGGGGATGGCGCGACCATTGTCCATGCTGCGCAGTTCCTTGTTCAGCCAGGCGATGTCTTTGCCCAAAGCCATCTCGGCGAGAGCACGTATGGCAGGTGGTGAGGCGCGGAGGGCTTCCTCGCGAGTGCGGAAGAGTCGGACATCGACCTCGCGATCCTGGGCGCGCAGGCTAAAACCTGGATAGGCCAGCACGGGCACTCCAGCGATCTCTTCGATGACGAGGGACTCCGGCAGATCGCCAAAGGTCCAGCCGGGCACGCCATACTTTTCGTGGCGCTTCACGGCGTCAGCCCAGGCATTGCTGCGCGGGGTGTCCTTCTTCAGCTTGGCCTGCACCTCGCTGAGGTCGCGGCTGGACACCACGGCCTGATTGTCTTTGGCGATGACTTCCAATCGAGGCCGCAGATGCGGCGGGATGCAGTCGGCGGGCCAGTCGGTGACTTTGATGTCGGCGCGGAAGATGAATTGCAGATGCTCGGCCAGAGCTTCGAGGAAGTCGCCGCGCTTGGGTTTGAACTCGCGGGTGATCTTCTTCGCCGTGGCTTCGAGAGGCATGAAGAGGCTGCGCTTCTGCTTCGGCAAAGCACGCAGCAGCGTGAGGATGAGTTCCTCTCGCAAGCCGGGCACAAGCCACTGCACCTCCGCCGTCGTGAGCTGATTCGCGATAGGCAGTGGCACGCGCACGGTGACGCCATCGTCCTCCTGCCCGGGCTTGTAAGCGTAGGCGATGGGCAGCACGCCGTTGTGCAGCGTGGTTTGATCGGGGAACTGCTGGAGGTCGGCGCTAAGGTCGTCACCACCGGTGAGGTCTTCTTCGCGGGCGACGAGGAAGTTCGGCTCCGTCTTTACTCGTTCGTGGATGAGCTTGTTCAGATCATGAATGGACGAGACGGAGATGCCGTGCAGTCGCACGCGGTAAAACTCGAAAAGCTTTTCCTCGATGGCATAGACGCGACTGCTGCGGACTCGGGTGAGCGCTGCTTCCAGGCGCGTGCGCAGCTTCTGGTTTAGCTCAAAGAAGCGATGCGCGACGAAAGCTCCCTCCTCCAGCAGCGCGCCACGGATGAAGATCTGCGTGGCACCGAGGGGATCAATCTTCCCGAAGTCGATCTTCCGCCGCAGGACTTCCAACCCATGCAGAATGAGTCGCTCATTCACCAGCACGCGGCCTGCTTTGGCGCTCCAGTGCGGCTCGGCATGGCGGCGCTCCAGCAGATGCTCGCCCAGCTCCGCCGCCCACTCGGGATTGATGCCCGCGACGGTGCGGGCAAAGAGCTGCGAGGTCTGCACGATCTCCGCAGCAACGATCCACAGCGGCTGCTTCGTCTTCTCGGGCTGGCCGGGTTTCGAGTTCTTGTCCCGCCTTTCGTAAAGGTAGGAGCCAGGGAAAAGCGTGACCTCGCGATTGCCCGCCGCTTTGTACATGTTCCGCTCCTGCCGCAGGCCGATCTGGCTGAGATGACCCGCGAGGATGCAGCGATGGAGCGCAGCTTGATTGTTCTCTGCGGGCTTTGAGGGGTTCTTTAATGAGTCACTAAAGGTGTCGCGCAACTGCCCCCAAACATCCCGCCACTCGGTCATGCGTGTGAAGGAGAGGAAGCTCTCCCGGCAAAATCTCCGCAACGCATTCTTGCCACTGCCTTGCGGCTCAGGCGCGAGTTGCCAGATCTTCAGCAAGCCCATGAAGTCCGACTCGGGCGAGGCGAAGCGTTTGTGCGCGGCATTGGCGAGTTCCTTTTTATCTTCAGGGCGCTCGCGCGGATCAGGGATGCTCATGCCAGCGGCGATGATGAGCATGTCATCGAGGCAGCCTTCCTGCCGTGCTTGCAGGAGCATTCTTCCCAAAGTGGGATCGAGCGGCAGGGCGGCGAGTTCGTGGCCGCGCTCGGTCATTTCTTGCGTGTCAGTCAGGGCGCCAAGTTCGTGCAGCAGGTCGTAGCCAGCACGCACGCTGGCGCTGTTCGGCGGTTGGAGGAAAGGGAAGTCCTCGATGTTGCCGAGCTTGAAGGCCTTCATCCGCAGGATGACCTCAGCGAGGTTGCTGCGCTGGATCTCAGGCTGGGTGAACTTCGGACGCTTGAGGTAGTCGTCCTCGGCAAAAAGGCGGATGCAGAGGCCGTCGCGCACACGACCGGCGCGGCCAGCTCGTTGGTTAGCGCTGCTTTGGGAGATGTCCTCCACGGGCAGGCGCTTCGTGCGAGTGCGGGGATTGTAGCGGCTGAGTCGAGCGAGACCCGTATCCACCACGGCGGCGATGCGCGGCACGGTGATGGAGGTCTCGGCGACGTTGGTGGCAATGATGACGCGCCGCTTGGGGCCTGGCGAAAAGATGCGCTGCTGCTCCTGCGAGGCCATGCGGCCAAAGAGCGCCAGCACCTCGAAGCTGCTGCCGAGGTGGCCTTGCAAGGCATCACGACATTCGCGGATGTCGCGCTCGGTTGGCATGAAGACCAAAACATCGCCGTCGGGTGTCTCGATCAAGACATCCTCAGTCGCTCGGATGGCGGCATCGAGATGGGTAGGGTCTTCATCATCCTCGCCGACCGCGCGGTAACGGATCTCCACGGGGTAAAGCCGACCCGAGACTTCAATGA
Source organism: Prosthecobacter sp. (assembly GCF_044378005.1). Taxonomy (GTDB): domain Bacteria; phylum Verrucomicrobiota; class Verrucomicrobiia; order Verrucomicrobiales; family Verrucomicrobiaceae; genus Prosthecobacter. The sequence continues at coordinate 5,352 of NZ_JBILYB010000147.1, forward strand.
TCGGCGCATCGCCGAAGTGACGGCTGAAAAGCTCCGTGTCGATCGTGGCCGAGGTGACGACGATTTTGAGGTCGGGCCGCTTCGGCAGCAGCACTTTCAGGTAGCCGAGCAGGAAGTCGATGTTCAGCGAGCGCTCATGCGCTTCATCGAGGATCAGCATCGAGTAGGCACGCAGCAGCGGATCACTCTGGATCTCCGCCAGCAGGATGCCGTCCGTCATGAATTTGACCTTCGTGTCGCGGCTCGTGTCATCCGAGAAGCGCATCTTGCAGCCCACCAAGTCGCCCCAGCGCACGTTCAGTTCCTCAGCGACCCGTTTGGAGACGGACATCGCCGCCACACGACGCGGCTGCGTGCAGCCGATCTGGCCGCGAGCCTCGTCCATGACCTCCAGGCACATCTTCGGGAGCTGCGTGGTTTTGCCAGAACCTGTCTCACCGGCCAAAACGACGACCTGATGCCCGCGAATGGCCGCGAGGATGTCCTCACGGCGGGCCGTGATGGGCAGGTCTTCGGGGTAGCGGATGGTAAACACGGCTCAGGGCAGGGGACGGCGTCCTTGCCGGAGGATGGTCGTGGCTGCAAACATTTCTGGTACGATCCTTGAATTGCATGTGCCGAAGTTCGCGGCATGAAACGGTATGTCCTCTCCTGCCATCCTTTCCGACATCGGCAATGTGCTCGTCGCCTTCGATTTCAAGATTGCTGCTCAGCGATGCGCGGCAGTGTGCCCGTTTGCACCAGAGCAACTCTTCACCCGGCTGGATTCGATCAAGCTTCCGTATGAAAATGGAGACATGGATGATGTCACGTTTGTGAGTGAGGCGATGCGTCTGCTGGAGTTTCAGGGCGATGCGGCGCTCTTCCAGCAGATTTGGTGTGAGATCTTTACGCAGAATGAGGCGATGCATCACACGCTGGCGGCCTGGGCGGGGCGCTTCCCGATGTATCTGCTCTCGAACACCAGCGGGCTGCACAAAGACTATCTGCTTGGAACCTTCGGCATCTTCAGTCACTTCCAGGGCGGTGTGTATTCGTATTCGGCGAAGTGCAGCAAGCCTGATGCGGCGATCTTTGAAAAGACCGTGGCTGAACTCGATCTCGACCCTGGGCAGACGTTTTACATCGACGACTTGGAGGCAAACATCTCCACAGCAAAGAGGCTCGGTTTTCAGACCCATCTCTATCGTATGGACGATCACGCCGCCCTGGAGCGGGAGCTGGAGGCGTGGGCAAAAAAATAGCGGAAGACGCTGATCTTCCGCTATCGCTAAAGCAGGGGTATCTTGAGGGAATCAGGGAACCACTTCACCGGAACCGGTGTAGATCCATTTCTCAACGACACCGTTCTTGATCTGGGCCTGAGCTTCGGTGTCGAACTTACCGAACATGGTCATGGTTTCATACTTCACGTTCACTTTCCAGATGCCTTCTTCGAGGGTGGGTTCGCTCCATTCCTTGATGGTGTCAGGTTTGATTTCGGTGACCTGGCCAGACTTCATGCTGGCGACGAGCAGCGGGTAGGTGCCGTCTTTGTCCTTCACAGGTTTGTCGTTGCCAGCAGCGGCTTTGGCGTTGCCTGCGGGAGCGTTTTTGGCGCGGTCTGCGGCGGCGAGTTTAAATTCATGGGCTTTCTTCAAGCTGGCCACGTAGAGGACTTTCCAGTTCTCGTATCCGGCGGTGAGGATTTCCTTCAAATTGGTGTCGTCGAGGGCGACGGTGCCCCGCATGGGCGAAGTTTCAGTCGGGGCGACGAGGATATTCGGACCATCCTGACCGACGGCGACCATCTGGCCGCCAGCTTTGACCTGAGTGGAGGCGGTATTGCCCCCCATTTTCATGCTGAGGGTGAGATCCTTCTTCATGATGACCGGACGAGGGAAAGCGGTCTTGGGAAGCACGGCCCAGTTTTGTGTGCGCTCTTCCAAGCTAGGCAGCACGGGTGCCACAAAGGCATTTGGATCGACGACTGGCTTCGGCACTTCAGGCATGGGTGTCGGCACGGGGGTGGGCTTCGGAGCCTCCATCACCGGCTTGGGCTCTTCCATGACGGGTTTGGGCACTTCGACGACAGCGACTTCTTTTTTCTCCACGGGTTTGGGAGCCGGGGCGACGACGATCTCTTTCTTGTGCTTCTCAAACTTCACATAAGAGGCGACGATGGGATAGCCATACTCATAGGAGATATAGCCAATGGCTGCGGCGAGGATGAGAACGAGGATGCCTTTCATGGTAGGGGGGAGGTGTAACGGATTCTAAACTGAATTCAACTCTGGGAAAGGAACGTGTGTCGAGGCCAGATCTTGGGTCAGCGTTTCAGCAAGGGCTGGATCGACATGCTGCGCAGGGAGCCATCGCCGTGCCAACCTCCTTCTCGTTGCACGACACCGTGGAGCCGCTCGGGCGTGCCTTTGCCTAAAAAGACTTCAGCGCGGACGAGCTGGATCGTGAGGGTGCCATCTTCGGAGAGGGATACGGTTTGGTCCTGGTCGCTGTTGATCCAGCCGTCCTCGGTGAAAAAAAGGACGCGAGGTGTCTTCTCGGCGGGATCAAACCGGCGGGCTTTGGCGGTGGTGGGGCACAGCGTGAGAGTTACATTCAAGCCCTTCTCTTCGGCGCTGGCGGCCCATGCCTCGCTGGGCTGGGGGAAGGTGGCGCGCTCCTTGGCAAAGACGGGCTGCCATACCGCATCTGGCACACTTTTTTCCGCCACGGGCATGACCAGGGTAAGTTCCTTGGTGTCGGGGTGGCAGGTGTTCGCACAGCACATCCAAGCGGCGCGGCCTTGGAGGGTGATTCGCGTTCCGGCTTTCAGGTTGGCAGGTGCCTGGATCTCAGTTTGGAGCAGGACATCGCGCTCATAGCCCTGGGCTTTGATCTGAAACATCTTCGTGGCCTCGGGCTCGGGATACTCCAGCGGTCCGGCTTTAAACCCATCCGGCAATGTCCAGGCGATGCTCGTGGGTACGCCGACGATGCCGGGCTGCCGCCAGTAAGTGTGCCACCCCTTCTCATGCTGGATGAAAAGCCCGACCCGGAAGCTCTGTCCCGGCACGATGGTGGTGGTTTCGGGGACGAGCTGGATTTTGAGACCGGTCTGGGAGAATGACGAATGACGAATGGCGAATGACGAAACCAGAATGAAGAAGCACAGCAAACCGCGATGAGCTCGCCGGGTCATCCATTCGTCATTCGTCATTCGGGAATTCGTCATTGCCTCAATACGGCGCATGCCCCGGTGTCCGCGCAAAGGGAATGACATCGCGGATATTGCTCACGCCAGTGACGAACATGAGCAGGCGCTCGAAGCCCATGCCATAGCCTGCGTGCGGCACGCTGCCGTAGCGGCGGAGATCGACATACCAGCGGTAGGTTTCTTCATCGAGACCCTGGGCATTCATCGCCGCGGTCAGCAGGTCCAGCCGCTCCTCACGCTGGCTGCCGCCGATGATCTCGCCAATGCCAGGAACGAGCAGATCCATGGCAGCGACAGTTTTGCCATCGTCGTTCTGGCGCATGTAGAAGGGCTTGATGCATTTGGGGTAGTTGTAGATCGTCACGGGGCCTTTGACGTGCTCCTCGGCGATGTAGCGTTCGTGTTCGGTTTGCAGGCCTTCTCCCCAGACGACGGGATGCTCGAAGCTGCGGCCTGTTTTCAAAAGCAACTCCACGGCTTCGGTGTAGCTGATGCGTTCGAAAGGTTTGTCGAGCGTCTGTTGCAGACGGGCGGTGAGCTGCTTGTCCACGAACTTGTTGAAGAACTCCAGCTCGTCGGGGCACTCGTCGATCATGGTCTTCACGAGGTAGCGCACGTTTTCTTCGGCGAGCGACATGTCGTCTGTGAGATCATGGAAGGCCATCTCGGGCTCGATCATCCAGAACTCGGCGGCATGGCGCGCGGTGTTGCTGTTTTCGGCGCGGAAGGTGGGGCCGAAGGTGTAGATATTGCCCATGGCACAGGCGAAGGCCTCGCCCTGGAGCTGGCCGCTGACGGTGAGGTAGGTGGGGCGGCCAAAGAAATCTTCTTCGGGCTTCGCGGCTGCACCTTGCTTCAAGGTGGTGACGCGGAACATCTCGCCCGCGCCCTCGCAGTCGCTCGAAGTCACGATGGGCGTGTGGACATAAAAGAACCCGCGCTCCTGGAAAAAGCGATGCACGGCAAAGGCCATCTTGCTGCGCACACGGAAGACGCTGCCGTAGAGATTTGTGCGCGGACGCAGATGGGCGATGGTGCGGAGGAACTCAGGCGTGTGGCCTTTCTTTTGCAGCGGATAGGTGCCGTCCGCTTCGCCGAGCAGACGCACGTCCTTTGCCTGCAGCTCCCATCTTTGACCCTGGGCAGGGGAGGCGATGAGGTCACCGTCAATCTCCACACTCGCGCCCGTGAGGATGCCGGGCATGAGGGCGGAGCAGGGCAGGGCGGCATCGACGACGACTTGCAGGCCTTTGAAGCAGGAGCCGTCGGTGAGTTCGATGAAGGAGCAGGCCTTCGAGTCGCGTCGCGTGCGCACCCAGCCTCGGACGGTGAGGTCGGAAATCGGTGAATCGGAGGCGAGAATCTGGCGAAGGGAGTCAGGCATGGTGCGGACTCTGGATGCGCCTCCCATTCTGGTCAAAGCTGATCCTGCCTGACTCACCAAAAGCCCCACTGCTGATTGCGCAGGGCGTAGATGCCGAGCAATAGATTCCCAATGGCGTGCATGATGACGCAGGCACCGAGGCTGCGTGTACGCACCGCGAGCCAATAGACGAGTGATCCCCAAACCAGCGCACCGAGGTAATCCTCCGGCTCATGCGCGAGCATGACGAGTGCGGTGACGATGCCAAACGCACGCCAGGAGTGTGTGCCGAAGGGCACACTCTGCCAGGGAGCCTCTCCGGCATTGAGATAACGCATGAGAAAGCCGCGCCAGAAGAGCTCCTCGACGAATGGCACAATGATCACCATCCGCACGAAGCGCATGAAGATGGAAGCAGCTTCACCCATCGGCCAGGCAGCGAGCACGGTGGGATCGAAGCCTTCCTTCCGCTCCACCAATCCGAGCCAGGACCACCATTCAGGTGAGTTTTCACCGGTGCCGAGTTTTTGAAACCACCAAGCAGGGGCAACCCACGCGGCGATGCCAATCACAGCGAGTGCGAAAGCGAGCCCGAAACCGCGCCAGGGCTGCATTTGATAATGACGACGAAACCAGATCAACAACCCGCCGCAAAGGAGTGTCTGGAGCGGATAGATCCAGTGCTCGGGGGCTTTTTGAAACCACGGCAGCTCGGGGTTCTCGATGCGGAACAAGCCGGGCACGGCCAGGAAGGCCATGAAGATGAACAGCGGTGCCACATGTGCGGCGGTGGCTGAGTCACGGAGTCGCTTGAGCATCGCGGAGCGTTACTGGCGCTGGATTTTTAGCACGCGGTTGTTGTAGCTGTCCGTGATGAAAAGGTCGCCGCTGCTGGGATGCACGGTGACACCGTGAGGGCGGGCGAGCTGGCATTGCAGTGGATCACCGCCCACGCCAGCACTGCCGTGTTTGCCGGTGCCAGCAATGCGCTCGATCTTGCCAGTGGCAGGGATGTAGCGGCGCACGAGATGGCTTTCGGCATCGGCGATGATGACGGTGTCGTCCTTGTCCACGCAGAGATGCTTGGGGCCGTTCATCGTGGCGTCGAGAGCTGGGCCGCCATCGCCTTCACCGCCTTTTTTGCCGCTGGCGTTGACGACGGTTTTGATGCGCCCTGCTTTGTCCACGACGCGGAGCGCGTTGCCGCCACGTTCGAGGATGTAGATATTGCCCTGACGGTCGGTAGCGACAGCGCGAGGATCTACGAGCGGTTGCTCGATGGCCAGTTCGCCATCTTTGGGCATGCCTTTCTTGCCATTGCCCGCGATGACGCGAGCCTTGCCGGTGGCGAGATCAAGCTCATGCACCTGACGCAGGTCAGCGATGTGGAGCTTGGTTTTATCCGGCGTCAAAGTGATGCAGTAAGGCCCGTTGCCGCGTGCTTTTTCAGCCGGTGCCTGCCAGCCTTCGAGGCTCTTTACGATGCGTGACTTCACATCGACCTCGCGGATGCGACCATTCCAGGTGTCGCCGATGAGGAGGTTGTCATTCGGTAGGATGGCGAAGTTGTGCGGGCCATTGAACTGCGCGCGCAGAGCAGGGCCGCCATCGCCACTGAAGCCGGGCTTCAACTGACCGGCGATGTGGGTGATCTGGCCGCCGCCATCGACTTGCAAGAGCCGGTTGCCCGACACCATTTCTATGATCCACATGTGCCCGCCGGAGTCGAACTCGGTACCAAAGGGCTCCAGGAGTTTGGCTTCCGTGGCCTGGATGTCCACGGCGTCCTGCGTGCCGCCAGCGACGAGCAGGATCTGATCTGCGCGGGCAGTGAGGGTAATGAAAGCAGCGAGCGAGAGCAGGATGGAGAATTTCATGGCGGTTGGGGGGCGATCTTGGGCAGTTCGCTCCTCACGCGCCACCAAAAAGGCCGCTATCAGCGAGAACACACCCTGCAGTGGATTAGAAGGTGTAGAGGAACTGGCTCCGCAGATCCGGGGGGAGTTCGTTGGGCAGCACTTTCACCACGCCGGAGGTGGTGGCCACTGTGACGGCGCCGTCCTCCATTTTCATGATTCTCACCTGGCCGAGATTGCGACCACTGGCCAGAACCATCGGGAGAGTGCGGCCGATGAATTTTTGCCGGATGGCGGAGAGCAGCAAGAGCTTCTCTGCCTCGACTGCCTGCCTGGAGTCATTCAGGGTCTGGAGCTTGGTTTGGAGGTTTTTGCACTCGTTTTTACGCGCAGTGATTTTGGCGCGGATCGCCAGCGCACTTTCAGCGGCTTTGAATTCTCCGCGTTTAATGACGGCGACCTTTTCGAGGTCGGTGATCTGGTTTTGGGCTGCTTCGAGACCTTCGTTGCTCTGCTGCTTTTGATGGTAGAAATACCAGGCGGCGAAACCACCGGCGAAGAGGATGAGTGCGAGGAAATTTTTCATGGGAGTGGGTGCGCGAGCGTTAGCGTGGATCTTTGGACTTCACGAGGTCGTAGCTTTTTTGGGATTCGGAGAGTGCTGTTTCGGCGGCCTGGATGGCTGTCTGGAGGCGGGCTGCTTCGTTTTCGGCGGCGACGAGTTCGGAAGCGAGCTGTACAGCATATTGCTTTGCGCCTGCTTCACCCGTGCCAGCATAGGCGGGAATGGTTTTGCGGTGCTCCGCCATTTTGGCGTCCATCTGTGCCAGCTCTTTTTGCAGGGACTGAACCTGGGCATTGGCGGTGTCGAGCTGCTTTTGGATCTCCTGGTTTTCTTTGCAGGAGGCAAGGCTGAGGCATGCTAGCAGGGGCAGCAGTGTGCGCGGCAGGGTGGTGAGATGGGGATTCATGGTGAATTAATTCGCCCGAAGGCTATCAATCTGGGTTTTAAGTGTCAATGTCCCAGAACTTGCTGGAAAAGAGGTTGCTGATCTCTGGCAGATTCGTAACAGTCGCGCCTCCTGCCCCCCTGACTCATGGAAATTCCCGGTGAAGGTCATCCTCGAACTCTGCCTCTCGATCGCAATCGTGAGCTGCTGAAGACCGCCCGTGAGGAAACATACAAAACGATCGGCGACATCCATCTGCCGGTTTACATCTGGGAACCACCGGCTGAAAAAGCACCCGCCTATCCGAAATCGGTAGCCGCCTTCTTCTTCAGCAGCGGCTGGGATAATGGGCAGGTAGCGCAATTTGCACCGCACTGTGTGTACTTTGCTTCGCGTGGGATGATGACCATGGCGTTTGATTATCGAGTCGGTAGTCGGCACAAAGCTGGACCTCTGGAGGCAATCGCTGATGCACGTTCGGCGATGCGCTGGCTGCGGTTGAATGCCGTGGAATTGGGAATCAATCCAGGCAAGATTGCCGGTGTTGGTGGTAGTGGCGGTGCTCATGCCATCGCTTCTGCGGCCATGTTGAAGGCTTTCGACGATCCTCTGGAGAGCGCTGGCAGCAGTCCTGTGCCCAATGCTCTCGTGCTTTTCAATCCCGTGCTGGACACGTCAAAGAGCGGCTTTGGCCTTGATCGTTTTCCTGATCCAGGCATGGCCAAGGAGGCCAACCTCATCCGTGCCATCGACAAGGGGCTGCCGCCCATGCTCATCATGCATGGAACGGGAGACCGCGTGGTGCCCTTTGCTGGCAGCTACGAGTTTGCCCGCAAGAGCGCCAAGAAGAAGAACATGTGCCGCTTCATCGAGTTCGAAGGCCAGGGGCATGGCTTCTTCAATTTCAATCTCTCCTTCGAAATGTACGAGGCCACCCTCATGGCCATGGACGAGTTCTTCGTCGAGCTTGGCTTCATTGAGGCTGATCCAGATGCCGGGCTTGGGAAGTTTGATTGAGGTGGAAGGTTTGTACGGCGTCGATTGCGTCAGGAGTATTCGCCCGGTAGATTATGGCGTAAACTCTCCGTATGCGTTTCTCTGCTGACCGCCTGTTATTATTCATGTTCGGGTGCCTATTCCTGACAGTCTCTGCGCGGGCGGATTTCTCCACCGTCTGGTCGCTCGGTGCTTGGGATGGGAATCCGCAGGAGTTCGGCGGCGCGAGTGGACCGACATCGGCTCCGGGTAGTGCGACGGCGAAGGACAATGACTACTACTTCGCAGGGACGTATCCGACACCCGTTGGCACCGTGGTGACAGCGGAACCATGGACGAACTTTGAGAATGGTCTGGACGGCTGGACGACGACGCGTCGCATTCATTTCAATCTGACCGCCGGGCAGGCAACGAGCACAGCGCGGATGCGGCTGAATTTACACCACTGCTGGGGAGGCTGGTGGCATCCGACGACGGGTGCCTACATGGAAGGCTACGGCACGCACACCTTTGAGGTGCGTTGGAATGGCGTTCTGATTAGCACGACGAGCGTGACGAATCAGGGCACAGCGATCGTGGAGGCGAATGCAGGCATGTTCACGCCTGTGGCAGGGGAAAATATTTTGGAGATCAGCCGCTCGATACCCCTTTCATCTCCGAATGGATCGGTAAACCCGGATGCGCTGACGCTGGAACTTGACCCAACTGCACTGGTGGATGCGGATGGCGATGGCCTGCCGCGCTGGTGGGAGCAGGATCATGGCTTTAATGATGCGCTGCTGGCAGATGCAGCTCAGGACTTGGATCTGGATGGCCTGACCAACGCGCAGGAATATACCCGCCAAACCAAGCCGCGCGATGCGGACAGCGATGATGACGGTCTCAAAGATGGCCTGGAGACGGGCACGAACCCACTACTCACGGATACGGATGGTGACACCATCA
>NZ_JBILYB010000024.1:0-54430 GCF_044378005.1 Prosthecobacter sp.
GCTCGTCGGGCAATGGCGCTACTGCCATGAAAGCTACGAGTGGGAGATTCCCGAAGGCGGCTGCCCGCCGGGAGAAGACCCTGCTGAGTGTGCCCGCCGCGAACTGATGGAGGAGACCGGTATCCGGGCAACGATCATCGAGCCGCTGCTCTCGGGCCTTCAGCTCTCAAACTCGACGACGAACGAGGTCTGCGACCTCTTCGTGGCACGGGGGCTGACGATGGGTGAGTCGGCCCCGGAGGAGACGGAGAAGCTGAATGTGTTGCGACTGCCTTTGAGGGAAGCGATTGCGATGGCGATGGATGGGCGGATCAAGGACAGCCCGAGTGTGCTGGCGCTGCTGAGGCTGGCGGTCACGGACGCGTGACCCGGAGTCGCATGAAGCGCTGGGCACCTATGTTCATCGGGGTGCTATCACGGACAACGAGGGTCGTGCTGCTGCTGGATTCGATGACGATGCCGGAAGAGGTCCAGGCGGCTGGATTGGCTAGGTCGTTGGTGATTTCGACAATGTAGGTGAGGTCTGTCGCCAAAGGATTTTTGGTGATGGTGAATCGGAGATGTCGGTCGCTGGCCTGGGGCACGACGTCGAGCGCCATGTTGGCTGCGGAGGGATTCGAACTGTTGGGTGATAGCCCCAGGGCGTATTCGAGCAGGTTGGGGATGCCATCGAGATCCGTGTCGGCGGTTTCAGCCGAGTCCCCGGTCTGGCTGACAGAGCCGAAGTTCTGCTGCCACCATGTCTGGCTGGGGGTGCCGGTGACGGTGACGACAAAGGATGTTGTGACTGTGGTGCCTGAATCCTGGGCTCCGAGGGTGATGATGGCACTGCCAACTTTGTCCGTCGCTGGAGTGACCGTTACCGTGCGGTAGATGCCGGTGCCGCTGATGTTGATACTGCTCAGGGGCACCAGGGCAAGGTTGGAGGACTGCTTGGTGATCGTCAGAGCTGTGATTGGCGTTTCCAGATCATCCATGCTGAAAAGCTGGGAAGAGGTGGAGCTGTTGAGAGGGATGGTTTGATCGCTCAAAGCGGTGATCGACGGGAGGTCATTGCTGCTCGTCACGTTTAGAACAAAGCTGTCCGAGGCCGTGAGGATGCCATCACTCACGGTGAGGGTGATGGTCGCCGAGCCGAACTGATTGCTCATCGGGGTGATTGTGACCGTCCGACTGGCACCGCTGCCTGCCAGTACGACGGCGGCATTGGGAACGAGAGCTTGATTGGAGGAACTGATGCCGACGGGCAGTGCGCTGGCCGAAGTCTCGGCATCGCCCACAGTGAATGCAATGGCACTTGTGGCGCTGTCTTCGCTGATTTCGAGGTCGGCGACATTGCTGATCGTCGGCGCTGTGTTTGGCAGGCTGGTGCCGGGTGCGGTGAAGTTGATGCCCGGAGCCGTGGAAACCATGACGGTAGCGGGAATGGCCACGCGTGAGATGCCAGGGCCGGACCAGGCGACGGAGACATGATCTCCACCGCCACCTTCTTGCTGCTGGGCCTCGATCCAATACACTTTGCCGGCAATGAGCGGGATGGTGGCAGATCTCTGGGCGCTGCTCTGATCCCAGGACTGGTAGTTCGTCCAGCCATTCACGGAGGCGATCAGGACTTTGTTTGCCTGATAGCCATCGGTGCTCAGATAGAGGCGGCAATCATCATCGCCCGCGATCCAGAAGGTGTAGTCACCCGTCGTCTGCGGCTTTAGGTAGGAAGTAAGACGGCGTGAGTAGTTGTCGCCAACTCCCTGGGCACTCGTGAGCATGGTGCGTGTGCCGGTGAAGCTGGGCGTGCCAGTCCAGGACTCATTCCAAAAGGCGGTGGTGCCGCTCCAGCGCTGCTCGACCACGGCCTGAGCACCGGGATTGCAGATGACATTGATCACGCCATCGCCAGAGGCACCGAGATCATCTGTGGCGCGGACGATGAGCTGAATGCCACCGGGATTCGGCAACGAGGCTGGCAGCACCAGTCTGAGCTGACCGCTAGCATTGATGGCAAAGATGCTGCTCGCATTACCGCTGACGATGGACCAACCAGTGATGGTGCGTCCCGGCTGCTCTGTCGCCGTGGCTGTGGTGAGCACGGTGTTGGCCGCCTGACTGGAGGCGGCGGTGATGAACAAGGTATCCACAACCGGCAGGCCTGGGTCGATCAGGGCGATGGTATGAGCCGAGGGATTCGAGAGCGAGGCACCGACGGGGTTCGAGATCGCCACGATGATGCTTTCTGGCAGCTCATTCACGGCGTCTGTGATCAGCGAGAGCGGAATGGCTTTCATCTGCTCGCCTGCAGCAAAGGTCAAAGTACCGGGAGTGAGCGTGTAGTCACTGCCTGCGGTGGCGGTGCCTGAGGTGGAGTAATCAACCGTGATGGGCGTGCTGCCCGCAGGACGGTCGAGGATGACCTGGAGAAGAGGCTCCGTGCCATCGGTCTCCAAACGTGTCGTGTTTGAGGTAGCCAGACGGACGGTGCGAGGTGCCGTGTCCGCCACTGGAGATGTGATGGGGGTTCTGGCAAAGCCAGGGCCCTGCCAGGCCACTGAGACGTGATCCCCGCCGCCACCTTCCTGATGCTGGACTTCCATGTAGTAGGACTGACCCGCGACGAGGGTGATATTGGCCGACTTTTGTGAGGCATTGGCATCCCAATTCTGGAAGCCTGTCCAGCCGCTCAGCGTGGCAATCTGAACCTTGTTGGCAGCATTTGCGGTCGTGCTCAAAAAGAGCCGCGATGAGTCATCCGAGGCGATCCAGAAGTTGTAAACGCCGGAGGTCGGCGCGGTGATCTGCCCGGTGATGCGGCGTGAAAAGTTGTCCGCCACATCCTGAGGTGAGGTGAAGCCCGTCAGGAAGGAGGTGGAGGATGGCGTGACGGTGTTCCAGGTGTTGTTCGTGTAAACCGTGCCTGTATTCCAGCGCTCCTCCGTGACCAGAACCGGGGTGGCATCGTCAAAGATGGTGACGGAATTTTGACTGCGACCGCTGGTCAAAGTGGCATTGAAGGGGCTGAACAATTGCAGAAGCGCGAGCTCACCACTTTCCATGACGGCGTCGTTTTTGACGCGAATGCGGATGTTCTGCGTCGTCATCCCCGGTAGGAAGGTGAGCATGCCGCTAAGGATCGGCCGGTTGCCATTGGCGGCATCGACAAAGGCCCAGTCCACGTCGTCACCCGATGCACTGCCTCCGGCTGAATGGTAACGCACGGTGATCGTGTTCGGAGAGGCGGCTGACAAGACGACGGGGATGTCCCGATACTCGCCGAGGGCTCCGGGCTGCTCGCTTGTGACGAGGGAGGATTGCTGGAAGCCGACCGTGATGGCCGGGGATTCATTGTCCGTGATCTCAAAGGTCGCCGAAGCGGGGCGATCTGCGCCATAGCCAGTCCCGGGCAGCACGGTGAGTGTCACGGTTTCGGTGCCTTCAGCGGCGGTGTCATTGATGGGGGTCATCACCAAATTGACGCCCGACTGAGTGTCTGGAATGACGACGTTGCCGCTGAGTGTGGCGTAGTCGCTGCCATTGGTGGCCGTGCCGGAGATGGCATAATTAACGGTGAGATCGCCCGCCGTGAGCGTGCGTGAGAAGTAGAAGGTGCCGCTCGTCGGTGTGGCCTCGCCGGGTGCATGATTGTAAGTGGAGACCGAGACACGATCCGCACCGCTGTCATTGTCCTGGATCACCATCTCGGCGCTGGCGTCATTGTAGGCGCGGTAGTTGGCGGAGGGTGTGATGGTGACGACGACGGTTTCGGTGGCCTCGGCAAGGGTGTCATTGCTCAGCGGGATGGTGACGGTGGTATCGTTGGAGCCATTCGCCGGGACGCTGACGCTGCCTGACAAGGCCGTGTAGTCGCTGCCTGATGTCGCCGTGCCGCTGACGGTATAGTTCACGGTGATGTTGCCTGTGCCATTGCCGATGGAGCGGAACACGAAGGTCGGATTTGTGCCACCTTCCGTGCCAACATTGCCAGAGCGGACATTGATGAGCGGTGTGTCGGCATTGTCCGTGATGTTCACCGTGCCCTGGAAGACACTGCCGATATTGTAGCCGTTATTGAAGTTGGCGATGGCGAGTGTCATGGACTCGACGGGCTCGGCGACGTCGTCGTCATAAGGAGAAATGACCACAGGAGCGCTGGTGGCACCGGCAGGGATGGTGACCTCTCCGTTGAGTGCGGCATAGTCCGTGCCGTGCATCGCACTTCCAGATAGGCCATAATAGACCTTCAACGCAGCAGCCGTGCTTCCGGTGCGGGTCAGGAGGAAAAGGCCGCCATTGGCCGAACCCTCGGCTGCGCTGGAATCAGGCACGCTGACGCTGACATAGGGCGTGTCATCATCGGTGATCGTCACGGTGGCGGTCGTCGCCGAGGTATCGCGGATGTAGGCCGCGTTGGTGTTTATCGTGGCGATGACGTCCTCGGGCGTTTCGATCAAAGAATCGTCAATGGACGTTACCGGCAATGTGAGTGAACTTTGCCCCGCTGGGATCGTCACGGTGGTGGGCAGCGTGCTGTAGTCGGTGCCGTTCGTGGCCGCGCCGGTCCATGCGATGGACAGATTGAGGTCTGCATCCGTGCTGCCAACGCGAGTGAAAAGGAAACTGCCCGTATCGCCGCTTGGCGCTTCCAGCGCATAGGGATCAGGAGCCGTGACTCTGACCTGCGGCAGCGTGGTGTCATTGTCCACCACGGTCATGACGACCGCGCTGGCCGTTTGGGCAAAGTAGCCCGTGGCACCGGCGAGCTGCATCGTGATGGTCTCCGGGCCTTCTGCCGTCGTGTCCTGCACGCCGCTGGAGTTCACCGCAGCCACACTGATATCGAGTGAACTCGCCCCTGCGGGAATCGTGAAGGCGCGGAAGGAGCCCGAGGTGACAAAATCCGGCGTGAAGGTGTAGTCCGTGCCCTTCGCCGCCGTGCCGCCGACGGGTGAAACCAGCACGGTCAGGCTGGCATCGGTGCTGCCTGTGCGTGTGAGTCTGAAGGTGCCATTGGCTCCGCCTTCATTGGCATCGGCGATTTTTGCGAGGGTCACAAAGGTGGCCGAAGCAGCCGTCCAGTTGGCCGTGTTGGTGCCCGCCACCACGGTGAACGGATTGGTGAAGCCGGGAGTGAACGAGTATCCCGCCAGTGTCGCCGTGAGGGTTTGAGCGCCAGTCGAGATACCGGCCAGCGAGTAGCTGCCATCGGCATTTGTGTAGCTGGCTTTGCCACCGCCGGAAACATACACGCCCTGCAAAGGCTGCCCGTCCACGGTGATGCTGCCGCTGATGGTTTGCCTGCCGTGGCTGCCGACATTGATCACGATGGATCGCCTCACCACACCGCCTTTCATGTCGGAGACCGTGAGCATGGCATTGACCTGGGCGGCGGCGGTGAAGGTGCGGGTAAATTCAGCGCTGTTTGTGCCGGAGGTGCCGTCATCAAAGAGCCAGTGATAGGCCAAAGCATCTCCATCAGCATCCGACGCCGTGGCCGTGAAAGTCACACTTCCACCCACAGCGATCGTGGTAGCACTGGCCGCGAGTGTGGCGGTCGGTGCCGCATTGCCTGGAAACGGTCCGCGATTGTAAGCGATGTCGAGTGAGGGCGGGTTGGTGTTGTTTTGACTGAGCACCGTGAAGTGCATGTCGCCTTCATGATCGGAGAAAGTGCGCCCGATGGCGATGCCGCCATCATCTTTGCCATTCAGGCTGCCTTGAGTCGTATCGAGCAGATGCCCGGCGTTTGAACCCATGCCGCTGTAAATCACGAGCGCGTTGTTCGCGAGGAAGCCGCCGCGAGCCGGGTGATACTCGATGTTGTACTGCCGCACGCTGTCCTTGGCGACATTCAGGCCGTAGCGCTTGCCCTCCTCCAGCGTCGGCTGGTCGTAGGCAAAGATGCGATACACGCCATTGCCTTTGGCGAGGTGCATGTAGCTGTCCGGCAGCCAGGCGAGAGCGCGTTTGCTGATGATGTTGTAGTGCGCACTGAAGCCGCCACTGCCGCCCATGACATCGAAGGGATTGCCATACTCGCCATTCTGTCCGTAGCCGTAGGGTGTGCCGTCCAAAGAGTCCCAGGAGTTGGCGTGATTGCGTCCGAGCGAGTGCCCGATCTCGTGATTGAGCACGTCCATGCCATTCCAGGTGATCCACACGCTGGTGCCGCCGCCCCAGGAGATGCCTTCCAACCGTGGCCCCTGGTTCACACGCACGATGATGCAGTCATACTGGCTCGGGTCATAACCCGCCGATCTGGCTGCCGCGCGTGAGTCGTTGTGAACGAGCCCAAGACCATCCACCTCCGCATCCTTGGCTTTATACCAGGCCACGGTGCGTGGCAGGGTAAGGACCGGAGTGACGGTGGTAGTTTGCGTGAGCTTACCGTATGAGTTTTCCAGATAAAAACGGGCGTTGTCGCGCATGTCCGCATAAGCCTGCTCCTCCGTGTTTGGCTGGGCCATTTGGTCAGGATAAGTAACTCGGATGTAAAGGCAGCGCAGGTTGCCAATGGCACGCGATGAGGTGCCGGGGAAGTTATCCATGAAGAAGCCTCCACCGCCGGGACCGCTGGACTGGATGTAGGTGCGGAAGTCATCCTCCAGCACGCTGACATGGGCACCATTGCAGAGCGTGATGATGCGGCTGCCGATCTCCACCGTGGGAGACACTTCCGTGACCGTTTGACCTTCCGAGACAGCCTCGGTCGTCAGGCCGGACACGGGGCAGGTCTCCTCCACCAAAGTGCCGCTGGGGATTCGCTCGCCCGTTTCCAGCCGACGGACGGCATTTTCAGCCACCGCCATGTCTCGGTCGATGGAGATGCCACGCAGCGGCACCCCCTTTTTCGACATCACTTCCGTGAGTTCCCCAAAAACATGCGCTTTGTAGCTCACGCCATCCGCTTCGAAGTAGCGCAAAGTCAGGCCTTCCGGCGGCACCGGCACGCCTGGGGCAGGTCGGCCGAGATAGACATTGTAGTCCCCCTTGGACGACACCGGCTTTTCGAGCTGAGCCACGACTTTTTCAGGCAAGTCCTGCCTCACGACACGCGGCACCGCCTGCTCCAAAGCACTGCGTGGGTCCATCTGAATCAGTTGTTTAAACCAGGGCCGTCTCGCCGTGGCGAGTTTTACGCCTTCTTCCTCCAAAGCATCACGCTGGGCTGGGTTGGCCGCCAGATAACGCTCGGTCCACGAGGTAAATTCTGCCAAGACCTTCTCCCGATCCGCAGCCTGTAGGTTTTCGGGCAGTGGCGTGACGGTTGCTGCCACGGAACCTGCCGAAACAGGCACGGTGGGGGCGGATGGCACGGCTTCCACCTTCTCAGCCTGGGAGATCGCCGTCTGAGGGGATGGATTCGTTGGGTTCGAAGCCCCACCGAGAGCCCAAAATAGGATCACGACGACGGCGAAAAAGAGGCTGACTAGGAAGGCACGTCTCAGGGGCATTTCTAGAAATTACAAGAAACGACCTAATGTGGCGAGTTCCATTTCGCCAAAGCTTCAAAATATTGCAGACGAGAGGTGGATCAGCCCACCTCGAGCACGCCGGTGCTGTCTCCGACTTTCTCGGCACGCACGCCCATGCGGTCGAGCATGGAGAGGTAGAGATTCGTCATCGGGGTTTCGCCGGGAAGGACGACGCGCTTGCCCGGGGTCCAAGTGCCACCGGCTTTGCCAGCGACGAGGATGGGCAGGTTGTCGTGGTTGTGACGGTCGGGGTCGCCGATGCCTCCGCCCCAGACGATCATGCTGTTGTCGAGGACGTTGCCTTCGCCTTCCTGGATACCTTTGAGTTTGTCGAGGAAGTAACCGAACTGGCGGAGGTAAAAGCGGTCGATCTTGCCGAGCTTGGCGAGTTTGGTCGGGTCTTTCTGGTGGTGGGAGATGCCGTGGTGCGCATCTGGAACGCCGATGTCGGGGAAGCTGCGGTTGCTGCCATCGTGGGCGAGCATGAAGGTGGCGAGGCGGGTGCTATCGGTCTGGAAGGCGAGGGCGAGCAGGTCAAACATCACGCGGATGTGTTGCTCGTAGTTGTCCGGCACGCCTTCGGGCACGGTCATGTCCTTCGGAAGCTGGGCGGTGAATTTCTCAGCGCGCTCGATGCGCATCTCGATGTCGCGCACGGACTCGAAATATTCGTCGATCTTGCGTTTGTCATTGCCGCTGACCTTGCCCTGGAGGGTTTTGGCCTCCGAGAGGACGGTATCGAGGATGCTTTTTTGCAGGCGCTGACGGCGGGCACCATCGGCCCCACGGGCACCGGAGGCACCGAAGCCAAAGAGGCGCTCGAAGACGAGTCGGGGGTCCATCTCGGGAGCCATGGGCATGGTCTCGTTCTTCCAGGCGAGATTGAACTGGTAGGCGCACGAGTAGCCGCTGTCGCATCGGCCCGCGCTGCGTTGGCCGTCGGTGCTGAGTTCCAGGGATGGCAGGCGGGTGAGATGGCCGATCTTTTGAGCGGCGATCTGGTCCACGGAGACGCCGAGCTGAATGTCTGCCCCGGCGGTCTTCTTTGGCATGCAACCGGTGAGGAAGGTGGCGGTGGCGCGGGCGTGGTCGCCGCCGCCATTGCCATGGGAGCGGGCGAAGTCCTGGGCGAGGCCGGAGACGACCATGAATTCATTGCGGTGCTTCTCCAGTTCTTTCAAAGAGGTGCTGAGTTCATAGCTCGCGCCTTCGCCAGTGGGGAACCACTCGTTCACGTTCACGCCATTCGGCACATACAGCCAAGCCGCGCGGAGCGGGGCCTTTTTCACAGGAGCCGCTGCGGCAAAGGCACGGCTGCCGAAGGATTCCAGAAAGGGCAGGCTCATCACCGTGCCGAGTCCGCGCAGCACTTGGCGGCGGCTCAACTGGTGCGAGGCAGAGGCGGTCTCGTGAAAGGGGTTCATAGGGGGGTAAATGGCATACGTTTAGCACGAAGCACGCCTTTCCTGTTTTTGCCTGTAAGGTCTGCTGTGTTCTTTGGTCACAAGAATGGACATCTGATTCGCATGATCCGACATGGTTTCCTTTGATGGATTGCCTTTCCAACATGCGTTGGTAACTCTGGCGATTCACAACCCTGTTCCCTACATGTCCGCTTCATCCCCCCAATACGACGCGCCCAAATCCTACACTCTCATCTGGGTGCTCACTCTCCTGCTCATCGTTGGGTTTGTGATAGGTCTGCTGATTTTCCCGCCGCTCTATGAGGCCCCCAAATCGGATGCTTCGAGCAGTGTGCTCTTCGTCGGGCGCTTCCACCCGATCCTACTGCATCTGCCGGTCGGTGCCCTTGGGTTGCTCTGCCTGATGGAACTCATCTGCTTCACCCGTCGGGGGGAGGAAAGCTTCGGTGCCGGGGCTTTGCTCACCCTTCTGGTCGGCTCGGCGGGCTCGGTGATGGCGGTGCTGGCGGGTATCATGCTTTCCCGTGAGGGCGGGTATCAGGGCGGGAACTTCACCCTGCATCAGACCTTGGCGCTCCTGGGCACCGCTGGCGTGCTGCTGGCGCTCGTGATCCGCATCTATGCAATGGGGCATGACAATCGTGAACTCATGCACGCCTACCGCGCCGTCTTCTTTGGCAGCTTCGGTCTTATGGGGCTCGGTGCCCACTTCGGCGGAAACATGAGCCATGGAAGTAAGTTCCTCACCGAGCACGCACCGGAGCCGATGAAGTCCCAGATGATCGCCATGGAAAAGTGGATGCTCAGCTTTGTCGAGAAGCCGAAGGCTGAGGTTCCAGCTCCAGCGCCTGAAGCGCCAACGCCAACACCCGCACCTGTTCAGCCCACGCCGGCACCGGTCGCCGTCGCTCCAACTCCGAGCCCGACGCCTGTTACTCCCCCGACTCCAGCTACCTCGGCAGGCAATGACAAGCTCGTCTTCCAGCATGTGATCCTCCCCATTTTCGAAGCCAAGTGCAACAAGTGCCACGGTGAGGAAAAGCAGAAGGGCGAGCTGCGGCTCGACACCTTCGAACTCACCATGAAGGGCGGAGAAAACGGCGACAACATCGTGGCCGGCAAGCCCGCCGACAGCCTGACCATGCAGCGGATCGACCTCCCCGCCGATGACGATGAGCACATGCCGCCCGATGGCAAAGACCAGCTCACGCCTGCCGAAACTGCCGCCATTCGTTACTGGATTCAGTCCGGTGCCAGTGCCACGCAGAAGGTGTCCGAGGCGCAATTTCCGCCTGAGGCAAAAGAAGCTGTCAAACTTTGATCCTGCCGTGCCTTGGCAAGGGATGACGTGTTCGATGCGTTACCTTGGCCGCTTTCCATTTCAGTTAAAACGCCCCCAAACCACCCATGAAGAAAACTCTGCTGCTTCCGGCCCTCCTCGCCCTGAGTCTGCACGCTGCCGACCAGCCTGCTGCTGATCCCGCCCTCAAGGCCGCTCTCGACAAGGTCAACGCCACCGGTGCCTCGCTCATGCCCATCGCTGCCGATGGCAAGACCTACCGCTTCACCGCGCTGAATGTCGCCAAAGAGTTCAACGATGCCGGGCTCGCCCCGCTGGCACCCATCGCAGACAAGGTTGTCTCGCTCGATCTGGCCCGCACGAAGGTTACGGATGCTGGATTGGCCGCTGTGGCCGCGATGAAAAACCTCACCGAACTGCACCTCGAAGGTACCGCCGTTAGCGACGCCGGACTCGACCACCTGAAAGGCCTCGCCGCCCTCGAATACCTGAATCTCTACAACACCAAAGTCACCGACGCCGGACTCACCAAGATCGCTGGCCTCGCCAAACTGAAGTCGCTCTACCTTTGGCAGAGTGGCGTGACCAAGGCAGGCGTGGCCGCTTTGAAAGCCAAGCTTCCGAAGACTCACATCAACAACGGATGGACCGCCGAAGATGATGCCAAGCCCGTGGCCGTCGTCGCTGCTGCACCTGCTGCCGCAGCACCTGCCAAACCCGCAGATGCTGCTGCCAAGCCAGCCGCTGCACCAGTTGCCGCAGCGCCAGCCGCCGGTGGCAAACTCGACCCCGCCATCGCTGCGAAGGCCATCGTGTATCAGGACATCATCGCCCCGATCATGCAGGCTAAGTGCGTCGCCTGCCACGGTGAGGAAAAGAAGAAGGGCAAGCTCCAGCTCCACACCTTTGCCGTCATCATGAAAGGCGGCGGCGATGGCAACAACACCGTCATTCCAAAGAACTCGAAGGACAGTCTCATGCTCACCCGAGCCAATCTGCCCACCGACGACGATGAGCACATGCCGCCGAGCGATGAACCGCAGCTCACGAAGGAAGAAGTGGCCCTCCTGAAATGGTGGATCGATACCGGCGCCTCCGAAAAAGACACTGTCGCTGCTGCCAAGCCCACACCCGAAGTCGAAGGCGCCCTCGCTGCCCTCCTTGCCAAAGGTTTGCCGAAAGCCAGCGCCGCCGTCGCCAAGGTCGAGAAGCCCAAACCAGCACCACTGACCGATGCCGAGAAGAAGCAGGTCGCCGAAATCTCGGCGAAGATGCAGGCTCTCAATGCCAGTCTCATGCCGCTCGCTCAAGACACCGAGCAGCTCCGCCTGAGCGTCATCAATGCCGCCGACAAGTTCGGTGACAAAGAACTCGCCCTGATCGAGCCCATCGCCGCTCACGTCGTCTGGGTCGATCTCGCCCGCAGCCAGGTCACCGATGCAGGCGTCGCCACCCTTGCAAAGCTCGCGAACCTCGAGCGCCTCCACCTCGAAAACACCAAGGTCACCGACGCAGGCATCGCCAAACTCGGCGCGTTGGCCAAGCTCGAATACCTCAACCTCTACGGCACCAAAACAACCGATGCTGGCATCAGCAAACTCAGCTCTGCCAAAGGCCTGAAGAAGCTCTTCGCTTGGCAGACTGGCGTTACGAAAGCTGGAGCCACTGCCCTCGAAGGTCAGATCCCCGGATTGAAAGTGAACGTTGGCCTAAGTGAAGCCGAAATCGCCGCCCTCACCGCTCCACCGCCAGCGCCTCCGGCTCCTCCACCAGCTCCCGCCAAGCCAGACGCTGCAAAGAAAGCCGATCCCAAAGCCGCTCCTGCAGCCAAAGGCAGTGACGTCATCAAGACGGCTATGAAAACCCACTTCAAACCCGACGACGCTCTTTGCAAAAAAGTCGCCGCTGGAACCGCCAGCGATGCCGACCTGGCTACCATGCTGAAAATCTGCCAGGACATCTGCGCCGCCACCCCACCGAAAGGTGACAAAGCCGCCTGGGTCGCCAAATGCCAGGCACTCGTCGGTGCTGTGAAGAAGATCCAGGCCAAGGACGCCACCGGAGTCGCCGCCTTCAAAACGGCCTCGAACTGCAAAGCCTGCCATACCGATCACAAGGGCTCGTAATCCACCCGCTCCTGCAAGCCTCAACAAATCATCTGGAGGCCGACAATGCGTCGGCCTCTTCCTTTTAAGAGCGATCGATTGTCGCCATTTCACATCTCTGCATCGCCGCCTCTCGTATCTCCGTGGTATTCACCAAGGTTGCTGCTAATCATCCCACCCCTCACGCGTTCCCCTCACACGATGAAATTCCTCCAGCCATGCAACGCGTTGCTCGCTTGCAGCCTCTTGTCCGTCTCCTGTGATCGTTTGGACGAGCGCGAACCCATCACGGAATCCCGTGAGCTCTCCAGCTACGCTCGCAAGCCAAACGTCGGTATCGACAGTGCCACACGCTTTTTCGATGACGCCGAGCCTGCGGAAGACCCGAATGCCCCGCGTGAGCATCCCCTCGTCTGGAAATCCCCCGAAGGCTGGACCGAGAAGCCCACGAGCCAGATGCGCCTTATTGACTTCACCTTCGGCCCGAATGGCGAAGGCGAGTGCTATCTCTCCGCCCTGCCCGGCCCCGCAGGCGGCCTCGCGGCAAACATCAATCGCTGGCGTGGGCAGATCGGTGCAGCGCCACTGACCGATGAAGAGATCGAAAAGCTGCCACGCAAAAACTTCCTCGGTGGTCCCGCGCATTTCGTCAGTGTCGATGGCGATTTCAAAGGCATGGGCGATGCCGCTGATGCCAAAAAAGACTACCGCCTCTACGGCCTCATCCATCAAGCCGCCGAGCTTACCCTCTTCATCAAGATGACCGGCCCAAAAGCTCTCGTGGAGCAAAACACCGCCGCCTTTGAATCCTTCTGTGCCTCCGTGGATTTCCGCAAACGCAGCCAGGAAGCACCTCAGCAATAACATTCAGGCTACGGCATTCCTTCGTCATTCG
The DNA here is from genome assembly GCF_044378005.1 of Prosthecobacter sp. Lineage (GTDB taxonomy): Bacteria > Verrucomicrobiota > Verrucomicrobiia > Verrucomicrobiales > Verrucomicrobiaceae > Prosthecobacter. The sequence continues at coordinate 13,188 of NZ_JBILYB010000024.1, forward strand.
GATTTAGTCATTCGCCATTTTCTCCACCGTGTCTTTCCTCTCCCGCATCTTCTCCTTCCTCGCCAGCTTCGGGCTCGCGACCGTCGTGCTCACGCTTCTGCTGGTGCTCACGTTTCTCGGCACACTTGAGCAGGCCGAGTTCGGTCTCGTCGCCAGTCAGGCACGCTACTTCGAGTCTGTCTTCGTCGATCGTATCGACATCGGCGCGTGCTGGCGTGCGCTCGCACTGGATGTGTATTGGAACATCGGCAACGTCGTCCTGCCCACGCCCATCCTGCCCGGCGGTTATTCGCTCATGGCCATCTTGTTCGTGAACATGTTCTGCGGCGGCATCATCCGCATCCGCAAGGCCCCGCGCACCGTCGGCATCGTCATCTCCCACTTCGCCATCCTCTTCATGATCGCCTCGGGTGCAGTGACCTATCACTTCGCCAAAGAAGGCATGCTGAACCTCACCGAAGGACAAACACACGATGAATTCCAGAGCTTCCACGAGCGCGTGATCGAGATCGAAAAAGTGCAGCCCGAGGGCCAGAAGCGCACGGCTCTCGTCATCGACCAGCGCCTCTTCACCGATCTCTCGAACAGCAGCGATCACGGCAAAGCGCGAACCTTCACGCACGACAGCCTGCCCTTTGATCTCACCATCACGAACTGGAAACAACACGCCGAACCCAAGCGCGACAAAGTCGGCGACCGTGGCGATGCCGTGGACGGCTTCTTCATCCAGGAACTCTCGAAGATTGATCCGAAGAACGGACAACTCCTCGCCGATGAAGCACTCTCGCAGGCTTGCATCGCCGTCGTGAAGGACAAAAAGGGCGGGCCTGAGCAACGCGGCATCCTTTGGGAATACGCCGCCGCGCCGTGGACCGTCACCGTCGGCACCGACAAGTATCTCATCAACATCGGCCGCCGCAGTTACAAGCTGCCCTTCGCCATTCGCCTCGACCATACCGAGCAGGAAAAGCACCCCGGCACTGAACGCGCGCGCCGCTTCGCCAGCAAGGTCACGAAGCTCCACGGCACCCGCGAGGAAAAGCGCGAGGTCACCATGAACGAGCCCGTGCGTGGTGAAGGCTATGCCATCTTCCAGAGCACCTTCGATGATGGCTCCCGCAGCCAGAGCAAAGTCAAAAGTTCCGGCTTCCAGGTTGTGGAAAATCCCTCCGACCACTGGCCGCTCATCTCCTGCATCATCGTCGCCATCGGCCTGCTCATTCATTTCGTCATGATGCTCTCACGCGCCATGAAGTGGAACCCCTGGATCGCCGTCACCGCCTCCCTCGTCATCACTGCCGGTGGCTTCATCGTCGCGTATTGGAAACTGTAAGCCCTGAACCGCCCGCACCTATGTCACGCTCCCTTTTCGCACTTGCCTCAGCTTTCATTCTTTCGGCATCTCAGGCCGCCGACCTCCCCGCGCTCGATCTATTCCGCGATGCCGAGATCACCGCAATCTACGATGCCATCCCCGTTCAGGAATCGGGCCGCATCAAGCCGCTGCAAAAGGTGGCCAACACCCGCCTGCTGAGCTTCCGCGCACGTCAGAGCATCTGGCTCACCGACAACGGCGAGATGGACGGCGGCAAGCCGCTCATCGATCCCGCCACGCAAAAGCCCATCGTCAAAGAAGGCGACAAGCCCGTGAAACTCACCGGCACCCAATGGCTGCTGATGACCTGGTTCCGGCCCGATATCGCGAAGACGGTGCCGCTTTTCAAAGTTGATAACTCCTCCGCCATCGCCGAACTCGGCCTGCCCACGAAAGCCAAGCGCGACCAATACACCTACGCCGAGATCGAGCCCGCCCGCGACGTGCTCATGAAGAAGATGACCGAGTATCGCGCACTGCCTGCAAAGCAGATGAGCCCCGAGCAGCGCATGATCGTGCAGCTCGCCTCCAGCTACCTCGACTTCGAGATGATGATGGGCCACTTCGACTTCATTCGCGCGCCTTTTGGTGAAGCCGAACTGCCAGCAGGAATGACGAAGCCCATCCGTCTCTCTCAAAGCCTGTCGAAGGTCATTGAAGCGCTGAAGACTGGCGGAGCGCCGATGCAGATCCCGTGGTTCCGTGAATTCTTCAAGACCGCCCTCGGTGCCATGATGTCTGGCAATGCCGAGTCCCAGCTCCGCATCTTCCCTCTCACCGACAAAACCAAAGAAGTCTGGAGCGGCCCGGGCGAACTCATCTTCGAAGCCATGAATGGCAGCGCCGCACCGACCGCCGATCAGCTCCAGTGGCTCGCCACCTATGAAGATGTCTTCCTGTCCCTGCCCGATGCCGCGAAGTTCAAAGCTGCCTCACAAGCACTGCTCACGAAGATTCAAACCACCGCCAAAGAACGCGGTGAAGCGCAGCAGGTCGGCCTGGAGCTGCACTCGATCAAAGCGGACTACTTCTTCAAAGCGCAGTGGGCCTTCCTCGTCGGGCTCGTGCTCGTCGGGCTCACCTGGATCTCCCCCGGCTCGCGCTTTGACAAGATCTGCAAGCTGCTCGCCTGGCTCGTGCTCGGCTATGCCACCGTGCTCGCTGTCGTCGGAGTCATCGTGCGCTGCCTCATTATGCAGCGTCCACCCATCACCACGCTGTATGAGACCATGCTCTTCATCGGCTCCGCCTGCGCACTCTTCGGTCTCATCGCTGAATGGATGACCAAGCGCGGGCTCGGCCTGCTCATCGCCGCCGTGGCCGGTGGTGCGTGCATGTTCCTCTCCATCCAGTTTGATACGGCGGAGGCCACGGACAATCTCCAGCAGCTCCAGGCCGTGCTCATCACGAACTTCTGGCTCTCCACTCATGTGCCCATCATCAATCTCGGCTACGCTGCCTGCATGGTCGCTGCGCTGATCTCGATGATTTACTTCATCCAGCGCATCTTCGGCATCACTAAGACAGGACAAGAGAATGCCCGCTTCATGACCAAGGTCGCCTATGGCTTCGTCGCCACAGGACTGCTACTTTCCCTCGTCGGCACCGTCCTTGGCGGCATCTGGGCGAACTATAGCTGGGGCCGCTTCTGGGGCTGGGACCCGAAGGAAAACGGCGCACTCATGATCGTACTCATGTGCCTCGTCATCCTCCACGCCCGCCTCGGCGGCTACATCCGCGAGATCGGCCTGCACTGCTGCAATCTCATCCTTGGCTGCATCGTCATCTTCTCCTGGTTCGGAGTGAACCAGCTCGGCGTCGGCCTGCACGCCTACGGCTTCACCGATGGCACTTGGCCGAAAATCTACGCCTTCTGGCTCTGCCAGATCGCCCTGCTTTGCTACGGCCTCTTCATCGCCTGGCGCGAAGGACGTGCTAAAAGCACGGTCGCAGGTTAATGGCTTCAGTGGAGAGGAGGACGGATCTTTATGCCGTCCTTCGGTTCCCTGGTTTTATTTAACAGTGGCGGTGAGGGAGGGATTCGAACCCTCGGTAGCGGTTAAGGCTACGCATCTTTAGCAAAGATGTGCTTTCGACCACTCAGCCACCTCACCAAAAACTGTTTTCCCGCAGGGGCGGGATGAGGGCGCTATCTATCCCGACACGGGCGCGGGCGTCAATGCAAAAGATGCTCCCTCGATGAATCTTCTCATGACGCGAATCTGCCGTCCACAGCCTCCTCAGGCCGCTTCTGCGCCGCCGCTGGCTGGTGCAGCTTTGCGGGTGCCGGCCTCACGGTCGAGCACGAGCAGGCTGGCAGGATCATTGCCCGCGAGTTTCAGGCGGTCGAGCATGTCGCGCACGGTCTTTTCTTCCTCCATCTGCTCATTGAGGAACCACAGAAGCAGATTTTTCGAGGCGTGATCTTTGACCTGCTCAGCCACTTCAAAGAGATCGTTGATTTGCTGTGTGACCTTTTGCTCCTGCTTGAGACTCATCTCGAAGACTTCGAGTGGGTTCTTGAAGGCGGCTTTGGGTTTGGCGATGGGCTCCAGGACCACGGCAGCATCACGATCCACCACATACTGGTAGAACTTCAGCGCGTGCATCGTCTCTTCACGGCTCTGATTGAACATCCAGCTCGCAAAACCTGAGTAAGGCGTCTGCTCAAACCAAGCCGCCATGGCGAGGTAGATGTAGCTGGAGGACATTTCATTGTTGATCTGCTCGTTGAGCAGCTTGGCGAGTTTTGGATTCAAGGTCATGGCTGAATGATAGGACGGAATGGGTTCGATCAATCGAGAATATGCGCCTGCGAGAAATCGGTTACCCGCAGTTCCACGGCTGCGAGGTCTCCAGGTGAAAGCACCACGGTGGGTTCATCATTGGCACGAAAGGCGATCACGGCTCGCCCATTTGCCAAAGTGGCATGCCAGGCGCGCTCGGTGTGTTGACTTACGATGGTGACTTGAGTGGGAACCGTTTCAGGAATCATGGGGCGCGTGTGGCTTTGCGGATCGTCGGGGAAGGCTCACGCAGCTTTTGCTCCCAGGGCAGACTCGCCCCATCGAGATGCGTGCGAGTGAGCAGGATGTCCACTGCTCGCTGAAGCACTGTGTCATGAACAGGCTGCTGTGAATCAGCGGAGGGCTTGCCAGCGCTGCGGCGGATGTACTCTTCGAGTTCGGGGTTCTTGCGTGCCACGAGAGCTGCCTCGTTGTAGCGCGGACGGGGTTGATCAAAGACCGTCTGCTTCAATGGCGGCGGGTTTGAGGAAGGGAAGAGCTGGCGTTTCGAGTCGAGCGGCAGATCAATGGAGAAATCCACCGGCAGGCCGAGTTGGAAGAGAGAGGAGTCATCCATGAGCAGCATCTCGGCTCGGGCGAAACGCAGCAGCCATTCGTCATCAAGCGGCTGTGTCTCGTAGCGCACGGTGGCCCCGCGTGTGCGGGTGCCGAGGATCACGGCCTGCTTCCTCTGGCGTAACACGGCGGCAATCGTTTCCCCCAGATTGTTCGTTTCCTGATCGACGAGCACGAGCAGAGGTCCGGTCCAGATCGGAGCCCTGTGGCTGATGAATAGTTGTGAATCATCGCGCCCGACCTGCTTGAGTTTAAAGATCAACTCACTCTCGGGGATGAAACACTCCAGCATCGCCGCAGCAATATCGAACTCACCCGGTGCAGCAGCACTGCGTAGATCGAGGATAAGATGGGGCAGACCCGCAGTCCTAAACTCGCGCAGCTTTGCCTGAAGTTCGCTGATCTCAGCCTCGGCGTATGACTGCGGACGCAGGTAACCGATCTCGGCTGTGAGCTTCTCAGCGATCACACCCGTGGCGGTGACTGGCCTCAGGGCATCTGATTTCCGAATCAGTGTGGCCCCCAGATAGAGTCGCTGGAGCAGCCCCTGCAAGGCAGCGCGGTTGAGTTCATCGAAGTTCAGTTCGTTGGAACGAATGTAGTCGCTACGCAGGATCTGAAAGGCGTTTTGAATGGCCGCCTGAGAGACACCTTCGATCTTCGGCGTATCTCCAGCCCTGGCGCAAAGGGCAAAACCGAGGCTGGCGATCAGGATTATAGGCAGGTGCTTCATTCCGGAGTCTGGTGAAGATGATTCAGAGCATGAACGATGCCCGCCCTGTGCGTCCAGGCGAAATGTTCGTCAATAGCCCGGCTGACGAATTCCTTGGCCTCGGCGACAGCGCTGGTGAGATCCATCCCTTGTCCGAGGCAGGCTGCGATGCCTGCCGAGTAAGTGCAGCCTGTGCCATGCGTCTGCACGCCGTGTGTGCGCTCGGCCTCCAGCCAGACGATGGAGTCACTCAGGCATAGCACATCATCGGCGGAGTCATCTTGAAGGTGCCCGCCTTTGACGAGGACATTGGTTTGATAGGTTTGTGCCAGATCAGAAGCACAGCGCTCCATCTCCTCGCGTGTGGTGACAGGCGATCCCCAGAGCACTTCGGCCTCGTCCATGTTCGGCGTGATCAAAGTGGCCTGCGGCAGCAACAGAGATTTCACCGCCTGCACAGCATCATCTTCGAGCAGCTTTCCGCCACTCGTAGCGACCATCACCGGATCAATGACGAGAGGTATTCCACCGCCGAGTTCTTTCCAGATCTGTGCCACCGCCTGCACCTGCTCTGCACCACCGAGCATTCCCGTTTTCGCAGCACGAATGGGGAAAGCCTCAAACAAGACGCGGATCTGATCGACAATGAAGTCCGCATCCATCAGGCAGATTTGGGAAACCTTTCCGGGTGTCTCCGAAACGACGCTGGTGACTGCCGTGAGTGCGTAGCCACCCAGGGCGGAGACCGCCTTTAAATCAGCCTGGATGCCCGCGCCTGCGGAGCAGTCCGAGCCAGCAATGGTCAGGATGGTTGGAATGGAGTCGGCCACACCGCATTCATGCATGATCACGCAGGAAAGGCCAAGCAGAAACAAGCCCTCAAGCTATCTCCACCCGTACTGCCGAGTGCTTGTAGCTTGGCTGGCGGCTGTGGGGATCAAACGACGCGTGGGTGAGCTGATTCACTCGCGGGTCATGCATCGGCAGATAGACTTCGCCGGGCTTCACACATGAAGTGAGGCGTGCCTTAACGGTCAATTCCGCGCGCTTGGTGATTACCCGCACGGGTGAGCCATCACGGATGCCGAGGGAAAGAGCATCTTGCTCGTTTAAGTCGAGCATCAGCTCCTCCGGCATCATCTTCGCCAGCACGGCTGATTTGCCCGTGCGTGTCTCCGTATGCCACTGCGCGCTGGTGCCACGTCCGGTCATCAAGATAAACGGGAACTCATCACTTCGCTGCTCCGGTGCAGCCACGGGCGCATCAAACACAAACTTCGCCCGCTTGTCCGGCGTGAAGAATTGGCCGTCCGCTAAAAGCCGTCGCTCCTTGAAACTCGAAACCTCAAACTTGGAACCTTGATCCCGCGAAAGCGGCCACTGCACGCCGCCGCTTTTGCGAATCATCTCATGCCCATTGATGCCCATGATGTCGCAGGGCTGGTTCTCCGTGCAGCGCTGGAGCACACGAAAGACGGCCTCGGGGCTTGTCCATCCGCGAAACAAATCCTCGCAGCCCCAATAGTGCGAGATGAGGCGGAAGATGTGAAAATCGGCCAGCGCCTGCCCGGGAGCACGGCTCACTTTCGGGCTGTAGCCGATGCGGCGTTCGCTGTTGATGAAGCAGCCTTCTTTTTCGCCCCACCCAGCGGCAGGGAGCACGAGATGCGCACGTTTGGCGGTCTCAGTGGTGCAGTACATGTCCTGCACGACGAGGAAGTCGAGCTTGTCGAGCACGCGGTTCATCTCGTTCTGGTCGATCCACGAGTGACTTGGATTCGTGGCGACAAACCAGATGGCTTTCACGGTGCCATCATCGGCAGCTTTAATGATCTGGTCATACGCGAGACTGGGCCGGTCAGGGATGCGCTCGACGGGGATGCCTGTGGCAGCAGCGACCTTTTCACGATGCGCTGGATTGCGGAAATCATGGCCGCCGAGGAGGTTCGTCGTATTTGAAAACAAGCGCGAACCCATGGCATTGCACTGCCCCGTGATGGAGTTGGCTCCTGTGCCGGGTTTGCCGATGTTTCCAGTCATCAGCGCCAGATTGATGATCACCTGCGCTGTTCGCGTGGCCTGGTGGCTTTGATTCACGCCCATCGTCCACCAGAAGGAGACGCGCGGAGTGCCTTCGATAATTGTTTTAGCGAAGTGAGCGAGGCGTTCAGCGCTGATGCCTGTTTCGGCGGCGACTCGATCCGGTGTGAAGTCAGTGACAAACTTCGCGAACTCGTCGAAGCCGTTTGTGTGTTCGCTGATGAATGTTTTGTCGAGTCCGCCATCGCGGATGATGAGGTGGGCAAGTCCGTAAAGCAGCGTGAGATCACTCTTCGGCTTGATGGCGTAGTGCTGCGTGGCCGCCATCGCAGTCTCGGTGGTGCGTGGATCGACGACGATGATCTCGGGGCTGCGTTTATTCCGCAGCACTCGTTGCCACATGATGGGATGCGCGATGCACGGATTTGCACCGATGAAGACAAGCACATCGCTCTCCTCGAAGTCGGCATAGGTGAAGGGCGGCGCATCGAAGCCGAAGCTCTCTTTGTAGGCGGTGACGGCGGTGGCCATGCACTGGCGCGTGTTGCCATCGCCGTGGATCATGCCCATGCCGAATTTTGCCAGCGCACCGAGGAAGGCCATCTCCTCGAACATGATCTGCCCCGTGCTGAGAAACGCAGCGGCCTCGGGGCCATGCTTGTCGAGGATCTCGCGCATCTTGTCGCAGAAGTAGCGGAGCGCGGTGTCCCAATCGACCTCCTTGCCATGCAAGATTGGCATCTTCGCGCGGTCAGGCGCATCGAGCACACTGAGCGCCTCCCAGCCCTTCGGACAAGCCGTGCCGAGGTTCACGGGGTAGTCGGGATCAGGCGTGAGATTGATCGCCTCGCCATCTTTGAGATGAATCTTCAAACCGCAGCCAGTGGAGCAGAATCCGCACACGGCTTTCGTCATCGCATCCGGCACCAATCGCGATGGAACCTGCCCGAGACCAAACTTCGCCGGCTCACGCACGAGATCGGCGGTGAGCGGTCCATTCCACTCGCGGAAGGTCATGGCGGGTGCGGTGATCATGGTCAGTTTCCAGGCATCTTGGAGCCTGCGGCGGCGGTGAAGAAGTAATGACGCTCGATGAGCTGACTGGCAAACGTCAACACCAGCGAGATCGTCAACATCCACGGCCTCGATGCGGATGCGGCGACCAACACGGGGATCAGCAGTCCAGTGGCGACGAGAAGCAGTGCGCGCAGTTCGATGTGATGTGGCAGATGCTCTCGAAGAATGAGTGCGGATTTATGCCAGAGGCAGGTTTCATCCTCCAAAGCCAGCCGATAGCGCGAAAGCTCCCAGATGGAGAGACTCCAGCGGAAAAGGAGAGTGAACGCCATGTCCCATGAGGCGATGGCTAGCTCGGTCCAGCTCCAGACCACGGCGCACAAACCAGCGCCTAGCAGCAGCATTGTGCCGAGGAACTTGCCTGCGGTCATGCGTAGCGACCAAAACGGTCTGCGTGTGTCCACATACACCATCACCGAGCAAAGCACGGCGGCGAAGGCGGCAAAGGCGGTGCCTGTGACGGCGAGACGCAGCCATTCCATGTTTCCCAACCACCAAGTCGCCGCAATGGCTGCGCCTCCTCCTGGCAAGGCCCCGAAGGCGAGGATCTCGCGTGACAACCATGATTTCTTCCAGCCAAGGAAGGCTCGCCAAGCCTTCAGCGGTTGCCCGAGATGCAGCGTGCTCAAGGCGATGCCTGCCAGGCCAAAAACAAGTGCTGCTGCGCTGGTGATCGCGGCTTGATTCAGCGTCAGCACATTCATCCACAAGGCCACGGCACAGCCGATGAATGCTCCAGCGCTCATTTGCGTGAGCACCAGCATCCAGGCGAGTGGCGGATGGCCGTGATCGAGTTCGAGACGGCCTGCATCGGCTGCCTTTGCGGCACTGGGGATGGGCTTCGACGAAACGTAAGTCGTCGTTGGCCGCGTGTAGCTCGAATCAAAGGCTCCAGCGATGATCTGACCCTGATCCGGCACATCGCTGCGTTTGACGGCTTTAATCTTGATCGCTTCGTTTGGGCAGGCCTGCACGCAGGCAGGTGCCTCACCTTCGGCGAGGCGGCCCTGGCACATGTCGCACTTGCGCACGATGCCGCGCTTAAAGTTGAACTTCGGCACGTCATACGGGCATTTCAAAATGCAGTAGCTGCAGCCGATGCACTGATCATCCAGATGGCGCACGATGCCCGTGACAGCATCCTTGTCATAAGCCAGCACCGGGCAGCCATTCGCACATGCCGGATCTTCGCAGTGATGGCAGGCGGTGGTGACAGTTTGTAGATACGGCTGCTTCCGCGTGCCGACGAGCAGGCCCATGTCACGCCAGCTTTCATCGTCATCGAGACCATTGAGTGAATGGCAGGCCGCTACGCAGGCTTTGCAGCCAGTGCAGGCATCGAGATTGACTTCAAACGCATACTGCTCGCCTGGCTGCGGCTTGCTGAGTGGAATCAGATGCGAGAAACGCTCGTGCACAGACTTGGAGTCGTACTCATCGGCAAACAGAGCCACGGGTGTGCGCAGCGTCTGCTGCTCACGCAAGGCTTCTGTCAGGCAATAGCTCATGCGCAGAACGCTTCCTGAAGCTGACCCACGGTGTGACGATTGCAGAACGCGTGGAAGGATTCATCGGCTCCGCGCTTGTCGAGATAACCTTTGAGCATCGCTTCGAGTGTCGTGCCGAGTGATTCAAAGGCCACTCCGCTGAAGATCTGGCGGCCGATCTTGCGGTTCTCACCGAAGCCGCCGCCGACGGTGATGTGGTAGCCTTCACCACTTTCGGATTTCACCTTGGTGCCGAGTAGACCGATGTCGCCCATGAAGTGCTGGGCGCAGGAGTGGGCGCAGCCAGTGAAGTGGACATTGATGGGTCTGTCGAGCTTCACGCGCTTGTCGAGGTAGTCCATCATGGCGATGGCGTGGCCTTTCGTATCACTGGCGGCAAACTTGCAGTATTTGTTGCCGGTGCAGGCGATGAAGCCGTTGCGCAGATGCGAGGTCTCGCAGGGAAAGCCGAGCTTCTTCAATGACTTCGCCAAGGTGGCTGCATAGGCCGTTTTGACATTCGGAATGATGAAGTTCTGCCAGACCGTGAGCCGAACCTCGCCGCTGCCATAGCTGTCGGCGAGATCAGCGAGCCGGTCGAGCTGCTTGGCGGTCATCTGCCCGACGGGGACGGTGGCGCCGATGTAAACAAGACCTTCCTGCTTCTGCGGGTAGGTGCCGACGTGCGAGTGACCCTGCTGCGAGAACGTGCGCTTTTCCTGAATCGGCGATTCGGGTGCGAGACGTGTGAGCTTGAACTTGAGGTGCTTTTCGGCCTCCACGAGCACGCCATCGAGTCCTTTGTCTTCGATGACATACTTGAAGCGCGCCTTCTTGCGGTTCGTGCGGTCGCCGAACTCGATGAAGACGCGCAGCAGGGCGACCATGACATCGTTGAGTAGCTCCGGCTTCGCGATGACGCCCCAGTCGCTGGCGAAGGTCTGATGACCGGTGACGCCGCCGAGAGCGATGCGGAAGTAGATTCCGGGTTCGATGCCTTCGCTGTTTTCACCGATCTTCACGGCGCTGGCACCGATGTCGTTCGTGTCTTCGACAGCAGAGATGAGACCGCCGCCGTCGTAGGCGATGTTGAACTTGCGAGGGAGGTCGTAGAACTCTTTCGAGCCGATGATCAGCGTCGCGAGTTCGTTCACGAGCGGGCGCACGTCGATGATCTCGTAGGGATCATAACCCGCACATGGATTCATCGTGATGTTGCGGATGTTGTCCGCGCCTGCGCCTTTGGAATGCAGGCCGCAGCCTTGGATGCGTCGGAGCACTTCGGGGCAGTTCTTGGGCTCGATGAGGCGGATTTGGAAATTGTTCCGCGTGGTGATCTGGATGTAGCCCGTGGTGAGTTCGCGCGCGATGGCGGCGATCTCGCGGAGCTGGTAGCTCTTCACCACGCCGCCGGGAATGCGCAGACGGCACATGTAGCCATCTTTAACCGGGTTCAGCCAAAACAGGCCGTTCCACTTGAAGCGGAAGACAGACTCAGCCTCGGGCTTCGCATTCCAACGAGCATCCATGACAAGCTGCTCGATGGCATCGAAGGGATGAAGCTCACGTTTGATCCGCTCTTCTTTGGTCAGGTCGTCGAGCGATGGACCTGCGGGTGCTGCGACAGGAGCGGGAGCGAGGTCACCAAACGACACGCCACCAGCGGCGATGCCTGCGAAGAAGCCTTCGAGATAACGCTTCTGCTCGCTTGAGAAGTCGCTGTTCATCCGGTTCGCGAGTGTGGGTGGTTCAATAGACATCGCGGGCATAGCGTTTCTCCTTTTTCATTTGGGCGACATAAGCAGCGGCTTCGTCGGTGGATTTGCCTCCAGCGGTTTGAATGATGCTGTGGAGTGCGTCATCGACGTCCTTGGCCATGCGTTTGGCATCGCCGCAGACGTAGAAATGCGCGCCTTCCTCCAGCCATTGCCAGAGTTCGCTGGCGGCTTGGAGCATGCGGGTCTGGACGTAGATTTTTTCTTCCTGATCACGGCTGAAAGCAGTGTCGAGGCGCGTGAGGAAACCTTTCTGCACCCACTCGATGATTTGATCGTGGTAGAGGAAGTCGGTGGAGCGCTTTTGGTCGCCGAAGAAGAGCCAGTTTTTGCCACTGGCACCTGTGGCCTCACGCTCTTCGAGGAAGGCGCGGAAGGGGGCGATGCCGGTGCCAGGGCCGACCATGATGACGGGCTTGGTGAGGTCGGTGGGAAGGCGGAAGTGATTGGCGGTGTGGAAGTAGATGCCGGTGGTGTCGCCAAGCGCGAGGCGATCCGAGAGAAATGTCGAGGCGACGCCTTTGTGCTGCACGCCGTCAGTGCTGTAGCGTACGGCTCCGACGCAGAGATGCACTTCATCGGGATGCGCTTTGACGCTGGAGGCGATGGAGTAGAGGCGAGGTTGGAGCTTGCGGAGGTTTTCGAGGAAGGCTGGAATCGTGATGCCTGCTTCGGGTGTCTTTCCAAGAAGTTGGCGGACTTCGAAGTGCTTCAGAAGTGCTTCGCGAAGCGTGCATGTGATGCCGCTTTCGAGAGTGACAGATGTTTCAGGATCAAAGCCGTGTGCTGCAATGACAGCATCGACGACTTCGGGGCAGTTCTGAACGAAGACGCCGAGGGCATCGCCGACTTCATAAGTCAGCCCGCTGTCTTTGAGTGAGAAAGCAATGTGGCGCGTGTCTTTGCTGCTGCCTTTGGTATTCAGTTCGATGTTGGCGAGGAGCGGGGCAGGGAAGGGTTTCTTTTTCGACCAGCCGGTGTCTTTTTCTTCGGCTGGTGCGGGTGATGAAGAAGCTGAGGAGCCACTGAGGATCGTGAAGGCGCTGGCAGACCACTTCTTGGCGAGGTCATCGAACTCCACATCGCAATCCACGCGATCGACGATGCGAGTGGCACCGAGTTCAGCGAGTCGGGCATCGAGTTTCTTCCCGGCGAGGCAAAAGGTGTCGCCGTAGTTTTTATCACCGAGTGCGAGGACGCTGTATTGCACACCGTCGAGCTTCGGACTGGCACCGTTTTGATTGATGGCATCCCAGAAAGAGATGGCGTTGTCAGGCATGTCACCCTCGCCCCAGGTGCTGGTGATGAGGAGGACGTTCTTGTCTTTGACGAGGTCGGCTGGTTGCAGCGAGTCGAGGCCCGCAGCTCGCGCTGCAAAGCCCCGACTCGCCGCTTCCCTGGCCAGCCGCTTGGCCAAACTTTCCGCGTTGCCGCTCTGACTGCCGAAGGCGATGAGCAAGGATCGTTTCGATTCCGTGGAGGCTTCTCCAGCCACTGGCGCACCTCGATTCAAGACTCCGGCGAGGAAGCCATTGAGCCAGGCGCGCTGTTCAGCGCTGAAGGGGGCGTTGTCAGGAATGAGGGGAACGATTTTCATCTGTCAGAGCGGCTTGAGAGATGAGCGGTTTAGAAATCAAACTGCACCTGGAGGTAACCGAAGTGCGCGTTGTCGTCGGCACCGGTGTCGGCGAGGTAGTCGCCTGCGAGGAAGAAGCTGTAACCAGCCTGGAGAGCGACATGCGGGCTCCATTTATAGACGGCGGTGACGTCAAACTCCTGGCCACGATAGCTGCTGGCATTGTTGGCTGCGGCATTGAGGGGGCGGACGCGAGTTTGATTGTTCACACGGCGCCAGGCGTCGTTGTTGTCAGCATTGAAGTAGAGATGGTAGTCGAGCATGACCTTCAGCTTGGCCGTGGGGGAGAAGCTGATGTTGAGCTGAGGGTTGTGCATGTTGGACCATGCGGTGGTGTCCATGTAGCCGTAGAACATGTGATTGGTCGGATACAGGTTCTGGAAGGTGCTGACGTCGCCGTCTGTGGCATCACTATCACCACTGCCGTAGTTGTATTGGAGGCCGATGCGAGGCTTCCATGAATGTTTGAAGTTGTAGCCAGCGGCCCAGTTCCCTGCGAAGGCGGTCAGGTCACGACCAGAGACTTCACCTGTCTGGAAGGCCATCTCCATGCTGTAGTCGAAGCCACCCAGTTTCTTGGGGTCACCTTTCCAAAGGGTGCCGAAGGTGTAGAAGCTGCTGTCACCGAGGCGGGCACCGAAGTCACCATTGCCCTGGTCACTCTTGTGGTAGGCGTAGAAGTCGGTGGTGGTGTTGATGGGCACCCACTGTGTCGCGAGGTAAATGCCGCTGAAGACGGAGTCCTGGTTGTTCTGATCATCAAAGACCTGCGACTGATTGAACTCACGATCTTTAAAGCCGACAGGGCTGGAGGTGAAGAGGTCCAGTGCCCAGCCGGTGCCAGCATAGCGCAGCTTGATGGCATCGAAGGTGCGTGCCTGGTTCAGCCATTCGAGTGGGCCGACGAGGCGCTGGTCACCATAGCTGAGGAACTGGCGACCAATGGTGGCGCTGAGGCCTTTCTTGATGTCACCGAGCTGGACGTAGGCTTTAAGAATGTCGAGGCTGTCATCGCCCTCGGAGCCAAAGCTGCCTGGGCTGCCGATGTCATTGTTACGACTCCCGCCGAGTTCACGAACGTCTTGGCCCTGCACATAGATCTTTAGCCAGTCGGTCATCTGGTAGCCGAGGCCAAGGCGGAAGCGCTGGAGCAGCCAGGTGGCATCCTGCGGGCCGTTGATGTCGCTGTTGAAGTCGAAGTTATTCTCGCGGCCTTCGAAGCGCATCTTCTCCTGGACATCGACGGTCACTTTGCCGTCGAAGAAGGTGATGGGAGCGTAGCCTGGAGGTGGAAGCGGCGCGGGGGCCGCTGGTGGAGCTGACGGAGTGCCTGCGAAGGCGAGTGAGGCCGATGCGAGCAGTAGGAGCGCTGTTTGATTCATCTCGGTGTTTTGGGTATGGGTGTTGTGCTTTGGCTACGCGGCGGCTGTAGGGAAAGTGTGAGATCGGGGTGATCGTGACCCTGTATGACTCAGCCATGAGCGTGCCAATTGGCCGCGCTGAAATGAATGGCAGCCTGAATCCTATTCGTCCTTTCGATGAGGATCATTCATGCATGGCTGGGAGCTCTCGTCGGACTGCTGCTCGCACTGGAAGGTGGTCATGAACTCTCTATGCTGAGAGTTCATGTTTCTTAAACGCTCCTCTCTGCTCTCTGATGTGACGCATCTGCTTCGCTGGACGGCGCTAGCCTTGCCTGTAGCTGTGCTGGCCGGAACCGCGACGGCGTTGTTTTTGTGGTCGCTGGAGGCGGTGACGAAGCTTCACTGGCAGCATCCGTGGCTGCTGTGGCTGCTGCCGGTGGGCGGGGTGGCGGTGGGTTTGATGTATCACCATCTCGGCAAAGGATCGGACAAGGGGAACAACCTGCTCATTGATGAGATCCACGAACCCGGCGGCGGTGTGCCGACGCGCATGGCTCCGCTGGTGTTGCTGGGCACACTTGTGACGCATCTGTTCGGCGGTTCCGCCGGTCGTGAAGGCACGGCGGTGCAGATGGGCGGGAGTCTGGCGGACATGCTGGTGCGCTTGCTGGGCGTGGGGCGGGAGAACCGGCGGCTGATGCTGATGTGCGGCATCGCGGCGGGCTTTGGCGCGGTGTTTGGCACGCCGCTCACCGGCGCGATCTTTGCCATGGAGGTGCTCGTCATTGGCCGGGTGCAATACGAGGCGCTGATCCCGGTGCTCATCGCCAGTGTGGTGGGGGATGCGACGTGCTCCGCGTGGGGAGTTCATCACACGGTTTATCATCTGGATGTGGCGGCGAACGCGGGATCACATGCTCCTCTGGAAGCGTTGCTTCTCGGCAAGGTGGCACTGGCTGGCGTGGCTTTTGGTTTGGGCGGGTGGTTCTTTTCCGAGCTGACACACTCGATGCAGCGCGGCTTGGCGAAGCTGGTGCCGTATGCGCCGCTGCGTCCTGCGCTCGGCGCGGTGGTGGTGATCGTGCTGGTGTATGTGATGGCCACTCGTGACTACCTGGGGCTCGGCGTTGAGGCTCCACCTGGAGGTCAGGTTTCCATTCTTGCTTCCTTTCAAGAAGGGGGTGCCACGCCGCTGAGCTGGCTTTGGAAAACGATCTTCACTTCCGTCACACTCGCCAGCGGTTTCAAAGGTGGTGAGGTGACGCCGTTGTTCTTCATCGGCTCCACGATGGGGAATGCACTCGGGTGGCTGATGCATGAGCCGGTGGCGCTGTTTGCAGCACTTGGATTCATCGCGGTCTTCGCCGGTGCGGCGAATACGCCGCTGTCATGCACAGTGATGGGGATTGAACTCTTCGGCGCGCACTATGCGGTCTATTTCGCAGTGGCGTGTTTTGTCTCTTACCTCTTCAGCGGCCATTCGGGCATTTACTTGTCCCAGCGGGTCGGTGTTTCAAAGAAGGGTGGTGAGCAGCTTCCAGGCAGGACCTTGCGTGAGCTGAAATCGGCAGTGCAGACAAAAACGGATGACAGGCAGGAGTGAAAACAACAACGGCGTGCTGTGGCACGCCGTTGAGTGAAGGATGATCTGGTCTATGCCTTACGCAGCGATGCCTGAAAACGGCAGGCCATGAGAGGCGAGTTCAGCGGCCATGTCGGGGCTTGGCTTGAAGGTGGGCTCGCGGCTGGGGCGGATGTGGGATTTGTCGTTGAGGAAGGTGATGAGGTGCTCGCGCAGTTCGTAGTAGCGCGGGTCTTCCATAATCTCTTTGCGATTGCGCGGACGCTCGAAGGGGATGCTCAAAATGTCGCCGACTTCGGCTTCGGGGCCGTCGGTCATCATGACGACGCGGTCGGAGAGGAAGATGGCTTCATCGACATCATGGGTAACCATGAGCGTGGTGATGCGATTGCGGCGCCAGAGTTCGAGGAGGACTTCTTGGAGCTCGTAGCGGGTGAGTGAGTCCAACATGCCGAAGGGCTCATCGAGGAGGAGCATCTTTGGCTGCAAAGCGAAGGCGCGGGCGATGCCAACGCGCTGTCTCATGCCTTGGGAAAGCTCGCTGGGGAATTTGTGCATGGCATCGCCAAGGCCGACGATGGTGAGGTAGTACTCGGCCATCTGGCGACGCTCGGCTTTGCTGGCGGTGAAGTACACTTGGTTCACGCCGAGCATGACGTTTTCAAAGGCGCTCATCCATGGGAGGAGGCAGGGCGACTGAAAGACGATGCCGCGATCCGGGCCTGGGCCGCTGGCTTCTTTGCCAGCCAGGATCATGTTGCCTTTGCTGAGATCGCTCAAACCGGCGACCATCATGAGTACGGTGCTTTTTCCGCAGCCACTGTGACCGATGAGCGTGGCGAACTCGCCCTCTTTGAGCTTGAGGTTGAAGTTCTTGACGATGGTGGCCGGGCCCTTCGGTGTCTCGTAGGTTTTCCAGAGACGGTCCAGCTCGAGCATTTTTGGATTCGGAACACTCATACGGCCACCTCCACTTCTTCACGATGGTTGTCGGAGCGGCGTTTGGGGCCGCGACGGTTTTGGAATTCCATGCTGCGTAGGTTGTTGAGGTCTTCGGGCAAGATGTCGGGCAGGCTGAGTTTGACGGATGACTTCACTTTGGTGCGGCCTTTGGCGTCGAGGAGAGTGGTGATGAGCTGGGTGCGGAGTTTCTTGAAGCGCGCGTCGTGGTTGATGGCTTTGCGATCACGCGGGCGCTCGATGTCCACCAGCATTGGCTCGCCAAGCGTGGCGGGTGATGTCGGCAGAAGAGGAATGACTTTATCGGCGACGAGGATGGCCTCATCGGGATCATTGGTGATCCAGATGACGGTGGTTTTATTCGTCAGCCAGATGTCGGCGATCTCGTCCTGGAGCTGCGCGCGGGTGAGTGCGTCGAGGGCGCTGAGCGGCTCGTCCATCAGCAGCACTTTCGGCTGCATGGCGAGCGTGCGGGCCACGGAAACACGCTGCCTCATGCCGCCTGATAGCTCCTTCGGCAGCTTGTGCGCCGCTGGGGTGAGCTTGACCATCGTGATGTATTTCGCGACGTGTTCCTTACGCTGTTCCTTGGTCCAGTCTTTGAACACTTCATCGACGGCGAGGGCGATGTTCTCTTCCACGTTGAGCCAGGGAAGGAGAGAGTAGTTCTGGAAGACGAGACCACGATCCGGGCCTGGGCCGGTGATGACCTCACCAGAGATGGATGCGATGCCGGAGTCAGGCTTCACCAAGCCGGAGATCAGATTGATTAACGTGCTCTTTCCCGACCCCGAGTAGCCGACGATGGCGATGAACTCACCCTCCTCGACAGACAGATTGATGTTTTTGAGCACTTCGGTCCTGGAACCGGAGGGGCCAAAGCCTTTGGAGGCGTTTTTGATTTCGATGAGAGACATGGCGGCGGCTTGTTTCTCGGTTAGATGCTTTTGAATCGGGCTTCCACGAGGCTCATCAGCCTGTCGAGCGCCCAACCAACGAAGCCGATGGTGAGGATGCTGAGGATGATGCTGGTGTAGAGGCCGTTGTTGTACTCGTTCCAAAGGAAGTTGCCGATGCCGACGCGGCCAGTGAGCATCTCCACGGCGACGATTACCAGCCAGGCGATGCCGAGGCTGAGGCGGTAGCCGGTGAACATGTAGGACAGGGTGGCTGGCACGAGCACCTTCCAGAGTGTTTTCCACTTCGAGAGCTTGAGCACTTTGGCGACATTCAGGTAATCCTGCGGCACAGCGCGGACACCGACGGCGGTGTTTAGCACGGTGGGCCACATGGCGCAGATGGCGATGGTGAAGAGCGCGCCGAGGTCATTGGCGTTTTTTCCCGCACCCATGAAAAGCACGACGCCGAGCGGCATCCATGCGAGGGGCGAGACGGGGCGCAGGATTTGAATGATGGGGTCAAACATGCGTGTGAAGGCCTTGGAGAGGCCTAGCATGAAGCCGATGGGAGTGCCGACGAGCAGGGCGATGAAGTAGCCTTTGGCGACGACAACGAGCGAATACCAGGTGAAGCGGAGGATGCCCTGATCGAGCTCTTCTCGTTTGGCGAAAGGTTCGACGATGTACTTCTTGGTTTTGTCCCAGGTTTCCAGCGGGCTGGGCAGATCTTTGATGAAGCCGGTCTTCACTTTTTTGGTGAAACCGGAGGGTGTTTTTTCTTCGCGGACTCCGCCTGAGATGGCGGTCCAGATGAGGAGTACGGCAAAGATGCCACAAAGGGGCATCAACCAGTGGGCGAGTTGTTCTTTGGTGAATTTCATGGCAGCGGCGGCTGAGAGGGGAAAAGGAGCGCCGGTCCGGGAAATGAACCGGCGCACCTGGGGTGTAGGGCTAGCCCTTGATGTTTTTGATGGCGGCGGAGAGGGCGAATTCTTCGGGTTTGGCTGGGTCAAAGATGGCACCGTCCATGAAGGTCTCGGTCTTGTCATCGAGCATACCACCGGTGTAGCCGATCTCCTTCATCGCCTCTTCATAGAGGGCGGTGCCGGCGATGGCTTTGGCGACGCCGTCGTAATCAGGTGCGCCTTCGACCATGCCCCAGCGGCGGAACTGGCTGAGCCACCACTTGATGTACTTTGGCTGCGGGTAGTTGCAGTTCCGGCTGCTGAAGATCATGTAATCTTCGTCCTTCTTGGTGCGACCGTCGCCGTAGTCGAGTTCGCCCATGAGGCGGCTGTAGATGACTTCGGGCGGGCAGTTCACATAACTGGGTTTGCTGATGATCTCGACCTGCTCTTTGCGGTTGCCGAGGTCATCGAGCCACACGCTGGCTTCGTGGAGTGCTTTGAGCACGGCTTTGACGGTCTTCGGATTGGCCTCGGCGAACTCCTTGGTGAAGGCGCAAACTTTTTCAGGATGGTTCTTCCAGATCTCCTGCGTGGCGACGCTGGTGTAGCCGATGTCTTCTGCGATGGCGCGTGCGTTCCATGGCTCGCCAACGCAGTAGCCGTCCATTTTACCGACCTTCATGTTCGCGACCATCTGCGGTGGTGGGATGGTGGTGAGGGTGATGTCGGAATCTGGATTGATGCCGCCGGCGGCGAGGTAGTAGCGCATCCACATGGCGTGAGTGCCGGGCGGGAAAGTCATGGCAAAGGTGAGCGGTGTGCCTGCGGCCTTGGCTTCATCGACCAGCGGCTTCAGCGCTTTTGGATCACCGGCGACCTTGCCTTTGAATTTGTTCGCCAGTGTGATGGCCTGTCCGTTGCGATTCAGAATCCAGGGGAAGATCATTTCCTTCACTGCCGAGCCGCCGAGGCCCATGGAGGCGGCGATGGGCATGCCGAGGAGCATGTGCGTGGCCTGATTTTCGCCGGTGGTCAGTTTGTCACGAATGACAGCCCAGGAGGCTTCTTTGCTGACGGTGGAGTTGATGCCGAACTTTTTGAAGAGGCCTTTCTCATGCGCGATGACGATGGGTGAGCAGTCGGTGAGGGCGATGATGCCGAGCTTCACATCGGGTGCTTCAGGGGAGTCATCGGCATAGGCGGAGCCGACCCAGCCTGCGGGGAGACCGGAGAAGAGGGTGCCAAGTCCGGCTGTGGCAGTGCGCTGGAGCAGGGTGCGGCGTGAGATGGGGGTGGTGGGGTTCATGCGTGGGCGAGTTTCTGGCGTTTGTTGGGTTTGCTGGGGCTGGCGGCGGCTGTTTGGGGAAGGGGGATAGCGCTGGAGGTCCAGCAGGCGGCGAGTGCGGCGGAGGCTTCGGCACGCTCACCCTGGGTGATGAGGCCATGGATGATGAATTGATCGAGCAGCCAGCGTCCACGCTCACCGGTGGGCTCATTGGCATCGCGGCGGTGGAAGATGTGGAAGTTGGTCACGTCAGCACTTTTGCCGGTGCCAAGATCAAGCGGACCGACGAGGGAGCGCTTCAGGATCTCTTCATCTTTGCCGAGGAAGTAGCCGCTGCGTACGAGGATGCGGGCGACTTCGGGGCGGTTTTCAGTGACATCACAGAAGGCGCAGGCCTCGCGCAGTGCGGCGACGATGGCGGCGGCTTGATCGGCATGGCGTTCGATGAATCCCTCGGTGGTGAGAAGCACTTTTTCAGGATGACCGGGGGCGAGCTGCTCGCTGGTGGCGGCGATGAATCCGAAACCGCGTGCGACGGCATCACTGTTCCAGGGTTCGCCCACACAGCCCCCGTCGATGAGGTTGGCTTCGAGATTGCCGACCATCTGCGTGGGAGGAAGCACGACGATGCGCACCTCTTGATCGACATCGATGCCACCCGCGGCGAGCCATTGGCGAAGCAGGAAATAGTGAGAGGAGAAGCGCGAGACGGTGCTGAAGGTGAAGCGCCGCGTGGGCATGCTGCGGATGAGCTTCTTCAGACTGGAGGCATCACGCACGCCCCGGTTCCAGAGGTCGCGGCTCAGCGTGATGGCGTTGCCGTGGAGATTGAAGACGAATGGGGCCACCACCCGGCAGGGAGGTGTGTTCAGACCAAGACGCATTGCCAACGCCAGTCCCGCGATGGCGTGAACGGCATCCAACTGGCCGTAGAGCAGCTTTTCCCGAATGGTGGCCCATCCCACTTCACAACTTAGATCGACCCGGACGCCATGCTTGCGGAACAGCTCCAGTTCACGGGCCACGAGGAGCGGCGCACAGTCGGTGAGAGGTTTGAAACCAATCCGCACAGGCTGAACGACACCGCTGAGAGCGGTCTTGGAGAGTGAAGCTGACTTTGGCATGACGCTTCATCACATCAGCATTCGCAGTGCCAGCGGGCCAAGTTCTACTAGAAATGAGGCGCGAAGTTTTTCACTTCGTGTATGAATGGGATTCATTCACCCATTTCATGCAGACACTCGATACACGCCAGCTCCGCGCCTTCGTCTCTCTCGCCCGCAGTGGCAGTTTTACTCAGGCGGGGCGTGAGCTGCATCTTACCCAGAGCGCCATCAGCCATGCCATCAAGGCGCTGGAGACGGATCTCGGCTGCCAGCTTTTTCATCGTCAGGGCAAGAGCGTGCACCTGACTCATGCAGGCCGCGAACTGCTGCCGAGTGCGGAGACGATCCTGCAGATGATGACCCAGGCGCGCTCCACGCTGGGCACGCTGGATCAGACGCCGCGCGGCAGGCTGCGCATCGGCTGCACCACGGCGGCGGCTCAGTTCATCCTGCCGACGGTGTTTCGTGAGTTTAAGGAAAGCTTCCCGCTGTATGAGATTAAAGTCATCTGCGGTGAGACGCCGGACACCATCGAGAAGCTGATGAAGGGCGATGTGGATCTCGCGGTGAGCCTGCGGCCTAACGATGTCTCGCGCCTCGAATGTCACACGATCTTTGACGATGAACTGGAGTTCCTCGTCTCGCCGCTTCATCGCTGGGCAACGAAGCCGCCGAAGCTCAAGGACGCTGGCGAGGAGACCTTCATCGTGGCGAGCCGGAACAGCCTGAACTTCACGCTCATCCAGGAGTTCTTTATGAAGCAGGGCGTGCGGCTGGGGAACTTCATCGAGCTGGGAAGCTCGGAAGCCACGAAGGAACTCGCCAAGCTCGGCATCGGCGTGGCCATCGCCGCCCGATGGATCGCGCGGCAGGAGATCGAAGCGGGGCAGCTCGTGGCTGTCTCGATGCCGAAGGGCAAACTCAAGCGCCGCTGGGTGACCTCGACACTGAAAGGTCGCGTGCTCAATCTGCCTGAGCGAACCTTTGTCGGGCTATGCGAGGAAGTGGGGCGGCGGATGCTGACCCACTGACCGTCACTCGATCCGCATCTTCTGGAAGGGGGCGCTCTCGCAGACGGCGAGGATCATGTCCTGGAGTTTGTAGCCGCTGGCTTTGGTGCGACGGACGATCTCGTGGACGGCGGGCTTGTCGCTGTAGCCGAGTCCTCTGCCGAGGGCGTAGGTGAGGAGGTTCTCGGCGAGGTTGCGAGTGAAGTCATCCGCCATGTCTCGGGCGAGGATGGTGCGGAGTTCGGTGAGATCTTTGAACTGCTGGCCACGCACGAGAGTGCCGGAAGCGTCGATGGGATGCTTCTTTTCTTCAGCTCGGAAGCGGCCGATGGCATCGTAGTTTTCAAAGGCAAACCCGATGGGGTCCAGGAAGGCGTGGCAGCCGGCGCAGGAGGCATTGCTGCGGTGTTCGGCGAGTTGCTCACGGAGCGTGAGATCGGAGAAGCGGGCTTTCTTTTCATCCAGTGGCGGCACGCCGCCGGGTGCAGGTGGCGGCGGAGTGCCGAGGATATTTTCCAGCAGGTATTTGCCGCGCTTTACGGGCGAGGTGCGCGTCTGCTCGGAGGTGAGGGTGAGGATGCTGCCGTGGGTCAGGATACCGCCACGCGTGGTGCCCTGGAGGGAGACTTTTTCGAACTTGTCGCTCTTCACACCCTGGATGCCGTAGAAGTTGGCGAGCTTGCGATCCATGAAGCTGTAGTCGGCATTCAGGAACTCAATGACACTGCGGTTTTCCTTCAGGATGTGGTCAAAGAAGGTCTGGCTCTCGCGCTTCATGGCGTAGGCGATGCCGCCCTTCCATTCGGGGAAGCGGCGTGTGTCTGGGGAGACGATGTCCATGTCCCGCAGTTGCAGCCATTGGCCGGCGAAGTCTTCGGTCAGTGCATAGGCATGCCAGTCGCTGATCATGCGGTTGATCTCGGTGGAGAGGTTTTTACGAAGCTCGTTTTTCGCAGCGAGCTGGAGCAGTTTGTCATCCGGTGGCGAGGACCAGAGGAAGTAGGAGAGGCGGTTGGCCAGGCTGTATTCGTCGATGTCGGCGATGCCATTCTGCGCGGCTCCGGCTGGCTGTGGCGAGATGCGGAAAAGGAAAGCCGGGGAGACGAGCATGCCCTCCAGGGTGTAGCGCAGGGCACCGAGCGGGGACTCTCCTTCCTTCATGGCGAGATCGGCAAAGGCCTGCCACTTCGCCTTTTCATCGTCACGGATGGGGCGGCGGAAAAGACGTGTGCCGAGCTTCTCGATCAAGGCGGGTATCTCGGCGACTTGGATGCCGCCGCCTTTGGCGAGCGGGCCTTCGAGTTTGACCTGATGAATCCACAGATTGCGGTCCTGTTTTGTGGCGGGGTCGTAGAAGTCGTTCATGAACCAGACCTGAAGTTCATGATTGCCAGCGGGGAGGTCTGTCTCGACGTGGAACCACTGTGGAGCTTGGTTTTTCGCAGTGACGGAGAAGGCACCGACCGTTTTTCCTGCGATGCGCAGCTCAGTCTTTGCGGGTTCGTCGCCGGCCTGTTGTGCGCCGACTTTGAGGGTGAACTTGTATTTGCCTGCCTCGGTGATTTCGACGCCGTGCTTGATGTAGCCGCTGCTGGCGAGTGACATCGCGCCTGTGTCACGACCGGCATCGCCTTCGCCTTTGTCGAAGTCTTCGCCGCTGAGCTGGAGCACGGGCAGGCCGACGGGTTTATCGCCGATGAGCCAGCGGAGGAATTTGCTGCCACGCGGGGCGAGCAGGCCGGAGGGGCCCTGGATGTCGATCTTATCGAGGGCCACATTGCGGTCGCGCTTCGAGGCGTCGGGGTTCATCGGGTCGCTGTGATCATTGAGGAAGGCGACGGAGATCCTGGATTCACCAGCATTGAGCTGGACGGTCTTGGTGATGCGCTGCCAGGGCCCTTTGTCGTCTTTCCAGCGAGTCGTGACATCGTAGGTGGAGACGTCTTTGCCATTCACACGGAGGGCGATTTTGGCGGGTTCGTTGCCTGCTTCGGTGGCGGCGACATGGACGGTGACGAGATAGCTGCCACTGGCCGGCGCGGTGAACTTGCCCATCGCTTCTGCTTCACTGTGAAACCAGCGCACGCCGTCGCTTTCATCCGTCTTGCCTTTGTGGCTCCACATCTTCTTGGCGGTCAGTTCCACATCAGCATGCTCGGGCGTGGAGACATCGAAAGCATCCGCCGCGACTTCCTGGGAGGCGCGGAGGTATTTCTCCATGAGCATGGGAGAGAGGCTGAGCACGTCGCCGATGTTGTCGAAGCCGTAGCCGCTGTCGTCCGGCGGGAACTCCTTGGCCGGGCGTGTGTCCACATAGAGAAGGTCGCGGATGGTGTTGTTAAATTCCGTGCGATTCAGGCGGCGGGCGGTGACATGGCCGGGGTCGGGCTTCGTGGGGTCGAACCAGAAGACGGAGTCATCGATCCAGGCCACGAGGTCATCGCGCTCCTGGAGGGTGGGTTTGTCCTTCTTTTCCGGCGGCATCACGTGGGTGATGAGCTGCTGGCGGACATGGTCCCACAGGACGAAGTCTGCGCGCATTGCCGCATAGTCCGTGTGCTCGTCGAGGGTAAAGTCACCCTTGTCGGTGCCGTCGGAGTGGCAATCGTAGCAGTACTTTTCCAGAAGCGGTTTGATCTTCTGGTCAAAGGCAGCCTGCCCGCGTGTGGCGAGGGCATCAGCCGCCGGGGCTAGCATCGGCGTCAAAAGGGCGAAGGGGAAAAGCAGGCGGAGCACGGTCATGGGGGGCTGACAGTTACGAACGTGGGGAACACAAGATTTCCCCTCATTTGACGGCCAACCTGCCGCTGAATCTCGGCTCGTCAAAGCCGCTCGACGATTCAGGAACGCTTCTGCTCGCTGCTGAAATTCGCCCAGACGCGGTGGTAGGTGTAGGCCATCGCCATGATGCCGACGCCGAGGAGGATGGCGCGCATCGGGTCGGTCTGCGTCACTGGAAACATAGGATCAGTCGTGGCGAGAACGCCGCCGTCAGCCTGTGTCGTCGCCGCCGCTTTCATGCAAATCACGGCGAGCGCGGTGGAGGTGAGCCAGTAGAGGGTGGAACGCATTTTTCGGTTGGGTGGGGGGAGTTTCTATCTAGCCCGCTTTTCAAAGACAACCCCAATTTGAATGGGGATGTTTAGACACTTGACCAACCTCCCTTTCCATTCTCAGCCCACCGCCCCTTTCTTGGCGAAGTCTGACTGTCGATTTCGCATCGTGCTGACTCGCTGGCTTGACCCTCGTTAAGGTGTCCCTACTATCGCGCGCCCAACCCCCCCGATGCCAGCCACCGAAACCCTCTCCCAACTCGAACTCCGCGTCCTCGACCTCGTCCGCAATGAGGTGCTCCAGACGCCTCCCGGATTCACCGTGGAGGGCGATCTCTTCGAGGCGGGCCTCGATTCCATGGCGATCATGCAGCTCCTGCTCCTGCTGGAGGAGCACTTTGGCTGCGCCATCCCGGTCGGCAGCGTCTCGCGGGCGAACTTTAAAAATGCCCGCGCCATCGGCGCTCTGCTCGTGGCTCAGGGGTATGAGGTGCTGGAAGAAGACACGAACACGGCTCCAAAGCCTGCCGAAGTCGCTTCTGAGCCTCTCCCCATCGCCGCGCCTCCGCCCGCCTTATCCCAGGAAAAGTTTTCCATCCTGCCACTGCGTGACTGCGACTTCTTCACCCATGCCTTCGATGAAATGCTGCGCAAGGCAGGGCAGGGGGGACACATCGCGCATTCCTTCATCGAGCTGGATCGCATCCCTGACGTGGCTGCGCTGAAAAAGCTGCTGCTGGAGCTGCCCACGCACTTCCCCTTTCCCATCTTCACCGCGCAGCTCAAGCAGCCGTCCTTTTTCTCCCTGCCGCGCTGGGAACCAGCACGGAATCCCCGCCCTCTGGAACTGCACCTCTGGTCGCAGACCGGTTCGCCGGGGAAGCTTGCGGACCAGGGCGCTACGGAGTTCGGCGACCTGCAAACGAAGCTCGATGACATCATCAACACGTCTTTGCCTCAGCATGACGACGGCTGGATCAACGTGCGTTTCGACCTCGTCGAGAAAGCCGACGGCACCTGCGTCTTCGTCTTCTCCTGGAGCCACCTGATCATGGACGGCATCGGCGCGGAGTATTTCCTCGTCGAACTGAACCGTCTCCTCGGTGGCGGCGGTGAGCCAGTGCCCGCCTTTGATCTCACCGACCTCGCCGACCCACGCGGCTGGGGTGAGCGCTGGAAGACCGCGAAGGTCATGCCCGACTTCTTCGACAGCGTCATGAAGAAGCCCTTCGAGGCACTCGGTTCCGCGAAGCTTTCCGAAGGCCGCGCACACTTCCAGGTCATCACCCTGACGGAAGCGCAGACCCAGGAGGCAGCGCAGCGCAGCGCGACCATCTCCGGGCCGTTGATCAACATGCCTTTCCACCTCGCCTGCGCCATGCGTGCTCATCAGGCCGTGTTCGCGCATCGCGGGATCAAGCCCGAGTCGCTCATGTGCTGCGTGCCGATTCAGGTGCGCAAGAAGGGCACCCGCGGCCCCCTCTTCCAGAACCATCTCACGATGTTCTTCTGCAATCTCCTCGCCCAGGATCTCGGCACGCTGGAGGCCTCCGCAGGCTCCCTGCACAAGCAGCACACCCGCTTCATCAAAGACAAGATCGGCGATGCCTTCCGCGATCTCATGTGGATGATGCGCCCCATGCCGCCGTGGCTGCACATGTTCTTCATCAACTTCCACATGAAGGGCAAATTCAGCTCCTTCTACCACAGCAACACCGGCCTCTTCGCCCCCGAGCTCACCCGCTTCGCCGGAGCCGCCGTGACGAATGCCTACCACGTCCCCAGCTTCTCCGATCCTCCCGGCACGGGCGTCTTTGCCAACGAGAAGAACGGCCGCCTCGTGCTAACGCTCTGCTGGCGTGAAGGCACGATCACCGAGCCCGAGCGCGCCATCTTCATCGATCAACTGATGGGCGATCTCGGCGTGCGCTGAGTCGTCACTCGGCCAGTCGTTTCCACACTTCGGGCAGCTTGGTCTCGATCAGCTTTCTCGTAGTCACGGGGATGCGTTCGCGGGTCATGGGCACGTTCACGGTGTCCTCCCGATCCAGCTCGCCGGGCAGGCGCGAGTATTTGAAGTCCTTTTCCAAACCGCCATCCGCCGTGAGCTTGAGATCGCTGCGCAGTGGGTTGGGGATCGAGAGGTAAAAGGTGTCGCGTCCGGTGCTTCCGCTGGCCCGGATTCGGGCGGCTGCCAGTTCACGGAAAAGCTCCCGCGCGGTCCATTCGGCGGGATTCACATACTGAATCTTCGGGGCGATGAGCTTTGCAAAAGCTGCATCATCTCGCAAAGCCGTGAACGCGGTATCGATCTCCGACTGCACGAGCGGGAAGTGAGTGCAGCCGAGCACCACCGTGCTCAGGGGCGATACTGCGCCGCTCTTTGCATGAGCCTGCATGAGTTCGCGGACATCGAAGCTGCATCGCTCGGCCACGCTTTCTTTGAAGGCAGGATCTCCCTCGATCACTCCCGCGAGGTTCGCGCTGCCTTGCTGCGTGATGGCGGGCACGCTGCGTCCGGCGAGACCGAGGGTCTGGCTGATCACTCGCGGATACGCCCCGCTCGCGCAGGTGCCCACGGTGGCGAGCACACCTACCGCTCCATCGCGATGTGCTGCCTGTACGCCGCAGGCACCAGCCTCGACGACGCCGACGACGATGATCGGCAAGCCCCACGCCTTCAGCGCCGAGCGGATGTCCTCGATGCCATAGGCCGTGGCGGTGTTGCAGGCGATGACGAGCGCCTTCACGGGTGGCTTGTCCTGCCGGAATGATTTTGTCTGCGGATCAAACCAGCGTTTGCCGAGCAGAAAGATGGCGTCTTTGACGATGAGTTCGCGCAGGTAATCCGTGCGCCCGGCGCTGGAGTAGTTGCCGTAAGGCATGTTCGCCTGATCGCCGAAGTATTGGAAGCGCTCGTCGGCAAAGTCGGGTCTGCCATCGCTGCCGGGCTGGAGCGTGTCGTTGTGGAAAGCATCCAGCGTCAGGATGGCCTCCAGCACGGTGAGTCCGCCGATGCCTGAGTCAAAGACGCCGATGGGCAGGTCGCGCGTGTCTTTCTTCAAAGTCGCCACCTCGAAGCTGTAAGCCACCTCACCCTGCGGATGCTCACGCGCGTGCTGCACGAGATCGGCGGCGAAGGTGCTGCTGGCGAGGAAGAGGGGGAGGAGCCGTTTCATCACAGGGCGAAGGTTTCTGGCAGCAGTTCGGCGATCGTCATGGTCACAGGTTTGCCATCGCGGAGGAAGGTGATCTCCGTGGCTCCGCCGGGCAGTGAAAATTCGGCGAGCACCTGCCTGCAAGCCCCGCAGGGTGGAAACTCATGACCGAGACACACGACCGTGGCTCGCACGATCTTCATGCCTGCGCCTTCTTCGGCCACGGCGCGGAAGACGGCGTTGCGCTCGGCACAGATGGTCAGGCCGTAGCTCGCATTCTCCACATTGCAGCCAGTGAAGATCCGGCCCGTCGTGGTTTCCAGCGCGCAGCCGACCTGATACTTCGAGTAGGGCGCATAGGCCTTTGCGGCCACGGTTTGAGCGAGTGTCAGGAGATCAGACATGCGCGCATCATGACACGCAGCGATGGGAAGCGGAAGGTCGAAAATGCCTCACGGCGAGCAATCGCAACCGCAGCACTCGATGCCGTCGCCATCGCAGGGATTGCAGTCGCACATGGAGCCACCAAGTTTAGGCATGCGGCAACAGCGGACGCAGTCGCAGCAGTCTGACGGGCAGCAGTCCCATTTGCTACAGCAGCCGTTCTCTTTGCGACCCATGCGTTCGAGCTTCGGTTGCGGGCGCTTGGCTCCACCCTCGCCTTCACGCACCTGGGCCACGCGTTGTTCAGCTCCGTCGATGAGCACGGCTTGGAGCAAATCTCGATGGCGATGCAAAGGCAGGCTTTGAAAGGCGGCGCGAAGACGAGTCAATGCGGCTTCCAAGTGCGGCAGCAACGCCTCGCGACGGCCGGAAAGGTGTGGGAAGGCGTGCAGGGGATTGAACTGACCTCGGCGCTGATCCTTTGCCCAGTCGTCCCAGGCATCCTGCGCATAAATGAGGAAGCCGAGGCTTTCGCCAAGCTGTTGCAGCGCGGGTTTGGCCGCAGGTGCATCGGCCACAGTTGCGAGGTGGGCGACGATCTCTCCAAACGCGGCGCTGGTGGGGCGGGCGCAGTCGTGGAGGCTTGCGGTGCTGCTTTCAATCTGGCTTTGCCCGGCCATCCAGGAGCGGACTTGAGTGACAGGAAAGTTCATCCCATGCAGCAGGCCCAGGGCATCGCCGATGGGGCGATCCAGCGTGCGCGAGCCGAGTCTTGCGGCCCAGCGTCGCCAGCCGCGTTCATCGTGCGTGTCGTCATCGAGCTTCGCGCTGAGGCCGCAGATCGTGACAGCGGCGGTGTATTGCAGGACGGCGCTGTCCGTCACGAGATCACGCGGCGTGGCGAACTTGTTGCAGCAGGTCGTCTGGCAAAACTGCGGCGGACTTTCAGTCAAAGCAGAGCCGAGCAGCGCGAGGAAGGTGCTGTCCCGATTCACCAGCCAGCGCGCCCAGGCTCCGTAGTGGCGATGAAGGCTGGTGCCGAGGCCGCAGAAGTGCGCGCGGTAGAGAGTCGCCGCCTTTTGGCAGCACATGGAGGGACCGGGAAGGTGGCCGAACATTCGGGAAGTCTAGCGATGCGATGATTCGCGGGCAAGACTCACTTCTTCGAAGCATCGGCAGCGCGCCAGAGATACCAGGCGGCGAGCGTGCGATGCGGCTGCCAGCGCTCGGCGTGGGCGCGGAGGTCTTTGGGCTTGGGCATGTCGTCCAGCTTTTTGGTGACACGCCAGCCGTTGCGCACGCCGAAGTCATCGCTGGGGAAAACATCGGCGCGACCGAGGGTGAAGATGAGCAGCATCTCCACCGTCCAGCGTCCGACGCCGCGCACCTCGACGAGCCGGTCGATGAGTTCCTCGTCGGGAAGTTTCATCGCCGCAGCGCGTGTCGGGATGTGGCCGGAGAGTGTCTTCGCGGCGATGTCGCGTATGGCCAGCAGCTTGCTCAATGAAAAACCGCAGCCACGCAGCGCGGCCTCATCGGCATCGAGCACCTGGGCTGGCTTCGGAAAGCGAGTGCCGGGGAAGTGCGCTTTGAATCGGCGGAGGATGGCCTCGGCGGCATTGGCATGAAGCTGCTGATGCGCCACGGCACTGATCAGTGCTTCATAAGGCGAGCGCTTCTCTGGCACGAGCGTGCAGGGGCCATGCGCCTTGATGAGCCGACGCATCACGGCGCAGCGTTTGGAGAGATGAGCTTCGGCATCAGAATGCATGACGGCATTGTAGGCGCATTCGCCAGAATGCGAGCACGCGATGGGGATGAGGGAAAGATGCCCATCCTGCGCCGGGTATTGCTGAGACCCACCATGAACCCTGCTTCCACCACTCATCGTCGTGACTTCCTGCAAACCGTGAGCCTCAGCGCACTTGGCGGGGCGTTGTTTCCGATGTCATCGACTTCCGTGGCTTCAGCGGCGGAGGTGGTGAAAAAAGAAGCCGTTACGGCACTGCCTGCGCTGAATCGCTTTCCGCGCATGATGCAGGACTGGCTGGTGACGGAGGTGCGGGCGGCGGAGTCGCGCGGAAATGAGAAGCGTGAGGCTTTGAAGACAAAGGCGGATGCCGAGGCTTATGTGAAGTCGGTGCAGGCGCGCATCCGCGAGTGCTTCGGGCCGATGCCGGAGAAGACGCCGCTGAATGCGAAGGTGACGAATACGCTGGAGCGTGAGGGCTATCGGATTGAAAACGTGATCTTCGAGAGTCGTCCGGGGTATCTGGTCACGGGGAACCTGTATTTGCCGAAGGCTGCCAAGCCGGTGCCGGGAGTGATCGGGGTGTGTGGACATTCGCTGAATGGCAAGGCGGCGGAGGCTTATCAGAGCTTTGCGCAAGGTCTGGCTCGGCAGGGCATGGCCTGTTTCATCATCGACCCGCCAGGGCAGGGGGAGCGCTTCCAATATCTCAACGAGAAACTCGGCTCCCGACTCGGCGGTGGGACTTCCGAGCATAACCAGATGGGCAATCATCAGGTGCTCGTCGGCGATGTGCTGGGCGGTTGGTTCGCCTGGGATGCGATGCGGGCGCTGGATTATCTGCTGACGAGATCGGAGATCGATCCGCAGCACCTCGGCGTGACGGGGAACTCAGGCGGCGGCACGCAGACGACCTGGCTGTGCGGCCTGGAGCCGCGCTTCACCATGGGCGCGCCATCCTGCTTTGTGACGACCTTCCGCCGTGATGCCGAAAACGAGCTGCCGCAAGACTGTGAGCAATGCCCGCCGGGTGTTTTGGCAGCGGATCTGGATCATTGTGACTTCCTTGCCGCGATGGCTCCGAAGCCGGTGATCATCATGGCGCAGGAGAAGGACTACTTCGATGCGCGTGGCTCAGCGGAGACTTATGAGCGGCTGAAGAAGCTCTACACGCTGCTCGGCAAGCCGGAGAACATTCAGCTTCACACCGGCCCTGATCCACACGGCTACACGCAGTCGAACCGCGAGGCGATGTATCGCTTCTTTGGCAAGGTCACGGGCATCGCCGCATCAGCGACGGAACCCGTGATGAAGATCGAGACCGATGCGGATCTGCAATGCACGCCGGAAGGTCAGGTGGCTCGGCTGGGCTCGAAGATGCTGATGGCCTACACGCGTGAAAAGGCGGAGTCGCTGGCCGCGAAGCGAGGCGCTTTGCAGGGCACGGCATTGGTGAAGGCTGTGCGCGAGGTTTTGCAGCTGCCGCCCCTGCCAAAGTCAGCGCCGGATTACCGCATCCTGCGCACTGCGGGTGCTCGGCAATATCCAACCAAGAACTACTGCACCTATGCCGTGGAGACTTCGCCAGAGGTTCATTCTTTGGTCACGCGCTTGAGCGAAGAGACGCTGACCTCCCGCCTGCCGCGTGGGCAAAAGAAGGCGGTGCTGTATGTCTCGCATCGCTCCGCCGATGCCGAGCTTCGTGACGAGTCGCTGGTGAAGGAGTTGCTGGCCGCTGCACCGGAGGCGGCCTTCTTTGCCTGTGATGTGCGCGGCATCGGTGAGTCCCAGCCGGACACCTGCGGTGTGAATCAGTTTCTGCGGCCTTACGGCAGCCATTATTTCTACGCGGCTTATGGGCTGATGCTCGGCCAGCCGCTGCTCGGTCAGCGGACTTACGATGTGCTGCGCGTGCTCCAGCTTCTCGTGGCAGCAGGGCACACGGAGATTCATCTGGCTGGCAAAGGCTGGGGCGCTTTGCCTGCCATCTTTGCCGCTGTGCTCAGCGCCGATGTGCAGCAGGTGACGCTGAAAAACGCGCTCACGTCCTTCCATGAGATCGCCGTGCATGAGGACTACCAGTGGCCCTATGCGGCGATGCCCTTTGGCGTGCTGGAGCACTTCGACCTGCCGGATTGCTATCGTGCTTTGGAGGCGAGGAATCTCCGCCAGCTTGAGCCCTGGGGCGCGGGCGATGGGATGTCCTGAGCCGCTCGAATAACTCCGCCAAGCCCGCGCTCCTCGGTGAAGGCCGCGCTCTTTGGCCGGGGGGATTTCCTCGAGCAGGACTGGCAGAAGAATGAAGGCAGGAGAATCATGAGAATCCTCCTCATGGGAAGCGTGGCGCGCCAGCAAAGTAGCCATCTCGCTCCCGCGAGATGAGCCTGGGACTTTCGCCATCACGCGCCCAGAACGCCGTTCGTGAATCTTTGCAGACGGCCAGGCTGGATGCTCCTCTCGCGGAGCGAGAGGGCTACGCTGCTTCGCCTGCTCGTGCCCGGTGTTTTCAAACACGGCCTGGGCGGATCACCCTGCCTGTCGAAAACCCTCAGCCCGCGATGCGGCGCACGGGCGCGCTCCAGTTGCTCTGCCCGGATGTCCCGGAGGTGGCCATGCGGAAGACATAGGTCGCGCCCAGCCGCGGCAGGGTCAGCTTTTTCTTGCGGCGACCACTCAGAGGAATCTGCACCGGCTTCTCGCCTTCGACACCGTATTCCAGGAAGTAGAGGAGGGCATGTTTCACCTTGTCCCAGGTCAATGTCACCGTGCCTTCCGAAATGCCCGGCACCACCTGCAAACCCGAGGGCGGGGGCAGCGGCCCCACGGCCTGACGTGCCCGCTGCACGCCCAGGGCGCTGGACAGGATCACCCGCTTGTTCCCATAGGCGATGCTCTGCACATAGGCTGCACGCCGGTCCAGTTGTCCGGGCGGCTTACGATGCCTCGCCGACGGCCTTCAAAAAGATCATCTTTGTTTCATTGAATACTCGCGAACTCGACGACGACGGCGTGCGCGACCTTAGCGGGTTTGTCCTATCATCGAGAACGGTTACGACAAGCATGACCGCTTCCCCGCCCTCGAAGCCGCTTGGCCCGGCATCGCGCCTGCCTTACCCCTATTCCTCGCCGGCGACAATGCGCGCCTCCAGACCGTATGCGAGGCGCTACACCGTTTCCTCGAGTTTCAAGGCCGCTGGGATGAATGGCTCGCTCTCAGCGAAAAAGCCGAATCCAAGGCTGTGGCAGCTGTCGATTATTTTCAGGCTGGCTGGCGTGCCTCTCACATCGGATACATTCACTCTCTGCGCCAACAGGCCGAGGCCGTGCTCACCTGCGCTGAGCGCGCTACTGCGCATTGGGACCGAGCCAAGGCTGGTGTCCGCGAGCGCGGCATCGCGATCCGCCTGCGCGGCATCGGCCATCAGTTGAAGGCGGAATACCTCGCCTCCATCGCCGCCTATCGCGAGGCGCTTGATCTACATCGCAGCCTCGCTGCCGAGAGCAGAGATGTGGCCAGCAGTCTGAACTCGCTCGCCGAAGTGGAGCGTCTCTCCGGTGATTTCCTTGCGGCGGAAGAACATTATCGTGAGGCATTGCACGTGGCACTCGTCATCGATCACATTGATGGCGTGGCCAATTTCACTGGCAATCTGGCTGAATTGGCCTTGGAACGGGAGGACTGGCCAGCCGCCGAGACCTTGGCGCAAGAGGCTCTGTCATTAGCCGAAGCCGTTCACCGCCAGGAATTGATCGCCAGGAGCAACCACCGCCTCGCCCAAGCTCTCGTGCGGCAGGGCAAAGCTCCCGAAGCCCTGCCACACGCCCGGCTCGCGGTGGAAATCTACACCCGCCTCGGTTCGCCAGACCTAAAGGTTGCGTGCGCAACGCTACGCGAGTGTGAGCGCTGATACGGCACCACCTGCGACATCATGCATGGCTTTAACTGGGACAAGTGGACGAGCGGCAAACCTACCGAGCGCCTCCAACTCATCCCCGCCGGACAGGAGCAGATCCTCGAACAGGAAGACGGCAAGAAGCGCTGGGTGCAGGTGGTGACGGAACTTTCCCGCGCCTTCGCCCTCTGCGCGAAGCCACGGCTAGGCTAACAGGAGTGCCCACGCTCCTCTCATTTTCGGGAAAGGATCGGCGGAGGTGGGGCAATCCGTGAACCAAAACACCCGGCGGCGACGTTTTGAACGTGAGTCTCCTGTCTTGACTCTTATCCCGCCCCCATTGACCTTTCCCGCTCGCATGTCAGACACGCCCGCCTCCTCGCCCACCGATTCCTCCATCCCTGATCAGGAAACCATCGCCAAGTCCGCCTCGTGGGTGCCGCCGCTGCGTGCGGAGATCGCCCGGGTGCTCGTCGGCCAGACGCATCTGGTGGATCGCCTCCTCGTGGCACTTTTGACCAATGGTCACGTGCTGCTGGAAGGTGTGCCCGGTCTGGCGAAGACGCTGGCGGTGCGCACGCTCTCCAGCGCGCTGCACACGAGCTTCAAGCGCATCCAGTTCACGCCCGATCTCCTGCCCGCCGACGTGGTGGGCACGATGGTCTATCTGCCGAAGGACGGAACGTTCACCCCGCGCCTCGGACCGATCTTTGCCAATCTGGTGCTCGCGGACGAAATCAACCGTGCTCCGGCCAAGGTGCAGAGTGCGTTGCTGGAAGCCATGCAGGAGCGGCAGGTCACGATCGGCGACACGAGCTACAAGCTGCCCGACCCCTTCATGGTGCTGGCCACGCAGAACCCCATCGACCAGGAAGGCACCTACACCCTGCCGGAAGCCCAGCTCGACCGTTTCCTGCTGAAGGTGCGCGTGGATTACCCGACGCCGAGCGAGGAGCGCCAGGTGCTGGATGCCATGGCGACGAGTGCGCCGAAGCTGGACGTGAATCAGATCATCGAGGCCAAGGACATCGTGGCCAGCCGCCAGATCGTGAACAGCCTCTATGTGGATGAAAAGATCCGCGACTACATCGTGGCGATCATCCACGCCACGCGCAATCCGGGCCCCATCGCCCCGCATCTGAAGCTGCTCATCCGCTGCGGTGCCTCCCCGCGTGGCACCATCAATCTCGCCCTCGCCGCGAAAGCCTATGCCTTCCTCGCCGGACGCAACTACGTGACCCCGCAGGACATCAAGGACCTGGCCCCCGACATCCTCCGCCATCGTATCCTCCTCAGCTACGAAGCCGAGGCGGAAGGCGTGACGAGCGAGGACGTGATCAAGCAGCTCCTCGATAAACTTCCGGTGCCCTAAAGGTTCTCGGTTCGCCGTTCTCGGTTCACGGTTGGTGAGTGCGGAAATCCTGTTTCTATGACGATCACGAGGTTTGAAGACATCGAAGGCTGGCAACTGGCGAGGGAACTCTGCCAGAAGGTCTTCCGTTTGTTTGCTGAGACGGGCCTGACCCGCAGCAAGATCGGAGCCTTCATCCAATACCTCACCAACAACCCAAAGCCCGCCATCAAGCCCCAAACCCGCCTTTCCCAACCACCAAGAACAGGCAACCAAGAACAGCGAACGGCGAACCGAGGACAGGCAACCGAGAACAGGCAACCGAGAACCGAGAACAGCGAACCGTGAACCAGGCGAAGCCAGAAACCGAAGACGAACGCCTCACGCGTATATTGAAGCGCGTGCGGAAGATCGAGCTGATCACGCGTGGCATCGTGAAGGAGACGCTTGGTGGTGCTTATCACTCGCGCTTTAAAGGACAGGGGATCGAGTTCGATGACTTCCGCGAATACCAGCCCGGTGATGACGTGCGCTTTCTGGACTGGAATGTGACGGCGCGCATGAATGAACCCTTTGTGCGAAAGTACATCGAGGAGCGCGAGCTGACCGTGATGCTCGTCGTCGATGTCAGCGGCTCCGGTGACTACGGCAGTCATGAGGACAGCAAGCGCGAGCGTGCGGCCGAGGTGGCGGCGGTGTTTGCCTTCAGCGCGGTGCAGAATCAGGACAAGGTCGGGCTGATCCTGGTCTCTGATCAGATCGAGCATTACCTGCCTGCCCAAAAAGGCAGCTCCCATGCCCTGCGCTGCCTGCGCGATATTTTGAATCATCGCCCGAAGAGTCGGAAGACGAATCTCGCTCCGGCGCTCGATCTGGCTTTGGAGCGCATCGCGCATCGGGCGCTGGTGATCGTGGTGTCGGACTTCCTCACACCGGATCAGGCCTGGGAGCACAGCCTGCGCCTGCTGGCCGCGAAGCATGACGTCGTCGCCGCGCAGATCACCGATCCTCGTGAGTGGGAACTGCCCTCGGCGGGTCGTGTGTGTTTGCAGGACCCGGAGACGGGCGAGCAGTATGTGGTGAACACCTCGCACCCAGCCGTGCGTCGTCAGTACGCGCAGCGCATGAGCGAGCGCCAGGAGTCCCTGAACCGCACGCTGCGCAAAAATGGTGTCGAGCGTCTCGATGTGCGCATGGATGACGACTACGTCCCGGCGCTGAAGACCTACTTCCGCTCACGCAAAAGGAGGAAGAAGTGATGATTCGCCCGCACAATCATGAATCTCAAGGGCCCTGCCTGGAGTTGGGCTCTTTTGAAGCCCAAGGGGCTTCCGCATCACAGCGAAGGGTTGCCCCGTTTGAGGGGCTACCCTGGAAAACAAATTTGCCACATCAGGTTCAAGGAGGAACCCCAAAAGGGTTCCGCACCGGCTCGCGCAACGAATGGTCTGCTTTGATCCGCCGCACCTCATCGGCACTCGGAAGGTTGAGCGACCGCATCCGATACGGAACCCCGTTGGGGTTCGTCTCTGGTGGGGACAAACCTGACTTCTTTTCCAGGGTAGGCGCTGCTGCGCCAACCCTTCGCTATGATGCGGAAGGCCGTTGGCCTTCGTTGCTGGCACTGGGGATTTTATTTCACACGCCCCTCCTCGCCCAGGCGCCGCAGGCTCCGCCCTTGCAGCCGCTGCCGCATCCCGAGCTGCCCGATCCTACGCTGGTGCAACCCAGCCCTGAGTGGTGGGTCTATGGTGCTGCGGGTGCCCTCGTGCTCATCCTGCTCGCACTCGTCATCTGGTTGCTGCTGCGTCCGGCAAAGGCCAAGGCTCCCCCGATGAAGAAGCCATGGAATGACGCCATGAATCGCCTGCGCGACATCCTCGTAAAGTCCGCCCAGCAGCCGCCCACGCAGACTGCTGCGGATGTCTCCGAGGCGCTGCGACTCTACTTCCTCGAACGCTACAAGATCCCCGCTCCCTTTCGCACCACGCAGGAGCTTTTTGTCAATGGTGGCGTCCCTGCCACCTCGCTGAAGTTGCAAAAATACGCGCCTCTCGCCGATCTCTGGGATCAGCTCGCCTTTGCCCCCGTGCCTACAAATCACGGCGAAGCCACCGCTCTCGTGCAGAAAGCCATTTCCCATCTCGAGGAGGACCGCTCATGAGCATTCCCTTTCTCCCCAACCTGATCTTTGGCCGCCCTGAGTGGCTGCTGCTGCTGCTGCTCCTGCTGCCGCTCATGGGCTGGTGGCGCGGACGCACGGGCAAGGCACCGACCATTGCCTTTTCCACCGCATTCATCCTGCGTGAGATGGGCGTGAAGACGCGCAGCGCGCGCGGTGGCTTCACCTTCGGTCTCGTGCTGCTCAGTCTCACCGCCGCCATCTTCGCCCTCGCTCGTCCGCAGAAGGTGATCTCGCATGATGAAGAGAACACCGAGGGCATCGCCATCTGTCTCACGGTGGACGTTTCCCTCTCGATGCTCATTGAAGACTTCTACATCGGCGGCCTGCCGGTGAACCGTCTCGTGGCCGCGAAGCGTGTGATGCGCGACTTCATCCGTGGTCGTAAATCCGACCGTGTCGGCATCGTCGCCTTTGCCGGAGCGCCGTATTATCCCTGCCCGATGACGCTCGACCGCGAGTGGCTGGAATCCAATCTGGAGCGTGTCCAGACCGGTATCATGGAAGACGGAACCGCCATTGGTTCGGGACTTGCGGCGGCAGCGCGTCGTCTGGATAAAGAAACCGTCCCCAGCAAAGTCATCATCCTCCTCACCGACGGTGCCAACAACAGCGGCAAACTCAGCCCGCAGGACGCTGCGAAGCTCAGTGCCACGCTGGGCATCAAGATCTACACCATCGCCATCGGCACCCCTGGCGTTCACATGATCCCGCTGCCGAATGGTCGCGTCATCACCAGTGGTCGTCAGGAGTTTGACGAAGGCACGCTGCAAGCCGTGGCCAGCATCGGCGGTGGCACCTTTTACATGGCTCAGGATCTCGGAGCCTTGCAGGACATCTTCGAAACCATCGACAAGCTCGAAAAGAAGGAGATCAAAAAGCGCACCATCTCCGAGACCGAGGAGCTCTTTTTCTATCCGCTCACTGCCGCCGCCGCCCTGCTCGGCCTGGCACTGCTCCTGCGCCTCACGGTCTTAAACGCCGCGCCGATGGCGGTGGCCACCTAGCGGTGAAATGACGAATGACGAATTCCCGAATGACGAAAGAAATTCCAATCTCCAATGACGAAGTTCAGAGCGCTCTGAAGGACTGGGAGCTGTCATGCGGTCTCGACCACTCTACGCCATTCGTCATTCCGGCTTCGTCATTCCTTCGTCATTCGTCCTTCGGATTTCGTCATTCCTAAAATGTCCTTCCTCGATCCCAAGCTCCTCTACTACCTCCTGCTCCTGCCCTGCCTGGCGGGATTGAAGCTGTGGGCGGACTTGCGTGCCCGGAAGGTGCAGGAAGCCTTTGCCGCGCCGCGTCTGCGTGACTCTCTAGTCACGGGTGTTTCCGCTGGCCGTTCGTGGTTGATCTTCAGCATGCAATTACTCGCGCTGGCCGCCTTCATCGTCGCGCTCGCCCGACCGATCTGGGGTGAGGACAAGGTCATCCAAAATGAGTCCGGCAGAAACATCATCATCGCCATCGACAGCTCCCGCTCCATGCTCGCCAACGACGTCGTGCCCGACCGTCTCACGCGTGCCAAGCTTGCCGCGCAGGATCTCATGCTCGCGCTCAAAGACGACCGCGTCGGGCTCATCGCCTTCGCCGGTAACTCGTATCTCCAGGCACCTCTCACCACCGATCACGACGCTGTCGTGGAAGCCATCCAGTCGCTCGATTTTACCTCCGTGCCTCGCGGCGGCAGTGAGATCGGACGTGCCTTGAAGCTCGCCATCGAGACCTTTGAAAAAAGCCCGGCCAAGAACCACGGACTCATCCTTTTCAGCGATGGCGGCGAGCCCGACTCCGAGATCACCGCCTACGCGCAGCAGGCTGCGAAGAAGAACATCCTCGTGCTCACCGTCGGCGTCGGCACGGAAGGTGGAGCCCTCATTCCTGACCCCGATCCAGATCGCACGGGTGACTTCGTCCGCGATCAGCAAGGCAACGTCGTGAAGACCAAACTGGAGCCGCAGCCGCTCCAGGAGATCGCCAAAATCACGCGCGGGCGTTACCTCAAGCTGGGTTCCCAGCCTCTCGCCGCCGGCGTCGTGCGCGACCTCGTCTCCAGTCTCCAGGCACAAACCAATGCCGCACGCGAAATGGTGAAGCCGATTGAGCGTTTCTACTGGCCGTTGTCTATGGGAGTGTTGTTGCTCCTTTCCGCCTGGATCATCCGCCCCACCTCACGCATGAAAACGCCCGCCCCAGCCCTCGCCCTCCTGGTCTTCGCTCTCATCGTGCCCGAAGCCAGCGCCGCCTCCAATCAAAAAGCCGAGCCCACCGCTGCGCATGAAGCCTACAAGCGCGGCGAGTATGACCACGCGGTGAAGCTTTACGACGATCTGCTCAAGGAAGCCCCGAGCGCCCGGCAGAAGCCGCTCTTCGCCTTTGGTCTTGGTGCCGCCGCGCATCAACTCAAGGACTACGACAAGGCCGTGGGTGGCTTCAGCCAGGCGCTGGAGAGCACGGACAGCGGCGTGCAAAATCAGGCTCATCGCGGCCTCGCCCATAGCCTTTATGATCAGGGAGACAAAGCTCTCGCGAAGCAGCCCAAGTTCACCGTCAAAGCCTGGCGTGACAGCGTGAAGCACTTCAATGCAGCCCTCGCCATTGAACCCGAAAACAAGGAAGTGAAGACGAATCGCGACTTCGTGCAGAAGCGTCTCGATGAGTTGCAGGAGCAGCTCAATCAGCAGCAACAGAAGGGTGACAAAGGCAACAAGGGCGACAAGAAAAAGGGCAAGAAGGGTCAAAAAGGCGAAAAAGGCGAGCAGGGGGAAGAGGGTGAAGAGGAAGGTGAAAACGGTGACAAAGATGGCGATGGCGTCAGTGAAGAAGACAAGTCACGCAAAGAAAGCCTTGGCAAACAAGAAGGTGAAGAAGAAGGCAAAGGTGAGGGTGAA
>NZ_JBILYB010000148.1:0-14558 GCF_044378005.1 Prosthecobacter sp.
TATGTGAAGAAGGTGAACGTGGCGGACTAAATCAGGCGAAGACTTCGGTGATGACCTCGCCCTTGTCACCGACGGTGAAGGGGCGGTTGCTGGGGGACATGACGACTTGATTCACGTCCATGCCCATGGCGTGGCCGACGGTGCTGTGGAAGTCCTGGATGGTCGTCATCTTGTCAGCCACGGAGTTGCCTTCTTTATCACTGCTGCCGTAGATCGTCCCGCCTTTAACCGGGCCGCCTGCGAGCAAGGTCGAAAAAACTTTCGGATGATGATCGCGGCCGCTGCGGCTGTTGATGTTCGGCCCGCGCCCGAACTCGGAGCAGAGGACGATCATCGTGTTTTCGATCATGCCTTTCGCCTGAAGATCGCTCAGCAAGGCGGAGATGGCGGTGTCGATGATGGTGCCGTTTTCGGCCATGGCGTCGTCGATGTCATTGTGCATGTCCCAGCCACCCTGGGTGACTTCGACAAAGCGCACGCCGCGATCGATGAGCCGGCGGGCCAACATGCAGCCCTGGCCGAATTTGTTCATGCCATACTTCTCGCGCTCATCCTGCTTTTCGTCCGTGAGCTTGAAAGCACCGAGATCCTCGCTGCTGAGGAGCTTGAGCGTGTCGTCGTAGAAGTCGGAGTAGGCTTTGAGGTTGGTGTCCTGGAACTTCGAGCGGAAGCCGGCATCCACCTTGTTCAGCAGGGCGAGCCGCTTGGTCATGACGTCTTCCGCGACGGTGAACTGGGAGTATTGCAGCCCGGCTTCGGGATCGTGGATCGGCAGCGGGCTGAAGGCGGCGCTGAAGAAGCCATTGCCATGCTCGGGACCGCGATTGATGCAAATGGTGGAAGGGAGTGTCTTGCTGCTTTTGCCAAGAAGCTCCTGCGCCCAGGCTCCGAGCACGGGATGCTTGATGGTGCCGCGCTGCTCGTAGCCAGTGCGCATGAGGTATTGGCCGGAGGCATGGACGCCCGTCTTCGAGGTCATGCTGCGGATGATGGCGAGCTTCTCCGAGTGGTCCTTCGCCAGCGTGGGCAGGAAGCCGCCGAGCTGATAGCCCGCCTTGGTCTGGATCGGATCGCCCGGGCCTTTGCTGTCACCCGTCTTCGGATCGAGCGTGTCGATGTGCGACATGCCGCCGATCATCTGGAGCCAGATGACATTCTTCGCTTTGCCAAAGCCGGGCAACGTCTTGTTGTCGATGCCTGGCTTGGTATCCGCAGCCTTGGCGAGATGCGGCAGCAAGGTCACACCGAGGGTAGTCTTGGCGAGATGCTCAGCGAAGTGGCGGCGGGAGATGGGGCTGAGGGAGTGGAACGGGGTGTTCATGGCGGACGGGGCTTTCTTTACAGGATTAACAAGATCTCAGGATGCACAGGATTGGGATCCATTGATTCACTGCACAAAGACGAACTCGCGGGAGTTGAAGAGGACCCAGGCGAGATCGGCGGGTTTGAAGCCGCTGTTGATGCTGTCGTAGATGGCTTTCAGCTCATCAGCGGTGGGTTTGCGGGAGAAGAAGCTGAGGTAGAGGGACTCAACCTGGGCCTGTGCGCTCTCCTGCTTCTCGGCGGTGATGACGGCGAGAGACTGGCTGCTGCCGATGACTTCCTGCGCCTCGCCATTCATGAGCATAAGCACCTGCGGGACACTGCCTTCCTCGCTGTTGCTGTCGGCGATCTGGCGGTCGCTCTGGCCGAACATGCGGAGGAAATGGCCATCGCGCTCGGGCTGGCGGAGTTCACTGGCACGGGCGAGCACGAGGCCGCCCATCATTTCGGGACGAGCGAATTCGCCATCTTCGTTGGCCTCCATGGCCGGAGCTGTCTTGGCCATGGCGCGTTTCTTTTTTGCACCAGCCTTGCCTTTGCCCTCGAATCCGAAGGCTCCGGCAGCGGTTTTGCGCATGGCCTGCATGCCATCGAGTTTTTCTTGAAGGAGTGCCGGAGTGATCTCGGAGGTGATGTTCATGACCTGCGCGTAGGCATCGCCGCGCTTCATTTTGAAGTTGTCCACCTTGTCCCCGATCGCGAGGGCGACACAGGAGTCCCAGGCCTGCTCAGCGGTCATACGGCGGAGCACGGGGCCGGGGAAGTAGAAGGGCTCACCCAGCGCGAGTTCGGCGGTGACGGCTTCACGCTGGTAGGTCTGCGTGTTGCAAAGCAGGCGCATGAAGGCGCGGAGATCGAACTTCAGCCGAACCATCTCATTGGCGAGGTGATGGAGTAGGGCGGGATTGCTGGATGCGCTGGGGTCATCGAGATCGGTGACGGGCTCTTTAATGCCGACGCCAAACATGAGTTTCCACATGCGGTTGGCGATGGTCATGGCGAAGCGTGGGTTCTCAGGGCTGGTCATCCAATCGGCGAAGGACTCGCGCAGGAGGGTGTCGTCATCGGCCTTTTTGAGTGCGGTCTCGACGTTCTGGTAGGAGCGCAGACGGGCATCTTCTTTGCTCCAGGTGATGAGCTTCGGTTTCACGGCATCGCCGGGTTTGGCGTCCTTGTATTTGTAGTCGGCGGGCAGGGCGAGGTCGTTTTCCATGCCGTCTTTGATGGCGAGCGAATTCACATCCAGGAGGCGGCGCGCCTGCTGAAAAGCCTGCTGACCGAGTTCCTCGCGCAAGCTGCGCAGGGCCATGCCACCGCCGCGGTTGCGCTCACCTACCTCGGAGGAACCAAAGAAGGCGGCCATCTCATAAAACTGCTTTTGCGTCCAGTCGGCGAAGGGGTGGTCGTGACACTGCGCGCAGGCGACATTGGCCCCGAGGAAGGTGCTGAGCGTGAGGCTGAGATTGTCCAGCCTCATGCCGCGATCGCGCAGGAGATAGCCAGACGCGCCATTCTCCAGCAGCTTGCCATCTGCGACCATCATGTCTCGAACGACGAGATTCCATGGGCGATTGTCGGCGAGCTGCTTCTTCAGCCACTCCTGGTAGGTGAAGAACTTCGCCTTCTGCGCATCATCGGCCACGCGGAGCATATCGCTGAAGTAATTGTACATCCGCGAGCTGAAGCCGTCGTCATTGATGAGGATGTCGATGACGTTCGCGCGTTTCGAGGAACTGCTGTCATTGAGAAAGGCGAGTGTCTCCTCGCGAGTGGGTATGCGCCCGGCGAGATCGAGATAGACGCGGCGGACGAACTGCTCGTCACTGGCGAGCGGGTTCGGCTTCTGGCCCGCCTTCGTGAGTCCCATGAGCACGCCTTTGTCGATCACAGCGGCGGCCTGGGCCACGTTCGGGTCTTTCGGGATGCCAAGCCCCTCGGGCTTCATGGTTTGGGCCAGCTTTTGATCCTCAGGCATCAGCCGCTCCAGCGGGATGCGATGGACGAAGCCGTTCTTGGTCTGGAGAAAGACCTGCC
The DNA here is from genome assembly GCF_044378005.1 of Prosthecobacter sp. Classification (GTDB taxonomy): domain Bacteria; phylum Verrucomicrobiota; class Verrucomicrobiia; order Verrucomicrobiales; family Verrucomicrobiaceae; genus Prosthecobacter. The sequence continues at coordinate 3,358 of NZ_JBILYB010000148.1, forward strand.
CATTTTCAAAGCCGCGAAACGTGGCCTCCACCGACTTTCCTGCGGTGTCTTTCCAGACGCGGAAGTTTGCATTGCCATCCGGGGCGATGATCGCGGGCTGGGATGGTAGCGGGAGCGTCGCAGGTTCAGCCGCGCTGAGCGTGGTGATGACCGAGAGGGCGAGGAAGCCGGAGAGGTGCGTTTTCATAGCGGGAGCTGGAGTGGCGTCGTTGAAACGAAACAGCCGGATGTAAGTTGCGCTCAATTCTTGCCCCATCCCTTCGAGTCAGCTGAATGGAAAAAATCGACAGCGCGTTTGACAAAGCATTCACACTGTCTAGTTTCGAACTCCGCAGCGAAAGCTGACAATGCACTCCTAGCTCAATGGATAGAGCATCTGACTACGGATCAGAAGGTTAGTGGTTCGAGTCCACTGGAGTGTACCATTGAAAATCAATGGGTTACGACGAAACGAGTCGTGTGAAAAATTTTCACCTGTGCATTTTCTGTGCAGTTTTTTGGTTCTGCCTGCCTTTACGATCAGAGGGAACACTCCACCATTTAGGCTCAGTGAGCCGCTCGGGCGTCAAGGTATCCTCAATGTTTCCAAATGGGTTCAGGTCTTGTTCAGGGTCTTGGGCCAAGATTTAGGCTCAGGTTTGGCTCAGGGCTAAGGCAGCTTCCGTCCAAGGCCGGATACCAGATTTACCCCAGGGTTTTTCGTCAACGTGGTCAGGTTGGTGTCAGGGTATTGGATCATCCAGATGGCACCCCGTGCACTTCTCATTTGCGTTAGGCAGGTTGGGTTTCTCGATCTGCCAGCGATAAGGCGGGAGTTTCGCTGAATGAGTTTCGCTAACTCTTTTGACGATGCGAGACGGGCGGCCAGTGCGCGGTTTCTTCGTCTCGATCTGAATCCAGCCAAGCGCGGCGGCCTGCTCGATCTCCCATTCCCAAACGCCATAAGAGCGGGCGAATTCGCGGACGGTCAAAGTTCCGGGGTTCTTGTTTAGAACGCGCTGGATGCGGGCGAGTCGTTCATGGCAAAGGATCATCATGAATTAATAAACCAAAACCAAGACGGTGGCTTGCTCTACTTCGCTAACAATGTCCTCAAACTTGCGGTCTGCTGTGCTTGGTTCTTTCATCTTGGAAGCTACCTCGGGAAGTGATTCGAGAAAGCTAAGCAGGTAATGCACGATTGGGCGCTTTTCATTCTGCCCCCTCATGGCAGCAGCGCGAAGCAGTTTCACGGCTCCTTCCAAGTCTGGCTCTGTTTTTTGGTGGAGAGCGGCGAGCGCAATAGCGATGCTAGCCAGTTCGTAGGGGGAGGAGAGCAGCGGCCTTTCGTTGGCAGTCGTCTTGGCGGCTTTTTTTGTGCGGTCGGTTTCGTGTTTCATACGGCGGCCTTTTCTTTTGGTTGATTCTGATGCTCGCGAGTTTCGGCAAAGTCTGCCTCGATGACATTGCTTGGCGCGGGTGCGAGCAGTGCTCCCAGCCCTGCGGTGATGCGGCGCTTCTTGTCGGTGTAGTAGGCAGCGGTCGTGCTTATCTGTGCGTGCCTGAGAACTGACTTTGCGGCGAAGATACCGTGAGTGCTGGCAAGCAATGCGCCCAACTCTTTGCGCAGTTCGTGAAGCGGTTTTCTGGCGGTGACGCCCTGCTCTCTCAGCCATTTGTAAAGAGTCTCGAAATGGCGCGTGCAGCGGTAGTTCACGCGGCTAGTATCGTGACGCGGCGGGCGGGTGGACTCGATGACGAACTGGCCGCTGGCCGTGGCCTTCCATCCTCTAAGGAGTGCCATCGTCTCGGGGTCCAAGTCAACCTCCCCAGCGCTGTCTTCACTCTTGGGTTGAAGGTATTCGGTGTGCTCGATGCGGATGACTCCTTTGGTGAAATCCACTTGGCTCCAAGTCAGCAGGTCGATCTCGCGTTTCCTCAATCCGCACAGCAGGCCAAGGGTGAAAATTTTGAAGGTTTCGCCGGTCAATCCCTGTCTGGCTTTGGCGATGAGTTCGCCAGCGTCGATCTTGCTTTGATAGGTGGTGTTTCCCTTCTTCGGCAGTTCCACGCCAGCGAAGGGCAGCGGGTCGGGAAGGACGAGTTCAGCGCTGGCATATTTGCGCGCTTTATCAGAGAAGAGGGAGCGGGCGCAACGGATGAGTGAGGCGGCGCTATTCTCGGCGCGTCTGCGGGCATCCGGCGCGTTTCCGGCGCGTCCAATGTATTCGAGCTTCCATCGCTGCACGGCGGCGGCAGAGAGCACGGAAAGCGGCAGGGCGTCCACCTTGGCAATCCACGCCTCACGGCCCCCGGCGCGGTAGTCGAATCTGGACAGCAGCACGGGGCGGCGTTTGCGGTCGCGTTTCGGGTTTCCATTTTCATCCAGTGCGGGCTGGTCGCCGATGTCTTCGATCTCAGCGGCGATCTGGCGGAGGCATTGCGTGTATGTGGTGAAGGTGGTCGGGCGGAGTTCTGCCGTGGCCTTCACTGCCTCAAACCATGCGCCGAGGGTGGCAGGCTTGAATTGTTGGACGGCCTGCGGTTTGAACTGTGCCAGCGCTCCAGCCCAGCCATTGGCTACCAATGACAGGTAGATGCCTCTGGCCTTTTCAGCGGCGGCCTCGGCGTTCGCCGTCTCCAACGGGAAGCGGTGCCGTTTCCTCCGGTAAGCGATCTGCACGCCGTAGAGTGCGCTCCCTGCGGGCTTTTTGACCTTCCCAAGCCAGTAAGCGGCGGCTGTCTTGGGGGCCGACTTCTTCAGCCTGTGCATTTTCTGTGCAGTTTTTTTGTTCTCGGGAGGTGTTTCAAGTTTCGTCTCGTTATGAGTCGATGAAGCTGCACCCCTTGTATTTGCTTGGCTGGATGAAATCATGCCATAACATGACATAACACCACGAAACCCGCAAGAATAGAACTAATGATCAGAAGGTTAGTGGTTCGAGTCCACTGGAGTGTACCATTGAAAATCAATGGGTTACACCGAATGCAGGCCCGTAAAAAACTTCACCTGGGCAATTACACTGAGCGGACATGGTGATTTCCAAGTTCCCTGAGACACAGACTAGCACCAATAGTGCTCACTTCGCTGCCCCACGCACGCAGGACATGCAGGGTGCTTTTGCCGGTGTGGCTGCCCTTGGCTCCCCGGTTGATCTTGCGATAATAGCGACGTGTTTCCCATCGAGCTCACCGACAAGCGGCTCCATGATTTCCAACAGCGTGCCGGGCGCAGGGCGAGGAAGACGTCGTGCGATGTGCGAAGCTACTCCGCAGGCCTCTTGTTTTGGAGGCGGAACAGCGACGAGAACGTGCGGATGAACAAACTGCCGCGTGCGATGGCCGGTGTGGCCCAGGCGACATCGCCGAGGGAGTTTTTGTGCACGAGTTTGTATTCGGGGCTGTCCTCAATCACCCAGGTATCGCCGTTTTCGTTCAGCATGAACACGCGGCCATTGTAAGCCCAGGGCGAGGCGTAAAAACGGCCACCTTTGGTGTTGAGTCGCTGCTTGGCGATGATTTCCTCGCCCGTCTTTGCGTTGAAACAGCCGAGCAAACCGGAATCGTAGCACACGAAGAGCCGGTCGCCGCTGATGAGGTAGCCGGGATGGATGCTGGAGCCGCGCTTCTGCGACCAGGCGATGAACTCATTGCGCGTCGCGTCGCCAGTGAGTGTGATGTCTCCCTTCGCGCCGGGTTTGATCGCATAAAGCGGTCCGTAGTGGTAACCGGCGCCCGCGTAGAGCAGTCCGTGCTTCGACATCGGGATCTGGCTCACGAGTCCGGCAGTGCCGCTGATTTCCCACAGCAACGCGCCATCCTCGGGCGCATAAGAGCGAATCTTTTTCATGCCGATGGTCACCAACTCGGTGCGCTGGCCGCTTTCCCACACATACGGCGTTGACCAAGTGCTGCGCTCATCGCGTGGCACACGCCAGAGCGTCTCGCCGGTAAGTTTGTCCACGGTTTCGAGCCAGGATTCCTGATCGTTGTCGTTCTGGATGAAGACGCGCCCGCTATGCAGCACGGGCGAGGTGCCGGTGTTCCAGCCGTCGCGCATCGGGTAACTCGACCAGCGGCGCTCCCAGAGTTTTTGGCCGTTCATATCGCAGCAAAATAGCCCGATGTTCGCAAACCAGGCATATACTCGCTCGCCATCCGTCACCGGCGTCTCGGACGCGAAGGAATTGCGCGGATGCCGCATCTGCGGCGGAATGCCCTTGTGCGCCTCGAACTCCCACAGAATTTTCCCCGACTCAAAATCGAGGCAATAAAGCATCCACCGATGCACCTCGCCGGTGCCGATATGTCCGCCCGGATAACCACCCACATGCGGCGTGGGCAGTTCCTTCTCACCCACCGCCGAGGTCACAAAAATTTTGTCGCCCCACACAATCGGCGACGACCAGCCCCAGCCCGGCACCTTCACCTTCCAAACCACATTCTCCGTCTCGCTCCACGTCTCCGGCAGCATCGCTCCTTCGCCCAGTCCGTCCGATGCCGCGCCGCGATACTGCGGCCAGTTCACCGTGTCAGCAGCCAGTGCCGAGACAGCCAAGGCGAGAAGAAGGAGGCAGTGTTTCATAGTTTACTCTGGTTGAGGTGAAGTGCCCGCCCAGTCCTTCACGATCACTTGGCAGGGCTTCTTTCCGGCGACAGCGGTCCGATGCGTTTCGTGCCACCACCATCTCATCGATCCAAAGCTTCTGCGCGTGTGGCAGCAGGCCGGGGCCGAAGTAGGGGGCCATGAGGAACTGGTTAAATTTCATGTTCGGAAAATCGGTGGAGCGCAGGATCACATTGGCGTGCTCGATGACGAGCTTGCCATCAAACCAGCCGCGCACGATGCCGTCGGCGTTGGGTTTGCCGACTTTGAGGTCGAGGGTGTTGAGTTTGAACTGCGCCTCGACGCAGTGCCACTGATCGTCGTTAAACAGCACCTCGGTACTGTCGTAAAACATGCCGTTGTAGCCGCCTTTGATCGGGCCTTGGGTCAAGCCATGTGGCGCGCCCTTGTTTGAATGTCCTGCGCGGCGAGCCGCAGTTTGCCATTCACCGGCTCGATGTAGAGCGTGAGATGACTGGCCGCCGGGCCATGCCATTTCGAGTTCTCCGTGGTCATGAAGTGCGTGAGATGCGGATGGTAGTTCCGCCCGCTCCAGCCCCAGCCTTTGGAGAGTCGAAGGTAGTAGCGGATGAAAATCTCGTCCGTGGGCTCAAACAGATGTCGTTTCGCCGATGAGCCGGTGACTGGGCCTTCTGCATCTTTCCATTCGTATTCGATGCAGTTGCCATTTCGTCCTCCGGGAACGATGCGGACATCTTTCCCATCATACCAGCCGCGCTGATCGACCGCTGCGTCGTCAAAGTTTCCGCTAAACAACACGCCTTCGAGTTTCGGTTCAATTCTCGCCAGGCGCATCACGCTGCCTTTTGCCATGTTGGTAAAGAGTAGTTCGCCATCGCGAGGATCGACACCGATGCCGGTGATGGCGGGTTCGAAAGCGATGATCTCCTGCTCCCATAGCCCGTTCTTTTCGCGTGCTGCGATCACGCGGCCAAAGGCGTAGTCGGCGCAAAGATACGCGTCTTTGAATTCGGGGAACTTCGTGCCGTGATACACGCGACCACCAGTGATGCTGAGGCCTGTGGTGCGCGGATATTCGAAGATGGGGGCGATGGGTTTGAACAAGGCAGGCAGCATGTCCTTGCCGGGGCCGAGATCGAAAGCATGCAAGCCTTCGCGGTTGCTCCAGCCGTAGTCGCCGCCTTTGACGATGAGATTGACCTCCTCGTAAAGATTCTGGCCGACATCCGCCGCGAAGAGCCGTCCTGTCGGTGGATCAAAGCTGAAGCGCCACACGTTGCGCAGACCGGTGGCCCAGATCTCCGTGCGCACGGCTGCGGGATCGATCTTTTCACCGTGATGCGAGGTGGCTCCGACGAAGGGATTGTCCGCAAGCACGGTGTAGGTGCCGACATGTACCGCAGGATGCTGATTCGGTGGCAGGCTGCCGGGCTTCTTGTCCACGTCGATGCGCAGGATGGCGGCGTGGAAGCCTTTGTTGATGAAGCGCCCGTTGTCGAAGGCGTCGTTGCCACCGCCGCCATCGCCGACGCTGATGTAGAGGAAACCATCCGGGCCAAAGTGCAGGTCACCTCCGTTGTGATTGCCAGCGGGATCGAGCTGCGTGATCAGCGGCTGCTCCTTGTCACCATCAAAGCGCGACAGTCGTTGGTGAAGCTGACCGCCGATCCGCAGACTGTAATAGACGAAGAACTGTCCGTTGCTGGCGAACTGAGGATGAAAGGCGAGACCGAGCAGCCCGCACTCTCCCTTGTCATCGAGCTTGCCATCGGGGCGTTCAATGAGTTTCAAGAACTCCCTTTTCACCGGCACCGCCTGATCGAGTTCTGTGACCACCTGGATGCAACCGGTCTTTTCGACGACAAACAAGCGATCCTTCTCACCTGGAGCACTCACCACGGCCACAGGCATCGAAAACGCCAGCCCTCCGAACGCATCTTCCAGCGCATACGCCATCGGCGGCAACGGCGGTGGCACGGGAGGTGGCTTTTTGACCTTCTGAGCCTGCGCGACGACGAAACACGCGCATAGCATGAACATCAGGAAGACAGCGCGTTTCATGGCAGGTCATTTCGCTCCCAGCAGATGCTTGATGAAGAAGTCGTTCGTCTCCTGGGCCGTGTTCGGTTTTTCATCGGCGTGGCGGATCGTGCATTCAATGCCGAGCGCGTCCATCTGCTCCTTGAGTTTGATGCCGAAGTTGATGTGATGAATGCCGGTGCCCGGTTTTGCATCCGGCGGCAGTGGACCGCGTGGCTCAGAGTAAAAGGCATACACGGGTGGGTCGTCCTTAGTGAGGTAGGTGATCGCCGCCGCTTTCTTGAACATCTCGCGAGCGGCGGGAGTTTGAAACTGATCCCACTTCAGGCCGTAGAAACCTTCGAGCGCCGGATGGCGTGCGGCGGCCTCGCCGATCCACTCGGTGATGGTGATCGGATCGTACGTGCTCTGCGCGCCGAAGACGGCCATACAGCTCAGCCGTGTGGACTCACGCAGCACGGGGTCGGCATTTTTTGGATCTGCCATGTCATCATGAAAGCCGATCCAGAGCGATGTGCCCGCACCAGCCGAGCCGCCCGTGGCACCGATGCGTGTTGGGTCGATGTTCCACTCTTTGGCATGGGCGCGGGCATATTGGATGGAGCGCGCGCTGTCCATGTAGTGTGCGGGAAAGGTGACCTCGGGTGAGAAGCGATAGTTGATCGCCATCAGCGAGATGCCCTTGTTTAGAAGGGCGAAAAGAGAGCCCGAGATTCCCTCTTTGCTTCCGGCGCGGAAACCGCCGCCATGGATGAAGACGACGAGCGGCGTCGGCTTGTCCGACTTCGCCTTCCACACGTCGAGCACATGTCGCTCGTGCGGACCGTAGCGGACCTTGACGAGGTCAGGCGGCCGTTTTTGTGTTGGGGCTGCCTTTTGCTGAGCATGGCTGATGCCGTGGATGAGGAAACTGGCGAGCAGGATCGCGAGCAGTCGAATCGGAGTGGAAGAGTTCATGTCGGTGGTGATGGATGGTTCACCGGCGGTTATAGCAGCCCGAGGCCTCGTCCGTCGATAACAAAGGATTTTGGCCAGCGTCAGGCAGTCTTGCCAGTAACCCGTGTCTCAAACGCGCGGAAGTAGTGCAGGCTGGGGTAGTCGTACTGGTCAGCGAGGGCGGCTTTGAGTTGGCTGAGGCTCTCCAGGCCGTGCTCGGCAGCGGCGGCGCGGAGTTCGGCTATTTGTTCGGGGGTGAAGTAGTCGTGGAGTTCGGCTTTCAGCTCACCTTGCTGGATGGCCTGCGCGAGATGGCTGTGGACGGTGCTGATGACGAGGCTACGCTGGGCGGCGATTTGCTCGGGACTCAGCCCTTGGCGGTGGAGGCGCAGGGTTTCTAAAGAGGTGCCATTGATGCCGTCTTCCGTTTTCATCTTCGGTGCTGGTGGCGGCGGGGCCTCAGCGGCGAAGTTCTGGCGCTCGTGCTTGGCGAGCCACGTGGTGATGGCGGCCATGAAGGGCCCACCGTAATCGGCGAGCTTTTGACTGCCGACTCCGGGAATGGAGAGAAAGGCGCGGTCGTTCTGCGGATAAGCGCGGCACATGTGACGCAGGCTGGTATCGCCAAACACGACATAGGGCGGGACTTCGCGCTCATCGGCGAGTTTTTTGCGCAGCGTGCGGAGTTCAGCGAAGAGACCTTCATCACAGGCGATGCTGCCAGCTTTGGCAACCTTGGCCGTGCTAGTGCGAGCGATCACGGGTGTGCGTGAGAGGATGATCGGCGTGCGGTTCATCAGCGCGGCGAGACCTTGTTTGGAAAGCGTGAGCGTCTGGAATGAATCGGCGCTGGCATCAATGTAGCCCTGGCGGATGAGCTGGCGGCCAAGCGCGGTCCATTCTTCCCGCGAGGTGTCTTTGCCAATGCCGTAGGTGCTGAGCTGATCGTGATACCATTTGCGGATCTTCTCCGTGTTGGCTCCGGCGAGGACTTCGACGACGTGATTGAGCCCGGTGCTGAAGTTGCTCTTCTGCCGGATGCGGAAGATGCAGCTCAGCAGCTTTTGCGCCTGCGTGGTGGCATCCCAGGTCTCGCGCGGTTGCAGGCAGATATCGCAGCCGCCGCAATTGTCGCCAGGCCACTGCTCGCCGAAGTAGTCGAGCAGCGAGACGCGGCGGCATTCGCTGCCTTCGGCAAAGTCGGCCATGAGGCGCATCTGACGTGCGGCGATCTCGGCAGCCTTCGCGTCGGTCATTTCATCGAGGAACTTCAGATTGCGAACGAGATCGCCGCGTGAGTAGAGAAGCACGCATTCGCTCGGCAGGCTGTCGCGACCAGCGCGGCCTGTTTCCTGGTAGTAGCCTTCGATGTTCTTCGGCAGGTCGGCGTGGATGACGTAGCGCACGTCGGGTTTGTTGATGCCCATGCCAAAGGCGATGGTGGCGCAGACGACATGGGCCTCATCCCGGATGAAGGCTTCCTGGTTCGCCGCGCGCTCCTCGGGCTGGAGTCCGGCATGATAGGCCACGGCTTTCACACCTTCGGCGGCGAGCGCGGCGGCGAGACTTTCGGCGCTCTTGCGCGACTGCACATAGACGATGCCCGCCTCGCCGGATCGCTGACGAATGAAGTCATAGACCTGGCGCGTGGATTTGCTCTTCGGCACGACGCTGTAACTCAGGTTGGGCCGGTTGAAGCTGGCGAGAAAGAAGGCGGGCTCGTGCAGATGGAGCTGCCGAATGATGTCGCCGCGCACCTGCTCGGTGGCAGTCGCGGTGAGGGCGAGGAAGGGCACACCGGGCAGCTTGTCGCGCAATTGAGCCAGCATCCGATACTCCGGGCGGAAGTCGTGCCCCCACTCGCTGATGCAGTGCGCTTCATCCACGGCGATGGCGGTGACGTTCCATCGTTGGAGATCGGTGATGAAGCTGTCCATCATCACGCGCTCCGGGGCGGCGTAGAGGAGTTTGTAGCGGCCCTGCTCCAGACCAGAGCGCCGACGAGCAGCCTCGCTGCCCTGGATGGATGAATTGATAAACGTGGCCGACACACCGCTCGCGACGAGCGCATCCACCTGATCCTTCATCAGCGCGATGAGCGGGGAGATGACGAGCGTCACACCGTCTCGAGCCAGCGCGGGGAGCTGGAAGCAGAGCGACTTCCCTGCCCCGGTCGGCAAAATGGCGACGACATCACGATTCGACAGCGTGGCCTCCATGATCTCCCGCTGGAGCGGGCGGAAGGAGTCGTAGCCAAAGGTTTGCTTCAGCAGCGCAGGTAGCTTGGCGGTCATGCCTGCATCGTGAATGGAGCCGGAGGAAAAGGCAAGATCACGGTGCATCATCCCCCTGTTCTCGGAGCCAGTTGGACAGATCACGCTTCATGTCATCTCGCCTGGCTTGATGAGCAGAATTAGCGCTCATGTCTTGCAACTCATTTGGATCGTTTTGGAGATCGAAGAGCTGCTCACGTCCGGCTTTGGGATAGGTGATGTATTTCCATCGGCCATCGCAGATCATGCGTTGCGTGTCGGTGAACATGCCGGTGACGAATTCATGAACACGGTCGGTTTGATGCCGCAGCAGTGGCACAAGGCTTTTTCCTGTCACGGTGGGTGGAATCGTGGTGCTGCTGAGATCACAGAGCGTGGGGAAGAGATCGTGCAAGGTCACGAGGGCCGCACTGCGTTCGTTTTTCGGCAAGCCAGGACCACAGATGATGAGAGGGCTGCGGATGCTGTGCTCGTATGGATTTTGTTTGCCGAGCAGGCCGTGGCTGCCGAGCGCGAGACCTTGATCTGCGGTGAAGATGATCACGGTCTCATCTGGCGATGGCAGCGCGGCTAGGATGCGGCCGAGTTGGGCATCGAGATCGGTGATCATCGCGTAGTAGATCGCCAGTTCCTCGCGCACCTCGCTTTCCATACGGGGCGTGGGCAGGAGACGTTCGTCGCGGCCGTCGATGTTGCCGTGATCGAAAGGATGCTTCGCTGCGTAATTGGCTGGGAGCGGCATCTTGGCCGGATCGTAGCGATTCTTCATACCTGCGGGCCACTGACGTGGATCGTGCGGGAAGGCGAAGTTCACATGCACGAGCCACGGTCTATCCTTCGGCGCATTCTGAATCGCATGAATGGCTCCGTCGGCGATGTGTCGGCTGTTGTCGGGTCGGAGGCCCACGCCTTTGTCGAGTTCGGCATTCTTCCTGGCGTCCTTGAAAGTCCAGCCGCGATAACCGGTGAGCGGGCGACCGCGTTCATCAGTGTCCGGCTGCGGGGTGCCTTTCCCTCCGCCGCTGGAGTAAAGACCGCTCGTCGTCGTGTAGCCACGCTGCATGGGATGGCCGTCGTTGTGCCACTTCCCGGTATAGCAGGTGTGGTAGCCCGCCTCTTGGAAGGTGCCTGCAAGCGTGGCGAGCTTTGGATCAATCGCTCCGCCGGGATACTTCGGCAGCGCTTTGAAGGCATGAGTGCCGGTCAAAATCTGCGCCCGGCTCACATGGCAGATGGGATAGCCTGCATACGCTCGCGTGAAGGCTGTGCCGCGTGCGACGAGGCTGTCGAGATTTGGCGTCTCGATTACCGCATTGCCCAGCGCGTGGATCGTGTCCGGGCGCTGATCATCGCTGACGATGAAGAGGATGTTCGGCTTGGGACCC
>NZ_JBILYB010000025.1:0-54003 GCF_044378005.1 Prosthecobacter sp.
GATGCGATCGCCAGTCGGGAGGATCTGCTGCTGGTGAATGCCGTGATGGGAAACCATCGCTGGATGGTGCGCACGCTGCGGCGGCTATATCAGCACGGCTGGCATATCACGGAGATCGGGGCAGGGGATGGTGCGCTGTCGATGCGCTTCGTGGAGAGCGGGATTTGTGAAGCCAGTGCGCTTCATGCTTTTGATCTCGCGCAGCGTCCTGCACGCTGGCCGAAGGTTGCGGCATGGACCCAGGGCGATTTTTTCCATCACTCACTGCCGGAGAGTGAGGTGCTGGTGGCCAATCTGATCCTGCATCACTTCAAAGAGGATCAGCTCCGTGTGCTCGGCAGCCGGATCTCGGCAAAGACGCGCCTCATCCTGGCTGCGGAGCCGGAGCGGCGCGGGAGGCATGCTGTGATGGGGCGCTGCCTTTCTTGGCTGGCGGAGTTGCACCCCATCACACGCTATGACATGCAGGTGAGCATCCGGGCGGGGTTCCGTGGTAAAGAGCTGGCGGAGAGCCTCGGGCTGGATGCCGCGTGGCATTGGCAGTCTCGGGCGACGTTGTTTGGCGGTTATCGGTTTGTGGCGGTTCGAGAGGCTTAAAGTCCCAGCCAGCTAAGATCCAGCCGCTTGCCGGGCGGTGGAGCAAAGATGCTCAGCTTTCCTGTGGAGCGGTTTTCGAGGAGCGCGCGGGAACCGCTTCCCAACGACAGCCAGATGATGGGCAGCGAGGCATCCTCAGGAGTGAGGACGAGGAGGTCGCCGCCTTTGAATTTGATGACGAGAGGGTGGTTCTCATCGACGATGACACGAAGCCTGTCCCACTCATTGGCACGCGTCCAGTCAATGAGGGTCTGAGCCGTGACCGTGGCTTTTGATGTGTCCGCTGCGGTGATGCGATGAGAATGCTTCAAGCGCAAAGTGCCCACGCCTGGCAGGGGGAGATCCTGCCAGTCAGCCGCCGCCGCTCCGCAGGAAAGGATTCCTGCGGAGGTGAGCAAGGCGGCGATCCGGTGCAGCAGGTGCTTCATGGTGTGGGGATTTCGATGAACTTGATGTCGTCCAGAAGGACGGCGGTGTCATAGATGCTGTCCCCCACGTCCGTGCAGTTGAACTCAAGCACGATGGTCTTTCCCGCGTAGGCGTTCAGGTTCAGTGTGTCGATGCGCCAGGTGGTCTTGTACACTCCACCCTTGTCAAATTTGACGTCAGCAGGGATGACCTGCCCAGCCAGGCCGTCGATGGTCTTGTTAAATAAGTTTGTGAAAGCGCCCACAGCACCAGAGACCGGGTCAACCACGGCCACTCTCACGGAAAAGGCATCCTGATATTGGCTGCCCACATACTCCAGCCACTCCTCGGAATACATGCTCCAGCGGAAGCTGAGGGTGCCGCCGTAGTCCGGCACGCAGAGCCGCTGCTGGATGCTGCCAGCCGTGGTGGTGTAACCCAGGCCGGTGGAGATGATGCCCATGAACTTGCCCTCTTTCGGGCGCTCAATCCCGAGGCCGGTGATGACGCGGCCATCGCCCGTGCGCTGCCATGGATCAATGATGCCATCCTCGAAACCGGCATTGGTGAGGTTGGAGAGCGGGAAGCGCAGGTCGGTGGCACCAGTGTACACGAGGGCGGCGGGATCAGTGTCAGCATCATTCGCACCGTATTTACTGACGGCTGACTGCATGGCCTCGAGAGAGGTTTTATCCTCATACATGCGGTCGATGATCTCCTGGAGGGTGTTTTGTGCATAGGAGCAGCTCACATAGTCTGTGTAGCCAACCACGGTGCCGGCGCCTTTGGCCTTGAAGACATTCATCATGGAGCCGTTGTAGCCGCTTCGGCACATGGCGACCATGACGAGGCTGTTGGGCAGCCCGCCCAGATAATGACTGAAGAAGGAGGGGAGCAGTGCCACCGCACCCCCGCCGCCGATGGCGATGCGCTTGTTGTTGATGTCGTCTTCGTAAACGCCCTTCACATACTTGCCGTCCACCACAGCGAGATGAAGGCCGGAGTACATGGCTACGACGGAGAGGTTGCCCTTGAGGAAGTCATTCGGCCCCCAGACATCCTGCCAGTTGGAGAGAAGCCCGTTGTAAACATTGTCGCCATGGGTGCAGAAGTGGATGTAGCCGAAGGAGGAAAGGTTTTTGAAGGCGGCCAGGGTGACGCCGCGGGTGGAGTTGTTGATGAACTCTTTGTCAGCATAAAGACCGCAGGTCCTGTGAGCTTGAATGGTCGGCCAGGGTTTGAAGTAGTCATCGCCGTTCCCGAAGCTGTTTCCTGGATCATCCAAGTTTGCGATGTACGGACTGATGATGACCGCGCGGTCGCTGCGCATGCGGTTCTTGCCATCTGAGGCCAGCGAGGGTGGCGGTGCAGCGAAGGTTGTCGTTCCATTCGGACCCACGGAGACCTCGGTCAGTTCGGGGGCGAAGAGAGTGGCCAGATCCGCAGGCAGATAGAATGGATTTTGCACAGCTTGGAAAGCCTGGTCCGGCACAGGTGGTTCGGGTGGGGCACCACGATCTGCGACACCTGCGGGCGCTCCACCGCCAGCCCTGGAATTTGGGTTCAGCGGATGATGGAAGCCCAGGATGCCGTCCACGGTGACCCACCAGACGCTTCCTTCTTCCGTGGTGCCCACGGTTCCGATGTCCGGGTCCAGCTTCAACTTATCCGCCACAAACTGCGCCGCCTCCTGCGGGGTATCACCCTCTGTGATCCGTGTTTCGTAGTCCGCTGCCGCGCCGTCGGCGATCTCGCCGGCTTTGTTGACCTCCGCATCGGTGAGCGGTTCGGGTGCCCAGACTTCCTTCGTTTCAGAGTAGTAGGTGATGGGGCCGGGTTTTTGCACTCTGGCGCGGTAGTAGAGGTAGCCAGACGCAGCGGCCGTGATGCTGGTGTTGGCCGTGAAGATGCCGTCGCCCTGGATTTCATCCGGCAGGGTGCCGTTGTCCGTCATTGTGGCGACCTGGGTGAGGGAGTCATCATTTTCCACACGGAACAAGGTTACCGTGGCCCCCGGTGGGTTGAGGAGGCCCAGCTTCCAGGTCACCGTCGTCGGCGAGCCTACCGTGAGGGTCGAGAGCGGCGTGGTTCCGACATAGGGACTCAGCGGCGTGGTGAAGTCGGAGGCCGGATAGTAGGTGACGACGGTGGGATACCAAGCGACCTCGCCACCCGTGCCCACGGCGGCAAACCAGATTTCATTGTCACCCGGCACCATGGGCACGTTGGCGGTCCAATTATCCTCATCGGCACCTGGGGAAGCCGGTCCCCAGTTTTGGGCACTGGAATTGTGGTAATACACCCCGGCCACACCCAGGGTGCCGTTGGTCAGCAGATTGAAGAGAGCCGGGGATTTGTTGGCGACATTGATGCTGTCCCCGAGCCCAACCGGGGCGATGCCGAGGGTGCCTGCAAACTGGGTGCCGATGGGGGCAAAGACCGCTTCCACGGTGGTGTTCCGCCGGACATTTTTCAGCAGATACGTCAGCACTCCACCACCGGGCTTCTGGGCCTTGAAGACGCCATTCACCCTGACCCCAGCCTTGAAGCCCGCTGGCGGGGTGACGGTGAAGCTTTGATCCTTGCCATTGAAGACATTGATCGTCCCCGAAGGCGTGATGCTTCCGGCTGGTGGAGCGCTGGCGGTGACGATGTGGCTCGTCTGGCTGAACTTCGCCCCGATAGAGGCGTTCTTGGTGACGTTTGTGAAGGTGAAACTGCCGTCCGTATCCGCCACGGGCTTGCCATCCACGATCAGACTGTCGATCTTGTAACCCAGCGTGGGGTTGATGGTGTAAGTCTGGCTGCCGCCGAGCGGCACCACTTTGTTTCCAGTGGGCAAGATGTTCCCGCCCGTGGACTGCTTTGCGGAAATGACGGGCTGCTTGGTGAATGTGGCCGCCACAGTGGTGTCCGCCTGGATGTTTGTCACGGTGGTGGTCGTGACGGCGCCGACGGAGTTCTTGCCCACCTTCACATCCAGCACGCGGAAGTTGGCCGCCGGAGTGATGTTCACCACGGGACTGATGCCTTTGGCAACCAAGGTCTTGCCAGGCGGAGTAACGGTGCCGCCCGCCCCGGCGGTGGTTGTCAAAGCGACGTGATCCGCCCGCTGCTTGAAGACCGCGCCGATGGTGCCGTTCTTCTCGACATCGGTGAAAGTGAAACTGCCGTCTGTGTCTGCGACCGCCTTGCCATCAATGATGAGATTGATGATCTCGAAACCTGTCGCCGCAGTGATGGTGTAGATTCGGTTGCCGTTCAACGCCACTGAACTGTCCCCTGCCGGGCTGATGGTGCCACCGGTGGACTGCTTGGCTGTAATGACGGGGTTCTTCACGAAACTAGCCGCGATCGTCTGAGCCTTCTGCACATTCGTCAGTGTGTGGGAGGACACGGCACCGACCGTTTTTCCGTCCACCTTCACATCCAGGATGCGGTAGCCCGTCGCCGCAGCGATGTTGAAGGCCCGACTGCCACCCTTCAGGACGCCCACCTTCCCCAGCGGGGAGATCGTGCCGCCCGCACCCGCGCTGGAGGTCACAAACACATGCGTCGCCAGCGCTCGGAAAACCGCAGTGAACGTGGTGTTCTTGATGATGTTTGTGACGGTGTAAAAACCGTCCGTGTCCGCCACCGGCTTGCCATCGACGACGAGGTTCACGATCTCATATCCGGTTGCAGGGGTGATGGTGTAGGACCTGCTGCTGTTGTAGGACACCGTGGCATCGCCCGTCGGGGTGATGGAGCCACCCACCGCTTGTTTCGCCGAGATCACCGGATTCTTCGCAAACGTCGCCGCGATGGTCTGCGCCTTCTGGATGTTGGTCAGCGTGTAGAAGCTCACCTTGCCCACACTTTTGCCGTCCACCTTCACATCAGCAATGTACATGCCAGAGGACGGGGTAATGGTATAGCTCTGGCTACCGCCTTTCGTCGCCTGGACCTTGCCCAGAGGCGTGATGCTGCCTCCCGCCCCCGCACTGGAAGTCAGGATGACCCTGGTGGGATCGAGAGCAAAGACGGCCTTCACCGTGGTGTTGCCGGTGATGTTCGTCACCGTGTGGCTGAATGACTGTGGCTTCGGATTCGGCAGCGTCACAGGTGCGCCGTTCACCGTCAGTGAAGAGAGAATGGCACCCAGCCCGGCCTCCATCACATAGGTCCGCTCACCGCCGATGCCCACCGTGTCTTTGCCCGAGGGTGAGATCGTGCCCGGACCGCTGGCGCTGGCGGTGATGGTGGGGCTTTTCGAAAACGTGGCGCTGATCGTCAGAGCAGCGTTCACCGGCCCGGGATACACCTGTGAATCGATGCCCACGGAGACATTGTCCACTTTCACATCCTGGATGGAGAACCCGGCATTCGGGATGACGAAAAAAACCGGGTTGGCGCCATCGGGAAACGTCACCGGCCCGACGGGAAAAATATTTCCGCCGACGCCCGGCGTGGTGGTAATGACATGCTGGGCCGAAGCCGCGCCAGTAAGCGTGGCAACCAAGATCACGAGATGGATGAAGAGTCGTGCAGTCTTAAACAACTTGGATGCCGCTTCTCCCGCCAATGAATGAGTGTGGGGTTTCATGGTTTTGATTTCCTGATTCGATTTGAAAGCGGAATCACCAGCCAAGATCGCAACAAATGATTGAGTGAAGATGAGCGTGCTGCTCCCGCTGAACTAAGACAGCTGTTAGAATACGAAAAACTTCCGCAGAAGCCAAACATTAATTTCACCAGTGTCGGCACCAGCTCGCAATGATGACAGAGCCCGATTCCTGTCATGTCCAGCCGTTGGGTGAAGATCGACCAAGCTGGTCGCGTTTGGAGGAGGATGATCCGCCGCCACTTCCTCTCCACCAGCGCTATCTCAACAATCCATTTCGCCATGCCCGCGAGCGCGGGTCAGTTCACCGGCAGGATACGCAAATCTTTGAAATGGAGCATGGCACAGAAGGTAGCCGCGGGGATGAGTCTGACGGAAGCATTTTCAAAGCTGCGTGAGTGTGGCTTTGAAGGCGTGGAGCCGAGCCTGCTCGGGCATGTGACGATGCAGAACGCAGACGAGTGGATCGCGGCAAGCAAGGCAAGTGGACTGATTATCGACGGCACTGTTGGCGGACGTGCGGAGAGCTTGGAAGCCGGCATCGATCTCACGAAGAAGCTCGGCGGTGACTCGATGCTCGTCGTTCTGGCCTATCCCCTGGACCAGCCTTTGCAAAAGACCTGGCGAGAGGCTGTGGCGCGCATGAAAGAGGCCGCGTCTCATGCGGAAAAGCAGGGCGTGAGGATGCTGATCGAGAACGTTTGGAACACCTTCACCATCAGCGCTTTTGATATGGCGCGGTTGATCGATGAGATCGGCAGCCCGTGGGTGGGCGTGCATCTGGACATCGGCAACCAGATGCGCTGGGGTGTGGCCGAGCATTGGGTGGAGGTGCTGGGGAAACGCAGCATGAAACTCGACGTGAAGGAATACGATCTCGACGTGGCGATGAAGGAAGGCATGAGGAAGGGCTTCGACAATCCGCTGGGCGAAGGCAGTATCAACTGGCCCGCCGTGCGTGTGGAGCTGGCAAAGATCAACTTCACCGGCTGGGCCGCCGCTGAGGTGAAGGCGGGTGGCTGGGACTACCTCGCCGATGTGGCAAAGCGCATGGACCGAGTGCTGGATTTGTAGCGCACCGAGTTCGTCTGAAAGTTCCCGACGCTCGTACCGTCTCCTCCGTCCCATTCAACAAACCTATGAAACATCTCCTTCTTTCCCTCCTCCTCGCCGCTGGCATCGCTGGTGCTGCTGAAAAGTCCGTGCTCGATATTCCGCTGAAGGACATCGACGGCAAAGACACCTCCCTCAAAGCCTATCAGGGCAAAGTCCTCCTCGTCGTGAACGTCGCGTCACGCTGCGGCCTGACCAAGCAGTACAAGGAACTCCAGGCGCTGCACGAGAAGTTCAAGGATCAGGGCTTCAGCGTGGTCGGCTTCCCCTGCAATGACTTCGGAGCTCAGGAGCCCGGCACGAACGAGGAGATCAAAATCTTCTGCACCGAAAAGTACAACGTGAGCTTCCCGATGTTCGACAAACTGCACGTCAAAGGTGCCGAGCAGCACCCCCTCTACGGCGCCCTCACCGGCAAAGAAGGTGCCTTCCCCGGCGATGTGAAATGGAACTTCGGCAAGTTCCTCATCGGCAAAGACGGCAAGCCCCTCCAGCGCTTCGAGCCCAAGACCACGCCGGATGATACCGCCGTCGTGTCCGCCATCGAAAAGGCGATTGCTGCGAAGTAAGCTGCGTCTGACTTCACAAAAGCCGTGGTCTTCGGGTCACGGCTTTTTTGTGCCTGCGTTCACCCCCCAATCGCGATCATCTTCCGGTTGGGCTGGTAGTTGTCACGGAAGTCGTGCTCTTTCGGCTTCCTCGCGACGACGTTGTGGATGAGGGTGGCGAGTTCGGCGTCGCTGCATCCGGCGCGGAGGGCTTCGCGGAGGTCGAACTCGAGGTAGCTGCCGAGGCAGGGGCGGAGTTTGCCGTCACTGGTGAGGCGGAGCTTGTTGCAGTTCTCGCAGAAGTGCAGGTTCGTCATCGCGCCGATGAAGCCGATCTTCTGGCCAGTGGCGGGGATGGCGTAGTAGGTGGCGGGGCCGTTCGTTTTGAAGTCGGGCAGAGGCGTGAGCGGGCCGTAGTGCTGCTCCACCATCTGTTTCGCGTGGGTGGTGGAGAGGAAGTTCGCCTCGCTCAGCACGTCCTGAGTGCTTACGGGCATGAGTTCAATGAAACGAAGCAGTGCGCCTTTGCTGTGGGCGTAGTCGATGAGCGGCACGAACTCGCGCTCGGTCTGGTTTTTCATCAGCACGCAGTTCAGGCGGATGGAGCGGAAACCGGCGTCGATGCCGGCATCGATGCCATCGAGCACCTTGGGCAGGAGATCGCGGCTCGTGCTGCGTTGGTAGGCGGCGCGGTCAAGCGAGTCGAGCGAGACATTGGCGCTATGCACACCAGCTTTGACCAGACGTGCGGCGATGGTTTCACCCTGCTCTTCTTTGCTCAAAAGAGTGCCGTTTGTGGAGATGCCGATCTGCTCGATGCCCGGAATCGCAGCGATCTGCGCGCAGAAATCAGCCACGCCCGGACGGGTCAGCGGTTCGCCTCCGGTGACGCGGACCTTTTTGATACCGAGCCCGGCGCCGACACGCAGTACGCGCAGCATTTCCTCGTAGCTCAGCACTTCCTCTTTCGGAAACCAGGCCTGCTCCTCCTCGGGCATGCAGTAGCGGCAGCGTTCGTTGCACCGGTCGGTGACGGACACTCGCAGGTAGGAGATATGATGGCCGAAGGCGTCTTCCACGGTGGGGGGATGGGATACGCGGGCGGATCAGTCGAGGACCGGACCTTTCACCGACCAGCGCTTGCTGACAAAGCCGGTGGCTGACTTTTCCTTCCACAGCGCGAAGTGCGGCGTCTGATAATGCGCCTCCATGGCGGCCTGATCCACATACTGCTCGCTGAGCGCGAAGAGGTTCGGCTGCTCGAACTGGCGATTCACCTCGAAGCGGGTGCAGCCCGGCTCCTTCACGGACTCGGCGGCGTTGAAGGTGATGACTTCGAGGAACTCATCGACACGGGCGGGGTCGATCTCGAGGATGACAATAACATTGATCATGGTGACGCCGACAGAGCCGATTTTGCGATAACATGCAACCATACGCTGCCGTATCATTCCCCTCACTACCCCGACCCACCAGACATGAAGTCCATCCCATCCCTGATCCTCCTCCTGTCTGCCGCCGCGCTGTCCGCGCAGGATGCGAAGCCTGCCGCACCCGCCCCGGCCAAACCTGCGGAAGCCCCGAAGCCCGCAGCGGCTCCCACTCCAGCCCCGGCCGCTGCCAAGCCGGCTCCGGCGACGCCTCCCGCGAAGGTCGAGACTCCTGCCAAGCCCGCGGCAACACCAGCGCCCGCACCCAAACCAGCCACGCCACCTGCTGCGGCCCCTGCCAAGCCAACGACGCCAGCCCCAGCCAAGCCTGCTGAGACTAAGCCAGCCCCAGCGACGACCGCCAAGCCTGCTCCCACTCCTGCGAAGCCCGCCGCTCCAGCCACGGCGAAAACGGAACCTGCAAAGCCCACCCCTCCACCACCACCGCCGAAGCCCGTCGCTGTCTTCAAGGACAAGGCACTCGAAGCCGCCGTGCGGAAGCAGGTCTTCGCGAAGCGCGACAACCAGGAAGTCATCACCGCCGAGGATGTCGCCACTGTTTCCATCATTGAGGGCAAAGGCGCAGGCATCACCGACCTGACTGGTTTGGAAAAATGCACCGCGCTGGCCTCCCTGACCTTGCCAGACAACAAGCTCACCAGCCTCGCCGCCATCAAAGGCCTGGAGCGGCTCCAGTTCCTTGATGTGGCGAACAACCAGATCGCCGACATCTCTCCGCTGGCCACCTGCAAGGCGCTGCAATACATCGAACTCACCAACAACAAAGTCACCGATGTCTCCGCGCTCGGCGGTATCACCGCGCTGAACTCGCTCTACCTCGCCGGGAACCAGATCGCCGATGTCTCCGCGCTCTTCAAACTGCCCAAAGTCTGGACGCTCTACCTCGACGGCAACAAGATCACCAAACTCGATGGCATCGGCCAACTGAAGTGGCTCTCCATGCTCTCGCTGAAGGGCAATCAAGTTGCCGATCTCGCCCCGCTGGAGGCATTGACCGACTTGCAATTCCTCTTCCTCGACAAGAACCCCGTCGCCGACATCGCCCCGCTGCATCGCGCCTGGAAAAAAGACAACGACGGTGCTCGTGAGTGGGCTCCCTACTGCCAGATCTTCCTCACTGAATGCCCGCTGAACGATGCCTCAAAAGCCCTCGTCGAGGAGCTGAAGAAGGCAGGTGCGCGCATCACGCCTTGAGCGGCGAACTCACCCCAGCCTCGGTGATCAAGCCCGTGATCAATCTCGCGGGTGTGACGTCGAAGCCGTAGTTCACCGCGCGTGAGCCTTCGGGCACGATGCGGACGGTTTGCACCGAGCCATCCGCGGCGACGCCTTCGAGGTGCGTCACCTCATCGCCGCCGCGTTGCTCGATGGGGATCTCCTTCACGCCATCGCTCAGCGTGTCGTCGAAGGTCGAAGAGGGCAGCGCGACGTAGAAAGGCACGCCGTTGTCCTTCGCCGCGAGAGCTTTGAGATAGGTGCCGATCTTGTTCGCCACATCGCCGCTGCGGGTCACGCGATCCGCGCCCGTGATGACCATGTCCACAAGCCCGTGTTGCATCAGGTGCCCGCCCGTGTTGTCCGCGATGATCGTGTGCGGCACGCCCTGCTGGCCCAGCTCCCAGGCGGTGAGCCGTGCGCCTTGGTTGCGCGGGCGCGTTTCATCCACCCAGACATGCACCGGGATGCCCGCCGCGTGGGCCGCATAGATCGGTGCGGTGGCCGAGCCATGATCCACAAAGGCCAGCCAACCCGCGTTGCAGTGCGTGAGGATGTTCACCACCTGCCCCGACTTCCGCGCCGCGATCTCGCGGATGATCTCCAGCCCATGCTGCCCGATGGCGGCGCACATGGCCGCATCTTCATCGGCAATCCGACCCGCCTCGGCGAGTGCGACCTCGACTCGCCGCTCGAAGCCCGCAGCCTGAATCGCCGCGAGCTGGCGATTCACCGCCCAGCTCAAATTGACCGCTGTGGGGCGAGTCTCGATCAGCTCACGAGCCAGCTTTTCCAGAGCCTCCGGCGTCTCCGCCTCACGGGCTGCCAGCGCGATGCCATAGCCCGCCGTGGCTCCGATGAGCCCCGCACCCCGCACCGCCATGTCGCGGATGGCATGGGCCACCTCCGCGACGGATCGCAGGTCGAGCAACTCAAAGCTCCAAGGCAGGCGGCGTTGGTCGATGATGCGGACGATGGCATCATCGGGCATCCAGATCGTGCGGTAGGGCTGGCCAGAGACAAGCATGGCGGCGATTCTGGCCTCAGGCAGACCTCACGCCCAGAGATTTTTCTCGGAAGATCAGGCATCCCGATGAAAAGTGCCACGACTGCACTTTAGAGATCATGGGTGAAGGTTCAGTTAATGCCCATGTGGCACAAATTTAACCAGGTCGCGAAAGCGTGGTTGAAATTAACTCATTGAAAATCAACGCTAAAATGGCTGGGGCGAGGACTTGGCATCGAGCTTGCAATGGATTGGCACGTCTCAAAAAGACAACCCAAACCCAAATCAACATCCCCATGAAACTCATCCGTTCCAATCCTGCTCTGAATCTTGGTCGTGCCACTGACTTCGGTCCCTGGCTGCGTCATCCCTTTGCCGGCATTCCGGCGGTGGCTCAGCTTCTGGAGGACTTTTTCCCCGCCACGACAGCCCCCGCCGCTGGTCGGCTCGCCACGGACCTCCACGAGGACGCGAACAACTTCTACGCCCGCTTTGAACTGCCCGGCGTGAAGAAAGACGCCGTGAAGGTCGAACTCCGCGAAGGCGTACTCACCGTCTCCGCCGAGCGCCGTGTCAAAACCGGCGAAAACGAGTCCGCCTACACCCTCAGCCGCTCGCTCAGCCTGCCTGAGACGGTCAATGCCGAGGGCATCAGCGCGAAGCTCGAAGACGGTCTGCTCACCGTGACCCTGCCGAAGCAGGAACAGCGCAAGCCCAAGCTCATCGCCATCAACTAACCCATTTCTCAATCCTCATCCCCGAACTTATCCACTATGAACTCCACTTGCTGCCCCCCTGCCTCCAGCCAGAGCGCCCCGACTGCGGGCGTGACGGAAAGCCTGCAAAAACCACGCTTCAGCATCGACCGCCAGGATGACGCCTTCGTCATCCGCGTGGAGATGCCCGGCGTGCCGAAGTCCGGCGTGAACATCGAATACCACGAAGACGTCCTCACCCTCCGCGGCGAGCGCTCCGTGCCGGTGCCCGCCGACTGGAAACCGCTCCACCAGGAGATCTCCACGCTGAACTACCAGCTCCGCCTGAACGTGAACACCCCCGTCGATGACGAGAGGCTCTCCGCCGCCCTCGAAGACGGCGTGCTCACCCTCATGCTGCCCGTGAAACCCACGGCCCTGCCGCGCCAGATCGCGGTGAACTAAGCCACCCCAACCATGCTACAGCGGCGGGGAACCATGTGTTCTCCGCCGCTTTTTCATGCCTTCACGCGGTCCGGGTGCGTGTACACATTCATCGTCTCCCCACGCAGGAAGCCGACGAGCGTCTGCCCGCTGTCATCGGCAAATTGCACCGCCAGACTGCTCGGAGCCGAGATGGCCGCCACGATGGGCACCCCGGCGGCCAGCGCCTTTTGCATCAGCTCAAACGACACGCGTCCGCTGACCAGCAGGATGTGCCTTTGAAAAGGCAGCAACCGGCGCTGCAAGGCCCAGCCGAGCACTTTGTCCAGAGCGTTGTGGCGCCCCACATCCTCGCGCAGCACCAGCATCTCGCCGTGTTCATCAAAGATCGCGCTCGCATGAAGTCCGCCCGTCTGGGTAAAGGTCGCCTGCGAGGCGCGGAGCTTCGCGGGAAGGCTGGCGAGCAGGGCAGGGGAGACGCGGAACACTGAGTGCTCAGTGCTCAGTTCACAGTGCTCAGAAACCGCGTTGGAGGCATCTTTAGACTGAGCACCGAGCACTGAACACTGAGCACTTGCCTTGAGCACAGGAAACCTCTGAAACACACTCTCGATGCTCGTTTTCCCGCAGATGCCGCAGCTCGAGGCGCTGAAGACATGGCGCGTGAGGCTGTCCCAGTTTACCACAGCGCTGCCCGCGAGCAGCACGTCCACCACATTGCCGTATTTGTTTCCCGTGCTCGGGCACTGGCTGATCTCCAGCACATCGCGGGCCCTGGTGATGACGCCCTCGCTGACCAGAAATCCCGCGACGAGTTCCTCATCATGCCCTGGCGTGCGCATGACCACGGCCACGCTGCGACCCTCCACGCGGATCTCCAGTGGCTCTTCGCGTGCGGTCACGTCTTCCGTCGTCACCGCCGAGTCCGGCAAAGTGATGCGCTGCACAGTCACGGGAAACGTCGCGTCATCACTCATGAGTTGGGTTTGGGAAAGAGATCACGCCCTGCGTGTGCGCGGCGCCAGCAGGCCCACGAGCAGACGCTCCAAAACGACCTTGGTGTCGAGCTGCGTCGTCACCAGCTTCGAGTTTGCCGCGAGACAGGCGGCGAAGCCCTCGTGCAGCTCTTCGAGGGTAAATTTCCGCGCCTCGGCTACAGCGAGGAAGAGCGGATACACATTGAAGCCCGAGCCATCTTTCTTGCGCGGCAGGTGAGCCGTGGCGCTTGGAGCCAGTGCATCCAGGCTGGAGTTGAAGCTGTTGTAGCTCATCGTGTTCACCTTGTTCTTCGTGGTGAGTTCCTTCACAATCAGCAGGTTCCGCACTTTCGGGACGATGGCCGCCAGCAGGATGCCGATGGCGTTCTGGCCCTGATACATGAGCACGCCCAGCAGTTCGAGCGCACGCTGGAGATCGCGCGCACCGATGGCATTGCCGATCTCCCAGATCACGCCAGCACGGCTCATGGAAACCATGCCGCGAACCGTGTTCAGGCCGCAGCGGCGACGTTCGCCGAGATAGAGGTCGATCTTCTCGATCTCATTTTCGAGTTGCCTCGTGTCATCGCCAGCCATCTGCACCAGCAACTCCAGCGCTCCGCTTTCAAAGCTGAGTCCGAGCCCGCGCGCCTTCACCATCGCCTGCGCCATCACCGCCTCCTCCCAGCCCGCACGGCTGGTGTCCGGCTTGTCATAGACGTCCATCGTGGCGATCTTCGAGAGGCGTTTGAAGGACGTGCGGCGTTTGTCGATCGACGTCGTGCTCAGCACAAACTTGATGTCCGGCGGCAGGTCCGACTCCAGCACATCGAGGATGTTTTCAAAGCCCTGCACCGAGGCCTGCGCCTTGCCTGTCTGACTCTCGCCGAGGAAATTCGCGCCCTTCAGCCACACCACCTTGCCGCCGCCAAAGAAAGGCAGCGTTTGCAGAGCCATGATCACATTGCTGCAAATCTGGCCCGCGTGCTCCGCATTGTCCGCCTGGCCCTCGATGATCTCATTGCCGAAATCGCCAGAGTCAGGAGGCGAGATGCGCTGGACGATCTTCATCGCTGCCTCCTTCACCCGCGCCTCGTCCGTGCCGATCACGGCATGAAACTGGCTGCTGCTGGGGGCGGATTTCTTGGGCGGAGGCATGGGCGGCCCGATGTGTGGACCAGAACCCCGCTGGCGGCAAGTCGCGGTGGCTTGTCACTCGGAATCTCAGCCGCTGCGCGTTTGAGGCTGGATCGTTTTCTTCCGCTGCGGTAAAACCCAGGTCGCGTCACCGAAATGAAAGCTCTTACCATCTCCCTCGCCGCCTCTTTATTCGCCAGCATCGTCGCGCTCGCGTGGGTGCTCGCCACGCCCCCGCCGCCAGATCCGCGAGTGGCCCGACTGGAGGCCGATTTAAAAGAAGCCCGCCAGACCATCTCACAGCTCCGGCGCGATCTCGCGAACCGCCCCGTCACTCCACCTCCGGCTCCCTCTCGTGTGGGCGGAAGCGTGCCGCCCGACATGGTCGGTGCGACAGCCGGAAGTCCAGGAGCCCCGGCAGCGGCGAGTGGGACCGGCCCCGCTGGCTCCCTGCAGGACATGATGAAAAACCCCGCCATGCGTGATCTCCTCATGCAGCAGCAGGCCGTGCAGATCGAGACCAGCTACGCGCGCCTTTTTGAATACCTCCAGCTCAGCGACGAAGAGAAAGCCCACTTCAAAAAGCTCCTCGTCGAGCGTGGCAAACTGGAGACGGAGCTCGGCTTAAAAATGCTCGATCCCAATGTCACCCCGGAACAGCGGCAGAAGCTCATCGCCGAAGCGGAAAAGAACAAGGCGGCCTACGATCAGACCATCAAAGGCTTCCTCAACAACGACAGCGACTGGAGCACCTTCCAGCGCTGGGAGGGCACGAAGCCCGAGCGGACCTCCTTTGAAGCCATGGGGCGCAGTCTTTTCAATGCCAGCGGTCAGCCCCTCTCCACCCAGCAGGAGGACCAGCTCATCACCCTCATGGCGCAGGTCCGCCAGAGTCCCACACCCGAGCAGGCCGCGCTCTCGCGCATGATCCAGGACCCGAGTCAGTTGAACGATGCCAATTTTCAAAAGATGCTGGAGTACCAGAAAGCCACGAACCAACGAACGCTTCAGGAGGCCGCTGCCTTCCTCTCTCCTGCGCAGTTGAAGCCGCTGCAAACTTACCACGATCAGCTCATCGAAACCTTCAAGACGAGCTGGCAGATGAGTTCGATGTTCAGGCAGGGAAGCAAGTGATCTCGCTCCCTCCTTGCCTTTCATCTCGTGCCGCTGAACATCGCGACTCCGATGCCAGCCAATGCTCCCGCCAATTCCGAAGATGAATCCATCCGCCCCACGCGGGTGGAAGTGGACCTCGGGCAGCTCGGACGGAATTTACAGACGATCCGCCAGCATGTCGGCGCAGCCAAAGTCATGGCCGTGGTGAAAGCGAATGCCTATGGTCACGGCCTCGTGCCTGTGGCGCGCGAGATGGTGAAAGGCGGTGCTGACTCGTTGGGCGTCGCTTTGCTGGAAGAAGCCGTCATTTTACGCGAAGCGGGTATCACCGCACCGATCCTCGTCTTCGGTGGCATCGCCGAGACGCAGATCCCCATCTTCATCCGCAATGATCTCACGCTCACCGCGCCTTCGATTGATAAGCTGAACCTCATCGACAACGCCGCCGCAGCGATGGGCGTCACTGCGCGCGTGCATTTGAAGATCGACACCGGCATGGAGCGGCTCGGCATTCATTATTACAGTGCCGACAAGCTCCTCGAAGCCAGTCTCAAAGCCCGGCATGTGCAGGTGGAGGGCATCTACTCGCACTTCGCCAACTCCGACGCCGCTGACCTGACTCATGCGCGTGAGCAGCTCTCGCGCTTCCACGAGGTGCTCAGCTTTTACGAGAAGCGCAGCCTGTCCATGCCGCTGCGGCACATCGCGAACAGCGGCGGCATTTTGCAGCTTCCCGAGAGTCATCTCGATCTCGTGCGTCCTGGCATCATGCTCTACGGCGTGTATCCAAGCCGCGAATGCGTCCGCACTGTGCCCATCATGCCCGCGCTGACCTGGAAAAGCCATGTCGCCTACTTTAAAGTCGTGCAGCCCGGACAACCGGTCAGCTACGGCAGTACCTGGCGGAGCGATCATCCGGTGCGCATCGTCACCGTGCCTGTGGGCTATGGCGATGGCTACTTCCGCGCGCTTTCCAACAAAGGTCAGGTGCTCAT
The DNA here is from genome assembly GCF_044378005.1 of Prosthecobacter sp. GTDB lineage: Bacteria > Verrucomicrobiota > Verrucomicrobiia > Verrucomicrobiales > Verrucomicrobiaceae > Prosthecobacter. The sequence continues at coordinate 16,306 of NZ_JBILYB010000025.1, forward strand.
TCGCGGCCAGCGTCATCCCATCGCCGGTCGTGTTTGCATGGACCAGATCATGGTGAATCTCGACTGGGGCACCGCCTACTATCGTGATGAAGTCATCCTGCTCGGCAAACAAGGCGAGTCGGAGATCAACGCCGATGACCTCGCTGAATGGGCCGGAACGATCTCCTACGAGGTGTTCACGAACATCAATTCGCGGGTGCCGAGGGTCTATGTTTGAACTCAAAAACAACCCTCTGAGGCAAAATCGATTTTCTTCCTATAACGTGAAATAAATACGTTATAGGAAGAAAATCATCTGAGCATATCCGAAGCCTGAATGATGCGGTGAAAGTAGCCGGAGGCCGGTATTTCCTTGGAAACAGGTCCATCAACGACCAGCACCGGCTGCACAGTCCGCCGTGGATAGGCCGCACGCAGTGCCTCTGCCTTTCGCTCCACCTCGGCAATGACAGCCTTACCCAGCGGGGCGGTTTGCCGCTTCATCTCACAGAGCGTGATCACTCCATCCGCACGATCATACGCGAGGTCGATCTGCACACCCGTCAGCCCTTTGCGCGGTGAGCGAAACCAGGGCCCGGCTTCATAGTCGATGGCATCGAACTTGAGCAGACGCGCCAGCAGTACCTGATGCCGAAGGCACACCAGCTCAAAGGCGCGTCCCATCCAAGAGCGGAAGGCCCCGCTCTGCCGAAGCGTGATGAACATGTCCTTCTTGCCGACTGTGCGAATCTGCTTCAGTCGAGTGCGCAGGAAGGCGTGATAAAAACTCATCCATGGGTCACTTAGGTAGTAGCGGATCAGCCGTGACTCGCTGCCTTTGTCAAAAGGGCTGTGAGAGGAGATGAAGCCCGCCGCCTCCAGATCATGCAGCCGCTGGCTGAGCATCCCACCTTCAGCGATCTCCGCCTCGGCGGCAAGTTCACGACGAGTCAGACCATAAGGTGAATCTGCCAGCGCGCGGACGAGTCGTGGATACTCGGCATTGCGGCCGAAGTGGCTCACGAAGATGCGGTCATACTCCTCCACGAAGTAGCCATCCGCACGAAAGGCCTCCTTCTCCATGCCGAGCACGACCGAAGGCGCGGCTGCGAGCAACTCGAGATACTTGGGCACTCCGCCCGTGTAGCATTGAGCATCCAGTACTTCCTGAAACCCACGTCCATGCAGCAGACGTGCCGTTTCATGAAGCTGGAATCCCTGGAGATGAATCACCAGGTCCGTGCGTCCATAGAAGGCACTGGAGCGGATGACCTTGGTCGTCATGAAGGAAGCGATTGATCCGCACAGGATCAGGCTGCGGCCTGGAGCGCGTGAGAGATACTGCTCCCAGACCATCTTCAGGGTCGAAACAAGTTCCTGTCGGTAGTTCGCCAGCCATTGAAACTCATCCAGCACGATGACCATGGGACGCTTTGCCAAAGCCGTGTCCAGAGCCATCAGCGCCTCGTGCCAGGAGGTCACGGGCGGCAGTTGCCGACGAAGCTGGCGAGATGCCTGAGCCAGGAAGCTCTGGATCTGCGCCTGAGTGGACTGGTTTTCCAGTCCCTCAATGAAAATGACCGGCTCACGCCCAACGGCCTGCCGGATGAGCGATGTCTTGCCGATGCGCCGACGCCCGTAAATCACGGCAAGCCGGGGCTCACGAGCTTGGATGGCCGTGCGCAGCGCCTGCAATTCTTCGTCGCGTCCGATAAACATGATTTTCTTCCTATAACGCGAAAAAATTACGTTATAGGAAGAAAATCGTCCACGGCTATTTCTCGAAATTCTGGCTCTTGATCAGGGTGCCGCTACTCGATAAAACCTCCGCGAGTCCGTGCTGACGCTCGGGTCGGTCCAGGTCGTGGTGGTGCTGGTGGCGGTGAGAGTGACGGTGGTCCAGGTCTGCAAGTCGGGGCTGTGCTGCACGCGATACTGCCTGCCGATGACGGAGGGGAATTGGATCGTCGGGTTTGTTCCTGAGGCGTTGAATTCGATGCGGGGGCCGGCGCTGGGGTCGGTATCGCTGGTGCCGAAGGCGGCTTCTTCGTCGGCCCAGAAGCCGTCGCCATCGGCATCGGAGTAGAGCTTAAACTCATCCACAAAACCGGAGTCGAGCCCGCTGCGAACGAAGTCATCTTTGATGTAGGCCCATTTCAACGTGTGAGTGCCTGCGGGGATGATGAACTCTTTTAACGTCCAGCCGACCTCACCGCTGATGGCCTCCTGCTCGACATCGTCGATGTAGAAACGCAGGTAGTCGTAGTCCGCCTCTGAGGAGATGCCCCAGTAGAAGGTCGCCTTGGCTGGGCCGGTGACCTGGGTGCTCATGACGCTGTCCTGGAGATCGCCGATCTCGCCACTGCGGGCGGCATCACTGCCATCATGAGAGTAGAGCGCCTGTGGCCGCCAAGCGAGATCGCCTGAGGAGGTGATGACTTGGGCTGGCGCATCAATCGCCGCCGCCAGACCTTCGGAGATAGCGCCGACGTTGAGCGTCAGGGTGGCCGAGCCTGTGCCGAAGTCATTCGTGGCCTCGAGGGTGATCGTGTGGGTGCCGATGACCGAGGTGCTGCCGTAAATGAGGCCCGTGGTGGTGGAGATCAAAAGCCCCGCAGGCAGCCCCGTGGCTGTGTAGCCGGTTGGGGCATTCGTGGCGGCGACTTGATGGCGGACGGCGGCGTTCTCATACGCATTCACGGTGCCTCCGGTGACGACGGGCGCTGCGGTGATGGGGGTGAGTGTCATTTCATCCACCCAGCCGGCGTCTTGCCCTGCGATGGTGGCCTCGTCTTTGAGATAATAGATGTCCACATTGTGCGTGCCGGGCCCGATGTCCTGCGTGACCTGTGTCCAGTCCACCTCACCCGTGATGTAGGCTTTGACGTAGCCGTCCACGGTGAGCACAAGGTAGTCGTAATTTGCCTCAGAGGAGACCTTCCACTGGAAGCTCAGCCGTTTGGGACCGACGACGGTGAATTCCATGCCGGAGTATTCTTCATGGCCCACCGGGGCACTTTGCGCGGCATCCACGGTATCGTGACTGATCGTGGTTTGGCGGAACCAGTCGCCATAACCAAAGGGAACGATCTTTAATGACGTGGGCTGCTCCACGGCATCTGACAGGGCGGGATCGGCGGGCAGGATGTAGAAGACTGCGTTTTCGAAAGCGGTGCTGGTGGCGTTCGATGCGGTGATGAGTCCGTAATAGGGACCAGTGCCAGCGGGCGTGCCGGTGATGAGTCCCGTTGTGCCATTCACTGTGATGCCAGGAGGCAAACCGATGGCGGAGAAGCTGGTGGCGAAGTTTGAAGCGGTGATTTGATGCCGCAGCTCCGCGCCCTCGCGCCCGACAATGATGAGGCTGGAGGTGATGACGGGCGCTGGCAGGCCGCCGGTGGGCACGGTGCCGTGGAAGGTGATGCTGGCTTCGTCCAGCGTGCCGAAGTCGGCGAGATCCGTGTCATAGACTTGCAACTTCCACATACCCTCGGAGCGCTCGCCCCAGAAGTGCGTGCTCATGAAGGTCCAGTCGATGTTCGCTCCGGTGTCATTGCCCCGAGCCCGAGCCAGCCGCACGCTGACACCGCTCGGAGAGGTAAGCCACCATTCGAGCTGACCTCGGCGTGGATGCGTGGCCTTCACCCTCACGGTTACATGCTCCAGTCGCAGACTGTTTTCGGCAGCGACGGTGAAGCTGTGTGTGAGACCAGCGCTGCCGCCATCGGGGATGGACAAAGCCAGGTTGGCCGAGCTCTGCGAGCGTGTTTCGCGTGCTGGCAGATTCGTCCAAGTGGTGGCCATCGTCGTGGCAGCCTGGGCATTCACGAGGCCCGCGCCGTAGCGATGATGAAAGTCAAAACCTGCCCCATTCGTCACCCAGCCGCCGTCATTGGGATCGTTCGTCGTGGCGCTGCGCATGAGTATCTCCTGCACATCACGATAACCGAGATTGGGATTGGCCTGAAGCATCAGCGCCACGACTCCTGCCACGGCGGGCGTGGCCGATGAAGTGCCGCCGAAGCTCTTCGTGTAGTCGCCATTCGCGTAGTCGCTACCCGTCCCGGCATTGTAGCCTGTGCTGCCGGTGATGTCCGTCGTCGTCACGCCCTGGGTGCCGCCATTCGAGGGCGCGCACACCAGGATGTTTGCCCCAGGCTCACTGTAAGGTGCGGCTTCGCCATCATCGCCGATGGCTGACACGGCGATGGCATAGGGTGATGCAGCCCAGCCATCGTAGTTCGAGTCATCGCCATTGTAGTTCCCATTGCCGCCCGCCCAGAGAAACACCGTGCCCTTGCCACCACGTCCTAGCGTCACCGCATCTGCCAAAGCCGCCACGCTCAGAGGCCCGGGCCCGCCGTAACCATAAGCACTGTCCGAGGGCCCCCAACTGCTGCTCTTCACGTCGATGATGTCTTTCCTGAAGGCAAAAGCATCTGCCTCGTCTGCATCCGTCGTCGGGACAGCGATGAGACGCAGACCCACGAGCGTGGCCTCGGGTGCCACGCCAGTGACGCCGATGCCGTTGTTCCCACGTGCCGCTGCTACACCTGCGCAGGCTGTGCCGTGGAAGTCGCCAGTGCCAGGAGTGGGATCATCATCGAGATCATTGAAGTCGCGGTCGTTGACCGTGTCAGCATTCGTCAGCAGATCGGGATGAGAGACCTGCAAGCCATCGTCCAGAATGCCGATGCGGATACCTGTGCCGCGATAGCTATCCCAGGTTGACACCACGCGCAGGTCGATGCCTGCCACGGCTTGGTTTTGACCTGTGTTTTGCAGATGCCACTGGTAGCCGGGGTTCGCTGGATTGTGGGCAAAGAAGGGATCGTCGGGCACCAGGCGATGCTGCATTTGTCGGGCCAGCATGGGCTCCGCAGAGCGGACTCCTGGGAGCCGCATCAATTGTTTGGCTCCGTCCACGGCGGCGGTGGCGCTGCCGTTGAACTCGACCACCGCATACTTGCCACGAGCCTGAGACTTCGCGACGCCTGGAAGCTGTGACAGGCTGGCCGCGCTCGTGCCATTCAGCTCCACGAGCACCTTCTTCGTCAGCCATCGCCGGTTCGCCTCATCCTGCGGCGCATCCTTTTCATACAGCACCCACTCACCCTTCGTGCCGAGTTCATTCGGCGAGCGGACAAAGGCCCTGCCGCCCACGCTGATCTGAGCCTGCGCGAGCGATGCGGCAAAGAGCAGTGTAATGAAGATCCAGCGTTTCATGGTCGGTATACGAATGGAGGCGAATTATGAAACAATGATCAAAAAGGGCGAACCAAGGAAGCTCTTATTTCTTCCCCTTCGAGGCCGCTGCTGTGAACCAGTCGCCACCGCCACCTCCGCCACCAAAGGGATTGCCCATGCCACCACCGGAGGGGCGTCCGCCGCCTCCTTGACTGAATCCGCCCGGGCGACTTTGACCACCGCCACCACCGGCAGGTGCGCCTGCCGGACGTCCGCCTCCCTGCTTCTTCTCGAAGTCAGGTTTTGATTTCAAACTGAGTGCGATGCGCTTCCGCTGGATGTCCACCTCCATCACCGTCGCCATGACTCGCTGGCCGACTTTCACCGCCTCGGCGGCGTCTTTGACAAAGCTGTCGCTGAGCTGGCTGACGTGGGCGAGGCCGTCCTGATGCACGCCGATGTCGATGAAGGCACCGAAGGCGGTGACGTTCGTGATCACACCGGGGAGCTTCATGCCCACTTGCAGGTCCTTCATTTCGTTCACGCCTTCCTGGAACTTGAAGACTTCGAACTGCTTGCGCGGATCTCGGCCCGGCTTGGCGAGTTCGTTCATGATGTCCTGCAGCGTGGGCAGACCGACATCCGCGCTGACATACTTTTTCAAATCGAGCTTCTGACGCAACTCAGGCTTTTGCATGAGATCGGCGACGGTGCAACCGAGGTCAGAGGCCATCTTTTCCACGAGCGGGTAGCGCTCAGGATGCACGGCGCTGGAGTCCAGCGGATGGCTGGCATCGCGGATGCGAAGGAAACCTGCGGCCTGCTCAAAAGCTTTGTCGCCGAGACGTGGGACCTTCATGAGGTCTTTGCGTGACTTGAAGGGGCCGTTCTCGTTGCGGAAGGCCACGATGTTCGCCGCGTGTGTGCTGTTCAGGCCGGAAACGTAGCTGAGGAGCTGCTTGGAGGCGGTGTTCACCTCGACGCCGACGTTGTTCACGCAACTGATGACGATGTTGTCGAGGCCGTCTTTGAGCTGCTTCTGATCCACGTCGTGCTGATATTGACCCACGCCGATGGATTTCGGATCGAGCTTCACCAGCTCCGCCAGCGGGTCCATGAGACGACGCCCGATGGACACCGCGCCGCGCACGGTGAGATCGTGATTTGGGAACTCCTCGCGGGCGACATCGCTGGCGCTGTAGATGGAGGCACCGCTCTCATTCACCATGATCACTGGGATGTGTTTCGGGATGCCGATCTTGTTGATGAAGCCTTCCGTCTCGCGGCTGGCAGTGCCGTTGCCGATGGCGATGGCTTCGATCTTGAAGCGCTCGATCAAGTTCAGCACAAGCGTCTTTGCGTGCATGAGGCTGTTGCCTTCGCCGAGGAGGTAAATGACATCGTTGAAGAGAAGCTGCCCCTGCGCATCGAGGACGACCGTTTTGCAACCGCTGCGGAAGCCGGGGTCGATGCCTAGCATGCGTTTTTGCCCCAGCGGTGCGGCCATGAGCAGCTCGCGCAGGTTGTCTGCAAAAACCTTCACGGCATCGGCATCGGCCTTCTTCTTGGATTCCAGGCGGAACTCGGTCTCCATGCTGGAACTGAGCAGGCGCTTGTAGCTGTCGGCGCAGGCCAGTTTCATCTGATCCGTGCAGGCATTGCCGCCTTTGGCAAACATCTGCGTGATGATCTGCACGGCGGTCTCTTCCGGCGGCTGGATGCGCATGAGGAGGAAGCCTTCTTTCTCACCACGACGAATCGCCAACATGCGATGACTTGGGATGGATTTCATCGGCTCCGTCCAGTCGAAGTAGTCGCGGAACTTCTGCGCTTCCTCGTCCTTGTCTTTGCCATACATGACCTTGGAAACCACGGTTCCTTGGTCGGCGAAAAGTTTGCGGAGGGCGGCACGGGCTTCAGCGTTGTCGCTGATGCGCTCGGCGATGATGTCGCGTGCGCCGGCGAGGGCATCGTTGGCGTCTTTGACGCGGAGTTCTTCGTTTTCGTGATCGGGATTCACCAGCTTTGCAGCCTCGGAAGCGAGGTCTGCACCAGCGGTGAGCATGTTGGCTTCGATGAAATCGGCCAGAGGCTCCAGGCCCTTCTCTTTGGCGATGGTGGCACGCGTGCGGCGTTTCGGACGGAAGGGAGCGAAGATGTCCTCCAGCACATTGATCGTTTCCGCCTTCTCGATCTTCGCGCGCAGGATGTCCGTCATCAGCTTCCGCTCTTCCAGTGACTTCACGATGGCTGCACGGCGATCATCCAGCGCCACGAGCTGTTCCATGCGCTCTTTGATATTGAGGATCTGCACCTCATCGAGCATCCCCGTGGCTTCTTTACGATAGCGGGAGATGAAGGGCACGGTGCCGCCATCCGCGAGCAGCTTCGCCGTGGCACCGACCTGAATGGCCTTGATGCCGAGTTCCTTCGCCACGCGTTCGACGTGGGCGACATTGATGTTGAGTTCTTCAGAGGCAGACATGGTTGGAAAGGGGTTGGTGGCGTGGTGTGCCGGGTTGGGAGGGTTGAGTTAGCGAGTCACATGAACGGCAGCAAGGTGAAGAGTTTCACGCCGAGAAATTTAGTTCCTTGACGCTTTTCAAAGCCTCGCCGCCAGCTCCGGCAAAGACCGCTTGTCATTTCTGAGACTTTCTGGTGTGAATCCTCCTATGCACTCGAAAAAGACCCTCGAGATCCCCATTGTCACCGTCCGTGGCCAAAGGGTGCTGCTGGATTCTGATCTGGCGGCGCTCTACGAAGTGCCCACGAAGGTCTTCAACCAAGCTGTGAAAAGAAACCTTTCCAGGTTCCCCGAAGATTTCTCCTTCATTTTGACGGGTGAAGAGTGGCTACACTTGAGGTCACAAATTGTGACTTCAAGTTTGAGTCATGGTGGACGACGTCATATGCCCCGAGTTTTCACCGAACATGGAGCCCTCATGGCAGCCTCGATTTTGAACAGTGACCGGGCCGTAGCGATGAGCGTGTATGTCATCCGAGCATTCATCGAGATCCGCGAGCAGCTCGCCGCGAATCAGACCATCCTCAAACGACTCGCCGAGATCGACAACACTCTGCTGATCCACGACGCCTCCCTGCGTGACATCTACCAGAAGCTGCGTCCACTGCTCACCGCGCCTCCGGCTCCACCCAAGCGCGAGATGGGTTTTCACACCCGTCCCTGAATCACCTTCCCCCCAAACCCATTCATGTCCTACCGCACCACGCCGCTCGCCATTCCCGGAATGCCTCCGGGCATCCCGCACATCATCGGCAACGAGTTCGCGGAGCGGTTCAGCTTCTACGGGATGAGAGCTATCCTGACGAGTTTTATGACGACCGCGCTCGTGAACCATGAAGGCGCGAAGGATATGATGAGCGATGCTGAGGCGGCAAAGTGGTTCCACATCTTTGTGTGGGCGGTTTACTTGACTCCCTTTGCTGGGGCTTTGATCTCCGACCTTTGGCTAGGCAAGTACAAGACCATCATCGGTCTTTCCAGTGTGTACTGCCTGGGACATCTTGCGCTGGCTTGCGACAGCACGCGCACCGGTCTCTTCGTGGGGCTCACGCTCATTGCCATTGGCTCGGGTGGTATTAAGCCGTGTGTCTCTGCCCATGTGGGCGATCAATTTGGCACCACAAACTCAGGGCTGCTGCCGCGTGTCTATGGTTGGTTCTATTTATCGATAAACACAGGCTCGTTTATTTCAATGCTACTTACTCCTTGGTTGCTCAAAACATATGGACCTCATGTAGCCTTTGCTGTGCCGGGAATACTGATGTTCATCGCCACTACTATTTTTTGGATGGGGAGAAACGACTTCTCACATGCCCCTCCGCAGCCGAAGGCTTTTCTTACTGAGCTGCGCGCTCCTGCATTTCGTCGCACACTGATGGGCCTGCTGTTAATCGTGTTGTTCGTGGCAATGTTTTGGGCACTCTTTGACCAGACTGCATCGCATTGGGTGAAACAGGCGGAGCACATGGACCGCGCCATCTTCGGCTGGGAGATTATTGCTTCTCAAATGCAGAGTGTTAATCCGCTGTTCGTCGTGCTGCTCATCCCGGTTTTCTCACTCTGGCTGTATCCATTCGTAGGGCGATTTGTCGCGCTTACTCCTCTGCGAAAAATCTCAGCCGGCTTCTTCCTTATAATTCCATCGTTTATCATTCCGGCTTGGATTGAGTCTTGGATAGCCGAGGGTTTGACTCCCTCCATCTGGTGGCAGGTGGTGGCATATGGGTTCCTCACCACAGCGGAGGTTCTTGTTTCCACTACTGGGCTGGAGTTCTTCTACACTCAGTCGCCCTTACGTTTGAAGTCTTTCATCATGTCGCTTTGGCTCTTCGCTGTCTCGCTCGGAAATCTATTTGTCGCCGCCGTGAACTGGTGGATCGAGAAATCCCCGGGCGCGCTCTCTGGCGCAGGCTACTACTGGTTCTTCGTGAAGTGCATGGCGGTCACAGCGGTGCTGTTTGTCTTTGTCGCCATGTTTTACAGAGGTCAGACCTACCTTCAGGACGACGAAAGCTCATCGCCGAGCCATTGATCCGCTAGGGCGTCGTTCCAAATTCTATCCTGAGCCTCGGCGAGGCGTCGTGTCTCGGCAGCAAGGTCAGCGGGTCCACGTTTCAGCCAGGCAAGCACGGGCAGGTCCGCTGGAGCGAGGCTGAACTGGCTGAGAGCGGCAACGGGCTGCCAACGGAGGGCGCTGTGCTCATGCGCAATTGGCTGGGCGCTGCCACTGGCAAGCCGACAGCGAAAGGGAAAGAGCAGAATGCGGCCCCACTCATAGGTGTGCGGCACGGGCGGACCTGCAGCGGTGATCTCCACGCGGCAGCCAAGTTCCTCGGCCAGCTCCCGGTGCAGCGCGGCCACAGGGCTCTCGCCTTTCTCGATCTTGCCACCGGGGAACTCCCAGAAGCCTGCGAGCCTTTTGCCCTCCGGTCGTTGAGCGATGAGGCAGCGACCTTCATGCTCGATGATGGCACAAACGACTGGCGTGGGAGGTTTCGGGGCTGGGGCAGAGCTATTCATGCTTTCCTGATCAAGGTGCTTTGGCTTCCAATTTCCCGAACACTTGGCGGATCTGCTCCACCGTGCCGATGGCGAGCACGACTTCGTATTCGAAGACGAGCCCGGGCTTCAGCGCGAAGGTCTGGAGAGGGGCGGCGTAGCTGACATCACCTTTGTTGCCTTCGCGGACGCGGTAGGTGGTGGCTTCCTTGGTGTGGGGGCAGTAGATGCCGAGGCCGCTGTCCTTCGCGTTGACCCAGGCAAGCCAAGGTTCGCTATAGCGAATCATCTCGTTCGGGAAGCCGGGCTGCTTGTGCGTGAGTTGGCCGTCGGTGCCGACGAAGGCCAGCGTGTCGAGTGCGGGCTTCACGAAGAGTGCGGGCAGTTCCTGGTGGTAGGGCTTGTGCTCTTTTTCACCGCTGTAAGTCATCTTGAACTTCAGCCGGGCGAGCCCGCCTTCGAGTCGCAGCCATTGCTCCAGAGTGACCTCTTTTAAAATCGCGCCTGTGGCCCAGTGGCGGGGCTGCACTTTGGCGTAGAGTTCATCTTTCTCCTCGCGCGATTCGATGACCACGGCGGGCTCGTTTTTCCATGAACCTCCCTGCACGGGGTTGTAGCGCCAGGGCTTGCCGTTCCAGTCGCTGCCGTCCTTGTCGCCATAATAGGACTGCTGGAGGTAGCGGCCCACATCATAGGCGTTCAGAAGGTTGTCCGAGGAGTGCGAGTGGGAGAACCAGCCGACACAAGCACCTGCACTCAGGTTCACGCCGAGCCGGACGTGGCCATTGTCGAGATAGACCCACCTCTCAGCGGCAGAAGCTGAGAGGGAAGTGAAGAGGATGGCAAGTAGCAGACGCATGGGCAAGTGGCGGGAGGCCTTCCTTGTGCCGCCGCGAAGGCGATGCTACCCACGCAAGTGCCCGCTTCCACTGCCACTGTCGTTTATCCTCTCATCGCCGCGCTTTTTTATGCCTTCGGGGCACTCGTGCTGAAGCGCTCCAGCGATCTCGGCGTGGGACTCTGGCGGACGACATTCGTGGCAAACTTGATCGTGGCAGCTCTCTTTTCCCTGCTCTGGCTGCTGCCGGGGCATCCCATCGAGCGCGAGCTGCTCTGGCAGCCGGGTTTGATCGCCATGTGCCTCTTCGTGGGGCAGATCTCGCAATTTCTGGCGCTGGAGAAAGGTGACGTCTCCGTGGCCGTGCCCATCTTTGGGCTAAAAGTGGTGATCGTTGCTTTCCTCACGCCGATGCTGACGGGTGATGCCGTGGGGCTGAAAACCTGGATCGCTGCGCTGCTGAGCGTCGTGGGCATCACCTTTTTGAACCAGAAAGAAGGCGGCAAGCATCCCAAGCATCTGGTGATCACGCTGATCGCCGGTGGGACTGGGGCGGTGTGCTTCGCGGTATTTGACGTGTTAGTGCAGAAGTGGGGCCCGAGCTGGGGCGCGTCGCGGCTTTTGCCCTGCATCTTCTGGATCAATGCCCTGCTTTCCTTTGGCCTGATCTTCCGCTTCACCGCCCCGCTGAGCGCCATCCCACGGCAGGGCTGGGCCTGGCTGACGGGCGGCTCGGCGTTGCTAGGCACCCAAAGCGTCATCTTTGTCAGCACCCTGGCCGTGTATGGGAAGGCCACCTCGGCGAACATCGTCTATGCCTCACGCGGCCTGCTGAGCGTGCTGCTGGTCTGGATGATCGGGCACTGGTTCATGAACCAGGAGCAGCACCTCGGGGCCAAAGTGCTCCGCTGGCGGTTACTCGGTGCCGCGTTGATGCTCAGTGCCATCGTCCTCGTGGTGGCGTGAGGCCTGGGTTGCACGGGGGCGCTTTGCCGCTACTCTCCGCGCCCCGTTTTAAAAAAATCCTATGTGGAAAGGCCGCTTCTCTCAGCCCACCAGCCAGCTCGTGCAGAGTTATGGCGAGTCCGTGTCTTTTGACTGGAGGCTCTTCGCTCATGACATCCGTGGTTCCATCGCCCACTCGAAAGGGCTGCTGAAGGCCGGCATCATCTCCTCTGACGAGCAGTTTCTCATTCAGGCAGGACTGAATGCCATCCAGCGCGAGATCGAGTCGGGTAATTTCGAGTGGAAGGAATCCCTCGAAGACGTGCACATGAACATCGAGGCCGAGCTGACGAAGCGCATCGGCCCGGCTGGCGCGAAGCTGCACACAGCGCGCAGTCGCAACGACCAAGTCGCCACCGATGTGCGCCTCTACACCCGCGATGCCGTGGACGCGATCACCGCGCTCATTCACAGCCTCCAGCGTGCCTTGATCGAGGCCGCCGAGCGCAGCGGCGGCGCGGTGGTGCCGGGCTATACCCATCTCCAGCGCGGGCAGCCTGTGCTCTTTGCCCATCATTTGCTCGCCTATGTGGAGATGCTCTCCCGCGATGCCGCCCGCCTCAGCGATGCACGGAAAAGGATCGACGTCATGCCGCTCGGCTCCGGCGCACTCGCGGGCAGCACGATCATCATCGATCGCGAGTATGTGGCGCAGCAGCTCGGCTTCTCCAGCGTCACGCAAAACAGCATGGACGCCGTAAGCGACCGCGACTTCGCCGTCGAGGTCATCTTCGCCATCGCCCTCTGCGGCGTGCATCTCTCCCGCCTCAGCGAGGACGTGATCCTCTGGTGCAGCGCCGAGTTTGGCTTCGTCACTCTCAGCGACGCGCACACCACCGGCTCCTCTTTGATGCCGCAGAAAAAGAATCCCGATGTGGCCGAGCTCACGCGTGGGAAGTCCGGCCGTCTCGTCGGCAATCTCATGGCGCTGCTGACCCTGCTGAAAGGTCTGCCCATGACCTACAATCGCGACATGCAGGAGGACAAAGAGCCGCTCTTTGACAGCATCGACACGATCAAAGCCGCGCTCGCCGTCTTCGCCGAAATGATCGCCGGCATGGAGGTCAATGACGCCCGCACTCGCGCCGCCACCAGCGACCCGATGCTGCTCGCCACCGACCTCGCCGACTACCTCGTTAATCACGGCGTGCCCTTCCGTTCCGCGCATGAAGTCATCGGTAAGCTTGTCGCGCATAGCCTCGCGGAGAAGGTCGCCTTTGCCGACATCCCGCTGGCGAAATACCAGGAGTTCTCGCCCGCCTTTGAGGCCGATCTTTTCGCCTGCCTGAATCTCGAAACCGCCCTCGCCGCCCGCAAAGGCATCGGCGCTCCGTCACCACAAAACGTCGCCGCACAGATCGCCCGCTGGAAGGAGGAGCTGTCGTGACCTTCCGGCTCTTCCACCAGCAGTCCCGCGATGGCTGGCAGACGGTGAAGGACGAGCGCCTCTTCGCGAACCCGCACATCAGCGTGGACCGCGTCGAAGTGCTCACGCCGAACCGCGCCGAGCAGCCCGTGCCATGGCTCGTGGTGAAAAGAAAAGCCGCTGTCGCCATCGCCCCCGTGACGGAGAGTAGCGAGTTCGTCATGATCCCGCAGGAGCGCATTCCCGTGGCCGAAGAGTGTCTGGAGTTCCCCGCCGGGCAGATCGACTGCGCCGTGGAGGACGTGACCTGCGACCTCGTCATCGACACCGCCTTGCGCGAGCTGGCCGAGGAAACCGGCTACGCGCTGGCCCCTGGCGGCACGCTGGAGCCGCTCGGATGGTTCCTTCCATCGCAAGGATTCACCGACGAGCACGTTTACCTTTTCAAGGCGGAGCCCGTGTGTGTCGTCAGCCGTCCCTCACCGGATGGAAGCGAACACATCAGCCCCGTGCGGCTTGTCAGTTCAGGAGACCTGCGGAGGATGATCGCTGCCAATGAGATCACCACCGCCCTGACACTGGCACTCTACGCGCGGATGGCGGCGAAGGGATCGATCTAACCCCAGCACTACCGCACCCGTTTCCCCCCTCACACCGTTATGTGGCAAGGCCTCCTGACCAAAGTATTCAAAGCCCGCGAAAAGATCGCGCTGAACCTCAATCCCGGCGACGAAGAGAAGCCCTTTCTCGACCATCTCGAAGATCTGCGTGCGATGCTCGTGCGCATCGCTGTCACGATTTTGATCTGTGTTCTCGGTGCCTTCGGATTCAACAAACCACTGACCGACATCGTCCAGCAGCCCTACGCCTGGGCCACCGCTTCAGCGAAGGCAACCATCACAGCACAAGCCGTCGAAGCAGGCCTCCCCGCACCCAACATTGAATTCCGCCAGCCCAGCACGCGCACTCCGCAGGAAGGTTTCATGGCGTCGGTGAACGTGTCGATGATCGCCAGCATCATCGTCAGCTTTCCGTTGCTGCTCTTCTTCCTGCTTCAGTTCATCCTGCCAGGACTCAAAGACAACGAGAAAAAGACTTTGTTCCCCGCCCTGACGGTAGGCTTCGGCCTCTTCCTTACCGGGGTCTGTTTTTCCTATTACATGGTGCTGCCGCGTGCGCTCGATTTCTTCCTCGTCTGGAACTTCGACCACGGCTTCGACAACACCTGGATGCTCGGGGATTACATCACCTTCGCCACGCGCTTCATCCTCATTTTCGGCATCTCCTTCGAACTGCCCGTCGTCGTCATGGCGCTCGTGAAGCTGGATTTCCTGTCCTACAAGCTGATGAAGACGACGCGGAAGCACGCGATTATCGCCATCGCCATCTTCTCCGCCGTGATCACGCCGACCCAGGACGTGCTGACGCTGTTGCTCCTTGCTGGCCCTCTTTACGTCCTGTATGAGATCTGCATCTGGCTCTCTTACTTCATGGAAAAGAAGGACCGCGAAGCCTATCCCGAATACTACGCCCAGCTCGACAAGGACGAGAAGGAGCTCGAACAGGAGCCCGCGAAAGACGAGTGGGACAACGAAAACTACAACCCGTGGTTCTCCGAGGACGATCAGGACAAAGACATCGACGACGAATACCAGAAGCCACGTCCCTCGGCACCACCACCCGAGGTCGAGAAAGCCGCCAACACCGTCGCCATGAGTGACCCTGTGGATGAAGGCGAAGACCAAGGCTCCGTCATGCCTGATGACGAACCCGAAGTCCCTGCCGAAACGCCGAAACCAGCCGTCGAAAAAACCACCGAAGAACTCGCCCGTGAGGACGAGCAACGCAGTGGCAATCCGCCGGAGTGATCCCACTCTACCGATAAACGCCCCGGACCTCGAAATGGCAGTTGTCACGGAATGCAAGGGCGCTCCAGTGCGCCCATGCGCGCCAGTCTTCTTCTCTGCCTCATGTCCGCCACCACCTTCGCCCAAAGCCTGACCTACCCCGTCACCCGGAAAGACGACAGCGTCATCGACGACTACCACGGCACGAAGGTGGCTGATCCCTATCGCTGGCTGGAAGACGACAACAGCGAGGAAACGAAGGCCTGGGTGAAGGCACAGAACGAAGTGACCTTTGGTTTCCTCAAAGCCATCCCGAAACGCGAGCAGATCCGCGAGCGCCTGCAAAAAGCCTGGAACTACGAGCGCACGGGCATCCCCTTTGAGCATGGAGGAAAGTGGTTCTTCAACCGCAACTCCGGCCTGCAAAACCAGAACGTGCTGTATGTCGCCGACTCGCTCGAAGCCGAGGCCCGCGTGCTGCTCGATCCCAACACGCTCTCCAAAGAGGGCACGACTTCACTGACCGAGACCGCGCCGAGCGAAGATGGCAAATGGCTCGTCTATGGCGTCTCGAAAGCGGGCAGCGACTGGCAGGAATTCCGCGTCAAAGACATCGCCACAGGCAAAGACACGGAGGATCTGATCGAGTGGGTGAAGTTCAGCGGAGCCTCGTGGGCGAAGGACAGCAGCGGCTTCTATTACAGCCGTTACCCGAAGCCGAAGGAAGGCGCAGCGCTCACCGAGGCGAACAAGAACCAGACGGTTTACTTCCACAAACTCGGCACGCCGCAGAGCGAGGACAAAATGATCTACGCACGCCCCGATCAGCCTGATTGGGGCCTGCACGCTTACGTCACTGACGACGGACACTACCTCATCTACAGCGTCACCCACGGCACCGACCCGAAGAACCGCTTCTTCTATCAGGACCTGAAGCAGGCTGACGCGAAGGTGGTCGAGCTGCTGAACGACTTCGATGCTTCCTACAGCTTCATCGAAAACGTCGGCACCACGTTCTACTTCCACACCGACCTCAAAGCGCCGCGCTACCGTGTCATCGCCATCGACGTGATAAAGCCTGCGAAGGAAAATTGGCGCGAGATCATCCCCGAAGGCCAGCACAAGCTCGACAGTGTCTCCTGCATTGATGGCCAACTGCTCTGCAAATCTCTCCAAGACGCGCGCAGCGCCATGACCGCCTACGATTTGGAAGGCAAGAAGACGCGTGACATCGACCTGCCCGGCATCGGCACCGTCGGTGGCTTTGGCGGCAAACGCAGCGACAAGCTCACGCACTACGCCTTCACCAGCTTCACCACACCCGGTGCGATCTATCGCTACGATGTCGCCAGCGGAAAGAGCACCCTTTGGAAACAACCGAAGGTCGATTTTGATGCCACACCCTATGAGACCACTCAGGTCTTCGTTAAGAGCAAGGACGGCACGAAGGTGCCCATGTTCCTCGTGCATAAAAAGGGCCTCAAGCTCGACGGCAACAATGCCACGCTGCTCTACGGCTACGGCGGGTTCGACATCAGCCTAACGCCGAACTTCTCCATCGGTCGCGCCATCTGGCTGGAGCTGGGCGGTGTCTATGCGCTGGCCAATCTACGCGGCGGCGGCGAATACGGAGCCGAGTGGCACCTTGCCGGAAAGAAGCTGCGGAAACAGAACGTCTTCGATGACTTCATCGCCTGCGCCGAGTGGCTGCAAAAGGAAGGCTACACCTCGCCGAAAAAGCTCGCCATCATGGGCGGCAGCAACGGCGGCCTGCTCGTCGGAGCCTGCATGACTCAGCGCCCCGAACTCTACGGTGCTGCGCTGCCTGCCGTCGGCGTCATGGACATGCTGCGCTTCCACAAATTCACCATCGGCTGGGCCTGGAAGAGCGACTACGGCAGCAGCGAAAACACCGCCGAGTTCGCCGCCATTCACGCCTACTCCCCGCTGCACAACCTGAAGCCCGGTACGCGCTATCCCGCCACCCTCGTCACCACCGCCGACCACGACGACCGCGTCGTCCCCGCCCACAGCTTCAAGTTCGCCGCTAGGCTCCAAGAATGCCACACCAAGGACGGCCCACCCGTCCTCATCCGCATCGAAACCAGCGCCGGCCACGGTGCCGGCACCGCCCTCACCAAAGTCATCGAAGAAACCGCCGACGAATGGGCCTTCCTCTGGAAGGTTTTGGGGATGGAGTGAGCTTACCGCCGCTCCTCCGTCTTCATCGCGCTGCCTTCAGGCGGATTGGCGGCATCGAGGTGGTAGAACCAGTGCTGCACGAAGAACTTCTTTTTCTCGGGAAGGAAGGTATCGGCAGTGCCGATGAGAGGACGCAGGGAGGTGGACATTTGCAGGGTGACAATGGTGAAGATGGCGACCCAGATTTTCAGATACCCGGAGGTCTCTGAACCGAGCGCTTTGACAGCTCCGGTGAGGAGTCGCGTGCCGAAAAAGAGGCCGATGATCCAGAAGCCGAGCACGAGGAAACCCATGAAGCCGAGGGAATCCGTGGAACTGCTGAAGACCCAGATCACCGGGGCAAACCCGAGCAGCAGCAGGGAGGTCAGGGCCACCATGCCGAGCACGATGGCGGCGATCTGATGCACGCGAGCGTTCAGGCCGTCGAGTGCGCTGAAGATGTAGAGACTGGGGAAGCAGATGATGACGGCGACGATCATGCCGACAGTGATTTTCAGCGGTGCGGCCCAAAGCTGGTTACCGCCGGAAAAGCTGCCGAGCAGCAGCCCGAAGATGATGAGGCAGAGCAGGGAACCAAGCGCGAGCCGGGCTGGCACACCGCTGCCGCTCTGCTGGCAGGAGTGAATGAGCCGCCCTGGATGTTTGAGCAGGGCCTCGATGACATTCGGGAAGGTCACGGGAGCCTGCATGGGCTCGATTTTCATCACGGTGGTGGCGGCCATAGGGGCCGGTGAAGGTGACTGGGGCACAGTTGGAGGTGTGGATTCAGGGTTCATGGCGATGGGTGGGTTCGGGGTTGGAAGGTTTGGATGAAGAAGTGGCATCGGTGGTGATGTGCCAAAGCACGTTGCCCAGGCAGGCCAGCCCAAGGATCAACAGTACCCAGAAGGCGATGGACGGACCGTCGGCTCTTCCCACGGAGGCCTGAGTCATGCTCCAGACAGCTTCATAAAAATTCCCCTCCAGCGGATTCGGCCGCAGGAACTGCACGGGCAGCTCTGGATTGCCAAAGAAGGGCCGCAGGATGTAGGAAAGCTGAGCTCCGACGAAGAGATTGCCCGCGAGCCAGGCGATCAGAGTCCGCCAGCCTGCCATGGCATCACCGGAAAACGCCTGGATGAGCCGCAGCAGCTTGTGGTTCGCCACGATGCCGGCAAAGGCGATGACGGCAGTATTTCCGAGCAGGAAGAGGCGATACCAGTCCGCCCCTTCATCCGTGCCTGGCGGTGGCGCATCCAGTACCCAGGCGATGATGATCGGGCTGAAGGAACCCACGATGAGACTGAAGATGGCAAAGCTCATCAGGCAGGCCACCACGGTTTGCCGGAAGGACATGCCGGAGCCGAGAAGTTGCCCGAGCATGCCGTTGATCAGGCCATTCACGAGCAGTGTCAGGAAAATCAAAAGAGGCATTTTGATAGCAACAAAGACGCCCTGGAGCGGCGCACGCCAAAGTCCCAGCCCGAAGCCATAAAGCGCGCATCCACCGATGATGGCGACGATCAGTGCGAGCAACGAGTCTCTCGTCAGCGGCTGCCGCAGCCACTCCGCCAGTCCCACAGGCTCACCACGCGCCAGCAGACGAAGGCGGGAGAGGTGAGGTGACGCAGGAGCCATGGGCAGTTTGTTTCCGGCATTCACTTTGTCGTTCAAAGTGAATATAAATTTTTCTTCGCGCCTATTCTCCAAGAGTCCGATCCCACCCAGAAGATGTCCGAACAATGGACTGCCTGATCGCGTTTTGACGCCTGCCATGAACCGCCGCTCCTCGCTCAAGACCATCCTCGCCACGGGCATCGCGCCCATGTTTGTGCCAGCGCGTCTGCTGCGCTCGCAGACGGCGCCATCAAACAAGATCACGCTTGGCGTCATCGGAGTTGGCGCTCAGGGCACGGGAGACATGCGAGCCTTTTTGAATCATGAAGATCTCCGTGTGGTGGCACTTTGTGATGTGAATCAGAAGCGCATCGAGAATGCCCAGGGCATCCTCAAAGACGCCTATGGCAACGCCTATGGCAACGCCGATGCGAAGGTTTACAGCGACTTTCGAGAGTTGAATCGCAATCCAGGAATCGATGCGGTGCTCATGGCACTGCCGGTACATTGGCACAGCATTCCATCCGCCGATTCGGTGTTGAATGGGAAGCACATCTACCACGAGAAGCCGATGGGCATGTCCATCGAGGAAGCGCAGCTCGTGCGTGCGGCGGTGAGGAAGAAGGGCGTCGTCTTTCAGTTCGGCACGCAGCAGCGCTCAGACATGAAATTCCGCTGGGCGGCGGAGTTGGCACAAAATGGTCGTCTCGGGAAACTGAAGGAGATCCAAGTCGGTGTGCCCGGCGGCAAAACGGCTCCGGTTTGGACCGAGCAAGCTGTGCCCGCGAATGTGGATTGGGATCGCTGGGTGGGACCGGCTCCGATGACTCCCTTCCATGAAGAAAAGCTGAAGCGCGACAACCACGAGAACATCACGAACTTCTCCCTCGGCATGATCTCCTGCTGGGGCATTCATCATCTCGATATCGCCCAGTGGGGCAATGGCACGGACGCGACGGGTCCCACGAGCATCGAAGGCAGTGGTGAGTATCCAAAGGAAGGCGGCTGTGATGCCGTGCTGAGCTGGAAGCTGCGCTTCGAGTATGCCGGTGCCGCGCCGATCACCTTTGCCAATCAGGGCGACGAGATCGGCCACGGGGCACGCTTCATCGGTGAAAAAGGCTGGGTGCATGTGGTGCGTGGCAAGATCACTGCTAATGATGAAGCCATCCTGCGTGACCCGCAAAACAAGGTCGGTACCATGCCGATCAAGCTTATCGAGAGCCTCGAACACACGCGCAACTTCTTGGATGCCATCCAGGGCAAGGCCAAAGCCGTCTGCGACATCGAGACCGCAGTGCGAAGCGACACGCTGCCCCAGCTCGCTGCCGCCTGCCTGAAGGCGAAGCGCAAACTCACCTGGGACCCGGCTGCGGAAAACTTCGGCTCCGATGCCGAGGCGAACGCGCTGATGAAACATCGCCCCATGCGTGGCGAATGGAAGCTGCCCGTCGTATGATCTCCCGATATGACTGACTGGGAACAACACTATCTCGAAGGCCACACCCCCTGGAACAAAGGCCAGCCTTCACCGCCGATGCTGGAGTGGGTGACCAGCAACAAGCCCACAGGTCGCGCCCTCGTGCCCGGCTGCGGAGTCGGTCATGATGTGGCGATGCTCGCCAGGAACGGTCTTGAGGCTTACGGACTCGATATCGCGCCCACCGCCGTCACGATGGCACAGCAGACTTACCCGCAGCTATCGGACTGTTTCCTGCTCGCAGATCTCTTTGATCCGCCAGCGGGCCAGCTCGGCAGCTTTGATTTCATCTTCGAACACACCTGCCTATGCGCCCTGCCGCCGGAGTGGCGGGTTCGTTATGAAAAAGCCGCCCACGAATTGCTGAAGACCGGCGGCTTGATCGTCGGCATCTGGTTCATCAACCCGGAGATGGACCCTGGTGAACAAGGTCCACCCTTCGGCATCGAGGTTTCGCAACTCGGCGCGCTCTTCGACGAATCACGCTGGGAGATCGTGGAAGATCGAGTGCCCGAAGTGGGCTACGATGGGCGTATTGGCCGCGAACGACTGCGCGCGCTGAGGAAGCGCTGATCAAAGATACGGCTCGATCGGCAGCTTGCCGTTCGAGGCGCAGATGAACATCGTGCCGGGCTTCACCGTGCTCGGTGAGGTGCTGACTTTGCCGCCTGCGGCTTCCACGAGCATGACACCCGCAGCGATGTCCCAAAGGCTGATCTGCTCTTCGACATAGGCATCGAGTCGGCCACAGGCGATGTAGGCGAGAGCGAGAGCGGCGCTGCCGAGCATGCGCGTCTTGCGCACATCGTAGGCGATGCGCTTGTAGCGCTCGAAGCCGGCATCCAGCGCGGATTTGCTCTTCGAGAAACCGACGGTGACGACCGCTTCCGCCATTGTCTCGCGCGGACTAACGGCGATGGGCTTGCCATTCAGCATGGGCTGGCCGCCTTTCACCACACTCCAGGTTTCATTCTGCATTGGGTCGTGGATCACGCCGAGCAGCATCTCTTTCGTGTGGCGATTCCGCGCAGCAATCGACACGCAGAAGTGCGGGATATTAAAATAGTAGTTCACCGTGCCGTCGATGGGATCGACGATCCACTCGACATCGCCATCGCCGCCGAGGTCGCCCTCTTCTTCACCGAGGATGGCGTGGGTGGGATCGTTCTTCAGGATGATTTCGGTGATGAGCTTCTGGCTGCGCACGTCGAGCTCCAGCTTGATGTCATGGCGCTGCATCTCATTGACCGTGAGATCGGAGCCGAAGTTACTTTTGATCAGCTGGCCCGCCTGGGTGGCGGCGTCGAGGGCGATGGGGAGGAGGGGCATGGAAGAATGACGAATGACTAAAACCGAATGACGAATCAGCGAGCGAGCTGGGTGATGAACTGGATGAGTTCGCTCGCGAGCGCCGTCTTGCTTTGCTGCGGCAGAGTCTGCGTCTGGCCGCCGGGGAGGCAGAGAGTGACGGCGTTTTCCGCACTGTCAAACCCGATGCCCGGCTGGGAGACATCGTTGGCGATGATGAGGTCGCAGCCTTTGCGCGCGAGCTTGTCCTGCGCGTGCTCCACGAGCTTCTCCGTCTCCGCCGCAAAGCCGACGAGGCAGCCTTTAAAGCCGAACAGACCGCGAGCTGAGCCGAGGATGTCCTCCGTGCGTTCCAGTTCGAGAGTCAGCGTGTCAGCGCTCTTCTTGATCTTCTGCTCCGCCTTCACCACGGGCCGATAGTCTGCCACAGCAGCGGCAAAGATGGCCACGTCCGCGCTGGCGAGGTGCTTTAGCACCGCCTCGAACATTTCGCGAGCCGTCTCTACCTTCACCAGCGTCATCCCCGTGGGTGCAGGCAGAAAAACCGGCCCCGAAATCAAAGTCACCTCATGCCCCGTATCCCTCGCCGCCTCGGCCAGCGCATAGCCCATGCGCCCCGAGGAACGGTTCGTGAGATACCGCACCGGATCGAGTGGCTCACGTGTCGGGCCAGCGGTGATGAGGAAGTGCATGGGGAATGGGTGGGCGTTCGAGAGGATAGGCTGCGGAAGACTTTAGCCGGCCGTCTTTTCGATCCAGCTTTGAGTCATCACCCTGGCCCTATCCCACTGTTCAGAGGTTCGTTCAAGGGGTGAGCACCTTACTGCTCATAGGCACCAGGTTTGGCTGCCCAATCAAGCCGCAGCCTTCGCTTCACCGGCCATCGGCATCGCTGTTTCCGCCATGGCAGGCTTGGCTCTGCCAAAGAGAGTGCGCAGTTCCGCCATCAGCAGGAGGCGGACACCCCAGCGCAGGAACATGAAGGCACTGAAATTCGGCGAGTAGCTCTGGCCGAGGGTGAGATCCATGCCGGTGTTCCAGGCACCATACGTGCCTTTGGCGAGTCGCTTCTTCGCCAGCACCACGAGGCGACGGTTGTAGAAGGTCATGAACTTGGCGAAGAGGTTTCCGATGGGGCCATCATACGGGAGGCGAGTCCATTCGTAATCGGGGTCGGTGTACACGAGGCGCACGGGGCCGATGAAGTAGGTGCCGAGGTCCATGAGGAAGGAGATGCGCACAAGTTCGGCATCACCCATGTAGAAGTATTTGTCTTTGTAGAGGCTCTCGAACCAGAGGCGGTAGCTGCGTTTGTAGGCTCCCTGGAGGTAGGCCTGCGTGGCGCTGACATCTTCGCCCATGGACGCCTTTTTGATCATCTGCGTGACGGCATAGACGGTGTGCCCGCAGTAGTCGAGACCCTGGCTGTAAAGCGGGTCGATGAAGCCCGCTGCATCGCCCACCATGGCCCAGCGATTGCCGGCCATTTGTTCGGTATGATAGGGCAGGCCTTTGTAATAAAACGTGTCGTCCTCCACCGGTTCCGCGCCTTCAAACATGAGGCGGCCGATGGGATGTGTCATGAGATGAGCACGCAGTCGCTCGGTGAGGCTCTCGCCTTCCGGCAGGGTGAAAGCCCGGCGATCCCAGACGATGCCGACGCTGTAGTCCCCATTCGCCAGCGGGATGAGCCAGACCCACCAGCCATGGCCCATGAGATGGTTTGTGGCACTGCTGCGGGAGGCGCGCACGTTGCTCATCAGGCAGGGGTGCATGGAGCGGCTCTTGTAGCTGTCGAGCGCATTGACGTTTCTGAAGCGGCACCAGATGGAGGAGGTGGGATGCTCATCGCCGAGCTGGCGATGCAGGCCGAGCTTCTTCGCCAGCAAGGCGGCGCGCCCGGAGGCATCGATGACCCAGCGTGCGGTGAAGGTCTTCGTTTCACCGGCCTCGGTTTTGAGGCTCACGGTGTGGTTCTCACTGCCTTCGGCCAAAGTGACTTCACGGATGGTCGCGGGGCGGAGGAGATCGGCCCCGGCTTCGGCTGCGAGATCGAGCACATGCTGGTCGAGCATGGCGCGGTCGAGCTGGAAGGTGGGGAGACGGCTTTGAAACTTCGGCCCCAGCTCCGTGCAGTCTTCCACGCGATCTTCAGGCTTGCTGCAAAACCACATCCGCAGCCCGTGCTTCTGGTAGTGATTCGCGCTGAGGTAGGGATTCAAATGCAGCACGCGGGTGAGGAAACAGCCTCCCACCTCCGAGGTGCTCTCGCCGACCTTGCGATCAAACTCCGTCGTCCGCTCCACCACCAGCACGCGCAAGCTGGGCAGATCACGTTTTAAAAGCAGGGCAGCGGAGGCACCGCTGAAGGCACCGCCGAGGATGATCACATCGTAATCCGACGCGGTGCTGGAGGCAGTGGTGGTGTGCATGTTTTGACTCGACTTGAAATGGATCAGACCCTACGGGCAGAGCACCCGCTGATGATACCCGAAGTAACCGCCAAACCCTCCATGCCGCAAGTTCCGCCTCGGCGGAACACGGGGCTGCATGGAGCGTTCCTGACGCGTTGTTTGCTGCGGTTCATGCGTTTTGTGCCGACAAGATTGGCGCTCGTGCTCGTCTGGCCGGTGACACTGTTCATCTACGTCCTCGCCGCGCCTCAGCGCCGCGCCATTCTCAGCAATCTCACGGCATTGTGTCCTGACCACGGTCCCACCGAGCGCTGGTGGGCGGGCTATCGGGTCTTCCTGAATTTCGCCCTCACCTACCTCGACCGTCTCTGGTCCATGTATTTCAAAAAGGAGGTCACTTGGGACATCACTCACATGGAGCGCTTCGAGGAACTGCGTGCCCATCCCGGCGGCGTCCTCATCTTCACCATCCACAGCGGGAACTACGACATCGGAGCCACGCTCTTCGCGCAGAAATTCGGGCGGAGACTGCACACCGTCCGCGCGCCGGAGCAGACGGAGCAACTGCAAAAACTCCGCGAGCAGGAACTCCGCCGCACGGAACAGGACAACCCGCTTTTGCGCGTCCACTACAGCGTCGCCGACAATCACCTCGGCCTCGAACTTTGCCGCGTGCTCATGGATGGCGAGGCCGTGGCCGTGCAGGGAGACCGCGTGCTCTCCGCCGTCTCCCCTGTGGCCATGACTTGTGAGGGTCGCATCTACCAGATCCCGCGTGGCCCGCTCGTGCTCGCTGAGATTTCCCGAGCGCCCTGCTACCCGATCATCCTCGAGCGCATCGGCTGTCTCCGCTACCGCATCCACGTCGGCGAGTGCTTCAGCGATGGCACCGAAAAACTCCGCGCTGATGACATCGGCAAGCGCTGGCTGCCCATCCTCCACCGGCATCTGGAGCAGCACTGGGATCAATGGTTTGTCTTTGAGCCGCTGGTGAGTCTGGAGACCCCGACATGATCCCGCCCATGCCACCCACCTGCCAGCGCGAGAGTCTGCGCGCGTTTGTGCTGAGCCTGCTGCCGGCGATTGGCGTCGTGCTCGCCCTGCTGACCGGGCATTTTGGCATCGCGGGGTTCATCTTTAGCACCACGTTTGTCATCATCGGCATCGGCTCGGTGGTGCCGAGGTGTGCCTTGTTCGGGCCGATGATCACCCGGCTGCCCGCTGGCACTTCAGGCGTGTGTTTGACGATCGATGATGGTCCTGATCCGAGCACGACACCGGCTTTGCTCGATCTGCTGGATGAGCATCAGGCCAGCGCCGTGTTCTTCCTTATCGGTGACCGTGCGGCGAGGCATCCCGATCTGGTGCGCGATATCGCGAGGCGCGGGCATGTGATCGGCAATCATTCGCAGACGCATCCCTCGGCGACGTTTTGGATGCTGCGACCCTGGGCGCTCTGGCGGGAGGTGGCAGGGTGTCAGGAGACGCTGCGTGGCATTTTGGGCAAGGCACCGCTTTGGTTCCGCCCGCCCGTGGGGCATCACAATCTCTTCCTGGCCTCCATCCTCCGGGCGTTGGGTTTGACGATGATGATCTGGAACTGCCGCGGCTTTGATGGCGTGCATCGGGATGTGTCGGTGATCCTCCGCCGCATCGATCATGATTTGCGCCCTGGGGCGATCATTCTCCTGCACGAGGCCCGTCCAATCTGTGTGGAGGTGTTGCGCGGAACACTGGAGATGATTCACGCCCGCGGATTGGAGATCGTGCCTCCGCCAGCGCTTGTGACGAAAGCGGATTGATCCGCCTTTTCCGTGGCAGGAAAAGAATGAGCCGCTACTGTCGCGCCCCCCTACTCTCGCATGGTCCGACTCATCACCCAACAAGGCCAGCTCATCGACTGGAACGACGAAAAGGTGCGTCCTTTCCCGGACAACCTCGTCTTTCTCGACCTGCTGAATCCAGCGCGTGCCGAGGAGCTGGAGGCGGAAAGCTGGCTCGAATACTCCCTGCCCACTCGTGAAGAGATGCAGGAGATCGAGGAGTCCAGCCGACTCTACACGGAGAAAGGCGCGCTCTACATGACGGCCTGGATTCCTGTCGGTCTCGATACCCCGGACCCGGACAACACGGCCATCTCCTTCGTTCTCGCACCCGACTGTCTCACGACCGTGCGCTACGCTGACCCGATGTCCTTCCGCGTGCTCGTGGATCATGTGAAGCGCCAGTGCCAGTGCCCGATGTCGAGTGATGCAGTCTTCCTCGTGCTCTGCGAACTCATCGTCGCCCGTATCGCCGATGCGCTCCAGATGGTGGAGGGCGATCTGAAAAAGCTCGCCCGTGAAGTCTTCCGCCTCGACCCCCACCGTGCGAATACCACGGTGGAAAAAGACCTCGCTGATGTGGTCAAAACGCTCGGCCGCCGCAGTGCCCTCGTGGCGAATCTGCGTGAGAGCCTGCTAAGCGTCAGCCGCATGCTCCAGTTCTTCCTGAGCAATGCCGCGCCCTGGATGCGTGGTGACCTCGCCGCGCAGTTCCGCTCCGTGATGCGCGACGTGAAGTCACTCGATGATTACACGAACCAGCAGACCCAGGAGATGACCTTCCTCCTGGAATCCACGCTCGGTCTCATCAACATCCAGCAGAACCAGATCATCAAAATCTTCACCATCGCCAGCGTGCTCTTCATGCCGCCGACGCTCATCGCGAGCGTGTACGGCATGAACTTCGAGCACATGCCCGAGCTGAAACAGCCCTGGGCTTACCCAGCGGTGATCGCCTTGCTTGTGATCTCCGCGCTGATCCCGATCTGGTTCTTCAAAAAGAAGAAGCTGCTCTGACCCGGCTCACCAGCCGCGCACCTTCACATGCACCTGGGCGGACTTGCCCATGTAGTGATCCATCCGGTAGTCGTTGGCTGCCTTGACCATGTGATCCTTGGCTTTGGCTTCATCGCCCAGCGCCTCGAAGTAGAGGCCGAGGTAGAGGTGGGCATAGCAGCGGTGGTTTTTTAAAGCCTCCCCCTCGCCCGATTCGGCGGCTTTTAGCACCGCTTCTACGCTGCCTTTCCCGGCAAAGAGGTCGTGTACCTCCTTCATTGGCACACGTGAGTCGCCCTCGATGGGGATGAGCGCCTTGCGCGCCGCCTCCAGATTTTCCGCCCGTGCCACGCAGATGAAATGCCAGGCAGCATTCTCCACATCGTTCGAGTTCACCGTCTGGTGGACCTCGAACTGCTCGCGCCCACCTTTGAAGTCACCCGCCAGATAGAGGGAGAGTCCGCGCTGCCAGAGCTGAGGCTTCGCTGCGGGCTCCAGGGCGATCAGCTTGTCAAAAGCCGCCACCGACTCCTTCGGCTTGGCATCATAAAACGCCTGCACACCCTCGCGGAAGAGCGCATTTGGGTCTGGTTTTGCCACCTCCTGGGCGGAGGCGGCGACGACGAAGCAAAGGGAGGCGAGAAGGGATTTCATCATGGGATGAAGGATGAACGCCCGTCGCAGCCCTTATTTGATGATCAATTTGAAGGCCGCCTGGCCCTGGTGCTCATCATCGTCAGAAACGAGGAGTTGGCCGAGGTGATGCCCGCTGCGCCAGGGAGCGCCGGTGATGGGCTTGGTCTGGAGCAGATAGGCTCCGGTACCCGCATTGCGGAAGGAGGAGATGCTGTTGCTGAAGGGCGCGCCTTGGCCGGGAACCTCGAAGTGCTCCATGAGCGTGAAATGATCGCGCGTCAGTTCCACGACCGGGGCACCGGCGCAGGTGACGATGACCAGCATGTTGGCTGGATGGGTGTTTCCATTGGCTGCCATACCCTGGGAGGTCTGGATGCTTATCGTCAGGGCGCCTGAAGCTGAAGCAGCGGCCTTGGGCGCCGGGGCAGGCCGCGGAGCCGGTGCGACCACCGGGGGCGGAGCCGGAGGCGCGGGGGCAATAACGGCTGGAGCCGGAGCGGGCGCAGGAGTCGCTGCCTTGGCAACAGGCTTCGGAGCCGGTGCTGGCTTAGGTGCTGGTTTTGCCACCTTCTTCACCGGCTTGGCTGCTGGTTTTGAGGCCGGTTTGACGACCTTTTTCGCTGGAGCCAGCGCCTTTTCTACGGGCTTGGCCGGAGCGGATTTCTTCTTCACCACCGCAGCCGGTTTCTTAGCTGCGCCTTTTTTTGGGGTTGGTTTGCTGGCCATATCGTTATTTTTCTGACGAATTAAGCAAGGCTAACCAAGGATTGATGAGTCTGTCGAGTGTCGTCTTGCGCCGGGAGTAGGTTTTATGGCCTTTCCGAGCCCGGATTGGGGTCAGCGAGAGGTGTTTTAGCCCGCTTTTCCGCTTTTGATGCCCCTAGCTGCATGGCTAACTGATCCATCGAATGGCAATCCTCGCTAGAAGCCAAATACCGGGAAGTAGCGCCAATATAGCCAGCCATCTCGTCAATCGAGCCGACCAAAACTTATCCTTTCCCCCTGGTCCCAAGAAGCAGACCAAAGTCAGAACCCCTCCCAACACCACCGAGCTGAAGACGAGCAGGACAATGAGGAGCCCATTGAAATTTGCTGTAAAGGCTGTGCCGCCCTCAAGCGAATCACCGATGGAGGCCGCCTCAGCCATTTCGATGAACAAGAGTCGGGCTTTAAAGGCAAGGAAAGCCGAGAGGCCAGCGACTCCAAGGGCAAGCAAGGGTGTCCCAAGATCAGGCTTTTTGGTGTATTCACGCACAGCTGTACCCTGAATCAAAGTCGATCACTTCGTCAATCTCACAGACTCCGCACCATCGCCGTGGCTTCGGCGAGCTGTTTGAAGCCTGCACGCTCGGTGAGGCGGGGGAATTTGCCGTTGATCATGACGAACTTGCCATTCCGCGTGAGCATGAGCTTGCGGTCTTTGATCTCCACATCCGTGATGCCAGCATGAGATGCGGCGAGGCGGAGGGACGCACAGGCGAGCAGGTTTTGGACGGGGTAGGGGAGCTGGTCGCCGTATTGGTCGCGCCACTGAGTTTCGAGTTCTTCGAGTTCCTTGCGCGTCATGACTTCCCCGAGCTGGCGGTAGGCGGTGATGCGTTGGCGGGTGTCTTCGATGAACGGTGTGGGCAGGAAGGCGGGCGTGGCACCTTTTTCGGCCTCGGTCATGAGCGCTTCGGTCTGCACGAGGAAGTCGGCACGCAGGCTGACATCCACCGGACGGGCGACACGGCGGCCCTGCATCCGGTTCACGGTTTGCTTCAGCATCTGGCAATACATGTCGAATCCGACGGCGGCGATGTGCCCGCTCTGCTCAGTGCCGAGGAGATTCCCAGCGCCGCGAATCTCCAGATCACGCAGCGCGATTTTGAAGCCGCTGCCGAGACCGGTGTATTGCTTGATGGCGTTCACGCGCTTGCGGGCATCTCCCGCCGTCACGGCGTCGCGCGGTAAAAGCAGATACGCGTGTGCCTGCGTGCCTCCACGGCCTACGCGACCACGAAGCTGATACAAATCAGCGAGCCCGAAGCGATCCGCGCGGTCGATGATGATGGTGTTCGCGTTCGGGATATCGACGCCGCTCTCGATGATGGTCGTGCAGACGAGCACGTCGGCGTCGCCATCGACAAAGGTGTGCATCACGTCCTCCAGCAGTTCCTCATCCATCTGGCCGTGACCTACGATCACCCTCGCCTGCGGGCACAGCTCGCGGATACGCATCGCGGTTTTCTCGATGGTCATGACGCGGTTGTGCAGGAGGAAAACCTGCCCGCCACGGTCCAGCTCGGCATCCACGGCCTGCTTGATGACTCGCTCGTCATACGGCGTGATGATCGTGCCCACGGCTTGCTTGTTTGGCGGCGGCGTCTCGATGGTGCTCATGTCGCGCATCCCCATGAGGGCAAAGTAGAGCGTGCGCGGGATCGGCGTGGCGCTGAGCGTGAGCACATCCACGAGGCGGAAGATCTCTTTAAACTTCTCCTTATGCTTCACGCCGAAGCGCTGCTCTTCATCGATCACGGCGAGGCCGAGGTCTTTGAATCGCACGTCTTTGGAAATGACGCGATGCGTGCCCACGACGATGTCCACTGTGCCGTCGCGGATGCCTTCCAGGATCTTCTTCTCGCGGTTCTTCGGCGTCAGTCGGCAGAGCATCTCCACCGTCACGGGGAACTCGCTCATGCGCTCGCGGATGTTCTGCCAGTGCTGCCGTGCGAGCACGGTCGTAGGCACGAGGATGGCGACTTGTTTGCCACCCATTACTGCTTTGAAGGCCGCGCGGATCGCCACCTCGGTCTTGCCGAACCCGACATCGGCGCAGAGCAGGCGATCCATCGGCTTCGGCGCTTCCATGTCGCGCTTGATCTCCTCCACACAGCGGAGCTGATCCGGGGTTTCGCGGTAGAGGAAGGACTGCTCGAACTCGACCTGCCATTTGGTATCTGACGGATGCGCGTAGCCCGTCACCGTGCGGCGCTCGGCACTGACGGAGAGCATCTTTGCGGCAAATTCCTCCACGCTCTTCTCGGCACCCTTGCGCGTCTTGTGCCAGCTGCCGCCGCCGAGTTTGCTCAAAGCGGGCGCACGTCCGCCGACACCGACGTAGCGGCTGACCATGTGCGCCTGGACGACGGGCACGAAGAGCTTCGACTCGTCGGCGTAATGCAGCACGAGCACTTCCTCTTTTTTCCCGCCAGGCGTGGTGCGTGTCTCCACTCCGGCGAAGCGCCCGATGCCGTGCTCGCTGTGCACGACGAGGTCGCCATCGCGCAACTCGCTAAGCATGTCGCGGGCTTTGCGCAGCACCTCAGGGTCCGCGAGCTTCGATCCGCGTAAGCGACGTGATACCTGATGCCTGCCAAAAATCTCCGCACCAGTCAGCACGGCGAGCTTTGCTGAAGGTACGGTGAAGCCGCGATAAAGCAGGCCCAGCGTGGTCTCCACCTTCACCGCATCCGCGCTGCGCAGCTCGCCGAAGCGCTCCCTTTCCGCTTCATTGTGAAAGAACACGACCGTTTGCCAGCCGAGCTTTTTCCATTCGCTCACCTGCATCTCGAACTGCTTCCGCCGTGCCTCGTGAAGCACGAAATCGGAGGCATCGAAGACGCCGAGAGGGTTTTCATGAATGGCGGTGGCGAAATCTTCCGGTCCGTCGTGCGTGAAGGCTCCGTCAATGATGCGCGCATGAACCGGCACCTCGACGGCTTCGTCTCCGATCACGAGCACGAGGTCGTTTTTCGCCAAGTAATCCCGCACCTTTCCCGAGTCCGCCGCCTGCTCCCCGAGCTGGAGGATGATATTGGCGCGTTCGAGTCGGCGGACGGACGATTGATTGTGCAGATCAAAGGCGCGGATGGACTCGATCTCGTCATCGAACCACTCCACGCGCAGCGGCTCCTCCGCCTGCCAGGAGTAGAAATCCACGATCCCGCCGCGTCGGGCAAACTGCCCGCGCTCTGTCACGACGGGCACGCGCTCATAGCCTGCCTCACTCAGCGAGGTGATGAAGGCCTCGACATCCAGCTTTTGCCCCACCTCGATCTGCCGCCTCTGCTTTTCCAGCTCTCGCGCCGTCGGCACGGGCTCGTTCAGGCTATCGGCGCAGAGGAGGAGGGCGTAGCTTGGCTCTCCAGAGCCGGGTTTAATGGCCGCCCATCTTTCCAACACCCCCACCCGTTCCGCCGCCAGATCCGGGTCAGGCAAGGCATCGTTGCCGAAGCTCTGCGAGTGCCTTGGGAAGTAGAGGGCTGATGCCTGCCACACAAGCAACTCGGCCTGCACCCGATCCTGCGTCCGCGGATCAGGACACAGCACCCAGAGCCGACGCTTCATCTGCTGTGCCCGAGCAATGACGAGTGCGACCGCAAAACCATTCGCCTCCGGTGTGACGTGGTCCAGGCAGACGACCTCGCCAGCTCCCAGCGCCCGCAGTTTCGCCGAGAAGTCAGCCTGCCGTGCCACCGACCTCACAAGGCCGTGGTTTTCCACCCGATCCTCGGCTGTTGGGGCAGGCGCTGGGTCGGCAGGTTTCGGCGCGGCGGCCTTTTTCGGCCTCGGGCGCGCCGTTTTGGTGGCAGAGGCTTTCTCTGTTTTCAAAGCGGAGCCATGACAAACGCACGGCGGCGCTATGAGGACGCGGACGATGGCCGACGCAATGGGCTTTTCCTCTGGTGGAGACGCGGAAGGCTTGCCCTGCGAGGTGCGTTTCACTAAAACCGACCTCTTTATCCGCCATGACCACCGACCGCCGCTCCTTCCTCACGACTCTCGCCACCGCCACTGCCGCCAGCGCCTTTGGGCGTGACTGGACCGGCCAGACTCCCGAGCGCTATCCCGATCCTGATGTCATCGCGCTCGATCCCGCCTTTGAGAAGCTCGTGCAGGGCAACGCGCCGATTCGTCGCCTGCACACCGGGATGCTCTGGGCGGAAGGTCCGGCCTGGAACGGCACCGGCAACTACCTCGTGTGGAGCGATATCCCGAACAACGCCCAGATGCGCTGGCTGCCCGAGGACGGCCACGTCAGCGTGATGCGGAACAACGCCAACCACAGCAACGGCAACACCTTTGACCTCCAGGGCCGCCAGATCAGCTTCGAGCACGGCACACGCCGCGTCGTCCGTTACGAGCTTGATGGCAAAATCACTGTCCTCGCCGATAAATTCGACGGCAAGCCACTCAACGCCCCCAACGACGGCGCGGTGCATCCCGATGGCTCCATCTGGTTCACCGATCCCGGCTACGGCAGCATGATGGATTATGAGGGAAACAAGGGCGAGCTGCTCCTGAAGGAGTCTGTTTACCGCATCGACCCGAGCGGCGAGATCACCAAGATCACCGAGGACCTCGAAAAGCCAAACGGCCTCTGCTTCTCACCCGATTACAAGAAGGTGTACATCGTGGACACAGGCAGCCCGAAGAACATCCGCGTCTATGACGTGGACCGCAAGACGGTGAAAAACGGCAAGGTCTTTGCCACGAACAAAGGCCAGCTCGCCGATCCCAAAGCCAAGGGGAACTCCGACGGCATCCGCTGCGATGTGGAAGGCAATCTGTGGTGCAGCGCCGGTTGGATCGGCGATGGCTACGATGGCGTCCACGTCTTCAATCCCGAAGGCAAGCTCATCGGCTTCATCAAGCTGCCCGAGACTGCCAGCAACGTCTGCTTCGGCGGCCAGAAGCGGAACCGGCTCTTCATCACCGCCTCACAGAGTCTTTATTCAGTGTACATGAACACTCGCGGCGCACATCACTGCTGATAACGTGGCGTTTTCAGTGCTTTTTGGTTAGTGTCCGGGTTTTTGAATCTTTGTAAAGTGTTCTAAATCCGATGATTGGAGAGTTTAATTTACTTATTTCGGATAATCTAGGATTGAAAGCCGGATTATCCGTGTTTCAATCCCGGCGATTCCAAAATCGCCATGAAACCTCACATCCAGCGCCTGCTTGCCGACCGCATTCGCGGCTTGGCGGCGCATTTTCCCGTGGTTCTGATCACGGGTGCCAGACAGACGGGGAAGACAACGCTGCTGCGTGACCTCTTCCCCGACGCGCCCTTTCACACGCTGGACCTGCCCTCCGTGGCGCATGAGGCCGAACACAACAGCACAGCCTTTCTCGACTCGCTCGCGGCGCATCCTACCGTGATCCTGGACGAAGTGCAGTATGCCCCTGCCCTCTTTCGCTCATTGAAGGCGGCGGTGGACGCGGACCGCCACCGCATGGGGCGCTTTTTGATGACGGGATCACAGAAGTTCGCGCTGATGCAAAGCGTGTCTGAAAGTCTCGCTGGTCGCTGCGCCATCCTGGAACTCGACACGCTGGCTCCCGTGGAACTCATCGACACCAACCCGATGAGCTACCCGACGGTGGAGGAAATGATGTGGCGCGGCGGCTACCCGGAACTCTGGCGAGTGCCGGACCTTCCTGCGCGTGATTTTTACTCCAGCTACTTCGCGACGTATCTCGAACGCGATGTGCGCCAGCTCGTGAATGTCACGAACCTGCGCGACTTCGAGCGCTTCGTGCGCATGTGCGCGACGCTTTCGGGGAATCTGGTGAACTTCCAGACGCTCGCCAGCACGGTGGGCATCGCTGGAAGCACGGCCAAGCAGTGGCTTACGGTGCTGGAAGCCTCCAACATCATCCACATCCTGCCGCCCTACTTCCGCAATCATGGTAAACGCCTGATCAAGACGCCGAAGCTCTTCTTCCGCGACACGGGGCTGCTTTGCTTTTTGCTCGGCCTTTCCACGCCACAGCAGATGGTGGAGTCCACTTTCATCGGGGCCATCTGGGAAACCTATGTCCTCGGTCAGGTGCTGCGTGCCCGTGAAGCCCAGGCCAGTCCGGCGGAAGTTTACTTCTGGCGTGACGCGCAAGGCGTGGAGGTGGACTTCGCCGTCTGGCTGAATGGCCGCCTCCAGTTCATCGAGGCCAAGTGGAACGAAACCGGGGGTGACTCAAAGTCGCTGAAGCCGATGCATCAGGTCCGCAGCGTGCTCGGCGATGCCGCCGCAGACCGGCACCTGCTGGCCTGCCGTACACCTTCCGCTCACTGGCATCCCTATGATCCGAGCGTCCGCGTGGTCAATGCTCACACGTTCCGTGACTGGTTCAATGTGCCAACGCCTGACGTCATGTCCGTGGCCGAAGCGGCCATCAGCTACACAGTAAAGCCACGCAAAAAGCGCCCGGCGAAGCGGAAACGGGTCCACAAAAAAGCGGCAGGCTGAAGGGCCTGCCGCTCCATTTAAAATCTATGAGCCTTCGCCATCCCAGCGACGGGGTTTGAAGCCGCCGGGCTTGCCGCCGCCACCACCACCGAAGCGAGGTTTGCCGCCGTAGCCGCCACCTCCTCCACCGCCGCCAAAACCGCCGGGCTTGCCACCGTAACCGCCACCACCACCGCCGAAGCGAGGTTTGCCGCCGTAGCCTCCTCCGCCACCACCACCGTAACCGCCGCCTTCACCGCGAGGTGGGCCGTCGAAGTCACGACGTGGGGGACGTGGGGCAAAGTTGCCACCGCCGCCGCCTTCACGATCCGCCACATCCATGCGCACGTCACGGCCACGGAAGGTCGCGCCTTCGATGGAGGTGAGCACGGCTGCTGCCATGTCTTCGGGGATCTCGACAAAGCTGCACTTGGGCAGGACGTCGATGCTGCCGATGGTGCCAGCGGGGATCTGGCAGGTGTTGTAAATGATGCCGGCGATGTCGCCTGGGCGGGCGTTGTCCATGCCGCCGATATTGATGAAGAGGCGCTTCATGCCCTCGGCTGGCGGACGTGGGCCTGCGGGGCGCGTGGTGCGCTGATCGCCGCCTTCGCCACCACCTTGCGGGGCACCTTCGCCACCCTGCTCACGCGGGACGAACTCGCGCTGCGGACGATCTTTTTTCACCTGGGCGCGATCTTCGAGGATCTGCTCAGCTTCACGCGAGCCCTGTTTCATCCAGAGATCGAGCAGGGCGCTCATGACATCCGTCATGTCAAAGCCCGCATCCAGCAGGCGCTGGGTGGTGTGCTCGTGTTTGGCATAGTTGCCAGCTTCCAGCGTGGCCTTGAGCTTTTCAAAGCTCTGATCCACGAGCTTCGTCTCCACCTCTTCCTGGGAGGGGACTTTGGTGCGATCCACGCGTGCATTCGTGAAGCGCTGGATGCGCTGCATGAGGTAGATTTCGCGACCTGCGACGAGGCTGACCGCCGTGCCCTTGCGTCCGGCACGACCGGTGCGGCCGATGCGGTGGACATAGTCTTCCGTATCGTAAGGCAGCTCGTAGTTCACGATGAGGTCGATGTCGTTCACATCGAGTCCGCGTGCTGCCACGTCGGTGGCGACGAGCACTTCGACGTTGCCGCTGCGGAAGTTCCGCATCACGCGCTCACGCATCATCTGATTCAAATCGCCATGCAGGCGGTCGGCGGCATAACCCCGGCCCACAAGAGCATCGACAACGTCATCCACAGCCTTCTTCGTATTCGCGAAGACGATGGTCAGACGCGGGTCTTCCATGTCCAGCACGCGGCAGAGCACTTCCGTTTTGCTGCGGCCCTGCACCTCGTAGTAGCGCTGCTCGATGGTCGGCACCGTGAGCGCTTTCTGCTGAATGGTGATCGTGGCGGCATTCGTGGTGTAGCGCTCGATGAGGCGGCGGATGCGCGGGTCAAAGGTGGCGGAAAAGAAGATCGTCTGGCGCTTCTCCGGCATGGATTGCATGAGCTTCTCGATGTCTTCGGCGAAGCCCATGTCGAGCATTTCGTCCGCTTCATCAAAGACGAGCACTTTCAGCGCATCGAGCTTCAGCGTGCCACGGTCCACGAAGTCCTGGATACGACCGGGAGTGCCCACGACGATCTGGGAACCGGCTTGGAGGGCACGAATCTGGCGGTCATACGAGGCGCCGCCATAGACTGGCGTGGCGCGGAGGCCTTCTTTGAAGGTGACGACCTTGTGAATCTCCGCGCAGACCTGCATGGCCAGTTCGCGGGTGGGGCAGAGGATGAGAACCTGTGTACGGCGGTCGGAGGCGTCGGCGAGCTGGATGGCGGGGAGGCCGAAGGCGAGCGTTTTACCCGAGCCGGTCTGGCTCTGGCCCACCACGTCACGCCCGGAAAGGGCGACTGGGATGGCCTCAGCCTGGATGGGGGAGGGTTGCTCAAAGCCTTGGGCCTGAACGGCTTGGAGGAGTTCCGGCGCGAGGCCGAGGTCAGCGAATGTCTTTTCCATAATATGTCCTTTGCAATTAAACCGGCAGATAGGGCTCCGAATAGGTGGGCAACCAGTCGCCGTAAAAGCGTCCTACCAACGGCGGGACGGGGACACCGTCCAAAATGGGGACGGGCTACAAGACAAACATCGGCCCCGAGGGGTAGAAGCCGGAAAAAACCGGCGCGGAGAGTTCCACACATCCGGTGAAAGGCAAGCTTGGATATGATTAGACGCCTTTTTGCGCAGGCCTAGCAGACTGTCACACTTTGCCGAGACGCGAATGGGGAAGTATCGCTCGTTGGTTTAAGTCCGACAGAGAAGGCGAGCTTCATTTCCGTGGGCTGGTTTGTGGGTAATCGGGAGGCTGCGGATGGTGAGAGGGAATCTGAAAGAGCAAAGAATGCCCTTCATAATGGCCATCGTCCCACAACGGCCACCTTGCCAATCGAAGCTACGTCCAGAGCAAATCCGGCATGAAAGTTGGCCGGGAGGATACGTATCTTCATCCCCCCAATTTCGCTTAAAATGCTTTTGTCCCCCCGCAAAACCATGGCTCTCGGCCTCTTCGCCGCAGCCTCATCTCTCCATGCCGCTCCCGACTGGAAAGCCGTCGAGTCCATGCTCGCCGCCAAGTGCTACGAGTGTCACAACGCGGATAAAATGAAGGGCGATGTCGATTTGAAGCAGTTCGCGGGCAATCCGGATGTGCCGGTGAATTTCCAGATCTGGAACACCGTGAAGGACACCATCGACAACGGCGACATGCCGCCGCGAAAGGCCAAGCAGCTC
>NZ_JBILYB010000277.1:0-3798 GCF_044378005.1 Prosthecobacter sp.
CGGAGCCAGTCGAGCGTCAGGTTGTGCGCCAGCCGCGTCAGCCAGGCCCGCTCACTTTCCACGCTAGGCAACCCTTGATGCTGAAGCTTCAGGAACAGCTCCTGAAGCAGATCCTTCGCCTCGGCCTCTGATTTCAGAATGCCCACGATGTAATGAAACAACCCCGCCGCGTGGGCATCGTAGAGTTCAGAAATCTGGTGGGCGGTGAGCATCGTGTCACCAGGAGGACGCAGCACGGCGTGAGATTTGTCTAACGAAGCTGCAAAAAGAAAACGGACGCGGAGTGAACCGCGTCCGTCTTGAGATTCACACTGGAGGGATGCTTACACCGTGAAAGCGGGCAGCTTCACGATCTTGCCGCCGGCCATGGCGGACTCGTGGGCGCAGAGGCCGACGCAGGTCCAGTTGGCGGATTGTTTGGCGTTCGGGAAGGGATCGCGCCCTTCGATGAGGGCCATGGCAAACTCATGCGCGAGGTGCGGATGGCTGCCGCCGTGGCCGCTGCCCTGCACAAAGCTGAGGTGCGTCTTTTTGCCCAGGTCATAGACGCCCTTCGTGGTGAAGTCGCGGATGCTCTTGGGCAGCAGCTTGGCGTAGTCGGGTGACTTCACCAGCTTCGGGATCTTGTGCTCAGGCAGCTTCGCGGTGTGCATGATGAGCGGCTCGTGCTCGATCAGCGGCCATTCGATGGACGCCTTGTCGCCATACACGTCGATGCTTTCACGATACTGACGGGCGGTGTCGAACAGGCTGCGGATGACGCGGGCGCTGAGGTCGCTGTCCTTGAACTTCACGTGCGCGGTTTCTACGGCGAAGGGGGAACCATACTGCTTCACCAGTTCAGGGCGGATCGTGCCCGAACCAAAGCAGCTCACGTATTCCGCCGGTGTACCAGCGAGTGCGACGACGGGGCCGACGCAATGCGTGGCATACCACATCGGCGGCAGGCCTGGCCAGTAGTTCGGCCAGCCGTCCATGTCCTGCTGATGGCTGGACTGGAGGAACTGCAGCTTGCCCAGTTTGCCTTTTTGAACCTGCTCCTTCATGAAGAGGAACTCGCGGGCATAGACCACGGTTTCCATCATCATGTATTTGAGGCCGGTCTTCTTCACGAGGTCGCAGATCTTTTTGCAGTCCTCGATGCTCGTCGCCATCGGCACCGTGCAGGCCACATGCTTGCCCGCCTTCAGCGCCTCGATGGACATCCAGCCGTGATCCGGGATGGGCGAGTTGATATGCACCGCGTCGATGTTTGGGTCCTTCAGCATCTCCTTGAAGTCCGTGTAGCGGACATCCACGCCAAAGGCATCGCCGATGGCCTTCAGCTTCTTGGGGTCACGCTGGCAGATGGCGTAGCAGACGGTCTCGGGATGACGCTGCCAGATGGGGATGAACTCCGCCCCGAATCCGAGGCCGACGACGGCGATGTTGAGCTTCTTTTTGGGCATGGTGGTGGATGGGTGAGCCGCGTTTATACCGATCCACCCCTTTTTCGGAAACGACAAAATTTAGGGTGGATCGGCCTCGGTGTTCAACCAGCACCTTCAAGTCTCGCGAATCCAGTTCCGTCAGCGCGCCTGAAAGTCTCTGAAGGCGAGTCCCTGATGCGCATCCATTTTCTGATTCGGCGTGTTCAGCATCCATCCGGTCTGAGCCGCTGGCACTTCAATTCCTGGATGGCCGAGCTTGTGAATCCCCCCTCCTCAAAAGTCACCACTTCACATACCCGGCGGTCCGTCAGGCAAGAGATGGGTTCCTGAGGCGTAGGTTTGTCCGTGTTTCGCCCCCCCGTCATTGTCTCTCTACTCGCCCTCGCTGGGATCTCGTCCGCCGCGGACGAGCCGGTGAGCTTCAATCTGGATGTGATGCCTCGGCTCATGAAGGCAGGCTGCGCCTCGGGAAACTGCCACGCAAAGCCCGAGGGGCAGAACAACTTCAAGCTCTCCGTCTTCGGATACGACCCCAAGCACGACTTCAACGAGATCGTGCGTGATGACCGGGGCCGCCGGCTTTTCTTCGCCGCACCGGAGGAAAGCCTCCTGTTAAAGAAAGCCACGGGCGACGTGCCCCACGAGGGCGGTGCCCGTATTGACAAGAAGAGCGAGGCTTACCAAATGCTCATCGCCTGGATCAATCAGGGCGCACCTTTCACCCTCGAAAACGAGCCCGTGCTGCAAAGCGTGAGCGTGGAGCCCCGCCAGCAGAGCTACAAAAAGAACGCCGAGCAGAAGCTCAAGGTCACCGCCAAGTACTCCGACGGCAGCACCCGTGATGTCACTGCACTGACGGACTACCTTTCACAAGATAAAGAGATGGCTGCCGTGGATGAGCACGGGCTGGTGAAGGTCGGCACACTCAGTGGCGAAGGTGTGCTCGTCGTGCGTTACATGGGGCTCGTCGATGTCGCCCGCATCACCGTGCCAGCCGATAAGACCTACCCTGCCGAGCGCTATGCAAAGCTGCCCGTGAACAACGAGATCGACCGCCTCGTGCATGAGCGGCACCAGAAGCTCGGCCTGCTGCCATCCGACACCTGCACGGATGAGGAGTTCCTCCGCCGTGCCTCGCTGGATCTCATCGGCAAACTGCCCTCCGCCGAGATGGCGAAGCGCTTCATCGCCGACACGAGCGCGGACAAGCGCAGCAAGATCGTCGATGAACTGCTCAACGACTCCAACTACGCCGATCACTGGGCTGTGAAGTGGGGCGATCTCATCCGCCCGAATCCCTCCCGCGTCGGTGTGAAGCCCGTCTATCTACTCGACACTTGGTTGCGCGACAGTTTCCGCCAAAACAAGCCCTACAACACCATGGTGCGCGAGCTGCTCACCGCCCAGGGCAGCACGCACGACTACGGTCCCGTGGCGATCTTCCGCGACAAACGAGAGCCCGTGGACACCAGCGGCTTCGTCAGCCAGATCTTCCTCGGCGTGCGGCTGGATTGCGCAAAGTGCCACCATCACCCGAGTGAAAAGTGGACGCAGGAGGACTACTTCCAGCTAGCTGCTTTCTTTGGTCAGATGAAGCGGAAGGGCCAGGGCATCTCCGCACCCATCTCCGGCGAGCCCGAATACTGGTGGTATGGCGGCAAAGGCGAGGTCACCCACCCCATCACGGATGTCGTCATGACTCCCAAGCCACCCGACGGCCCTGAGATGCCTTATGTCGAAGGTCAGGACCCACGCGAAGCCCTAGCCGACTGGATGGGCAGCAGCGACAACCCCTTCTTTGCCAAAGCCATCGTCAACCGCATCTGGTCCGACTTCCTCGGCCGCGGCATCGTCGATCCTGTGGATGACATCCGCGTCTCCAACCCGCCCACGAACGAAGCGCTGCTGGATTGGCTGGCCGAGGACTTCTCCTCCCACGGCTACGATTTGAAGCACCTCATGCGCACCATCGTGGCCTCGCGCACCTACCAGCTCAGCACGCAGCCGAACGAAACGAACGTCGCCGATAACAAAAATTACGCCCGCAGCCTGAAGCGCCGACTCGCCGCCGAAGTCCTGCTCGATGCCGTCAGCGATGTCACCGGCCAGCGCGACAGCTTCAGCGGCCTGCCGCCGAATGCCCGCGCCGTGCAGACCTGGAATCACAAGCTCGACAGCGACTTCCTCGATGCCTTTGGCCGTCCGAATGCCAGCCAGGAATGCCCCTGCGAGCGGGAAAGAAAGCCCAGCGTCGTCCAGGCCCTGCATCTGATGAATTCCAACAGCCTGCAAAGCAAGCTCACCAGCAGCGAAGGCCGCATCAGCAAGCTCGCCAAGAGTGATCTCCCCGAGCCCAAGCTCGTGAACG
>NZ_JBILYB010000278.1:0-3795 GCF_044378005.1 Prosthecobacter sp.
GCGCATCGCGCAGTATGAAATGGCCTTTCAGATGCAGGCCAGCGTGCCGGAGCTGATGGACATCCGTCCCGAAGGCCCCAAAACGCTCGAACTCTACGGCTGTACGCCC
The DNA here is from genome assembly GCF_044378005.1 of Prosthecobacter sp. Lineage (GTDB taxonomy): Bacteria > Verrucomicrobiota > Verrucomicrobiia > Verrucomicrobiales > Verrucomicrobiaceae > Prosthecobacter. The sequence continues at coordinate 110 of NZ_JBILYB010000278.1, forward strand.
GGCGACGGCTCCTTCGCGTCGAACTGCCTCCTCGCCCGCCGACTCGCCGAACGCGGCACGCGCTTCATCCAGCTCTACCATCGCGATTGGGACCACCACAGCCTCCTACGCGAGGAATTGCCACTCCGCGCCAAAGAAGTCGATCGCGCCTGCATGGCCCTTATCACCGATTTGAAGCAACGCGGCCTCTTCGACGACACGCTCATCGTTTTCAGCGGCGAATTCGGCCGCACGCCTATGGCGCAGGGCAACAAAGGCCCCATCGGCCGCGATCATCACAACAAAGCCATGTCCATGTGGCTCGCCGGCGCCGGCATCCAGCGCGGCCTCACCTACGGAGCCACCGACGACCTCGGCTACGCCGCTCAGGAAAACATCACCACCGTCCACGACCTCCACGCCACCATGCTGCACCAGCTCGGCATCCAGCACGACGCCTTCAGCTTCAAGTTTCAGGGCCTTGATGCGCGGCTCTCCGGCGTCGAAGGAGCCAAAGTCATCAAAAAGATCCTCTCATGAAAAACACCCTGCTATTCCTCGCCATCGCTCTTCACGCGCAAGCCTTCGACATCACCGTCACCGACAAAGATTACATCGCCGTCGCCAATGATGGCAAAGTTGTCGCCAAGCTCATGATGGCGAATGATCTCAGCACGCCGGAGAAGCATCACGAGACCTACAAGCCTTACATGCACGTCTTCAGCGCCGATGGCTCCACGCGACTCACGAAAGGCGCGGGCTTCAACTTCACGCATCATCGCGGCATCTTCCTCGGCTTCAGCAAGATTGGCTACAACGGCAAGTCGTATGACCGCTGGCACATGAAAAAGGGCGATCAGGTCGTGACGAAGGTCACGCCCGGCGAAAACACCTTCACCGCACACATCGACTGGCAGGGCGACACCTCCGCGCCCTTCCTCACCGAGGAACGCCGCTTCAGCTTCACCGCAGCCACGAAACCCTTCTACCTGGGCATCGAAATGAACAGCGCCATCAAGGCCGTCAGCGGCGAGGCCGACATGAATGGCGATCCCGAGCACGCGGGCGCACAGTTCCGCCCGAGCGAACTCGTGGACACGAAAACGACGACCTACCTCTTCCCCGGCGAAAACATCGACGCCCACAAAGTCCGCGACCTCCCCTGGGCGGCCGAAATCTTCACCACCGAAGGCAAAACCTTCACCGTCGTGATCCTCAATCATCCCGACAACCCGAAGGACACCGCCACCTCCGCCTACCGCGACTACGGTCGCTTCGGTATGTTCCCGAAAGGCAAGGCGACTACCGAGGCCCCCTTCAAACTCCGCTACCAATGGCTGATCGCCGAGGGTGATGTGCGCGACGCGGCCGCCTTCCAAAACGCCTGGAATGCCTTTGCCGGTAAAAGCGATCCCGTGCCGTCGCTGACGATCAAGGCGTCCGAGCAGCCGAAGCCGAAAGCGAAGAAGTAAAAGCACCGCCTTGCCTATTCGTCGCCTGGAAGCATCATCCTCCCATGAACGCGATTGCCACCTCGCCCAAAACTGCTGCCGATCTGGTCGGCACCTACCGCACTTTCGGTGACTACGGACCCACTTACCAAGTCGTCAGCACGGTGAATGGGCAGAAGGTGCATGTGGTTGTGGTGCAAACGGGCGAGGAACTCGACTATCCCACCGAGCAGGCTTTGAACGACCCCGAGTCCCACTGAAGCCATGTTTGCGATTGCCTTCGATCTCGTGGTCGCAGACGCGGCACAGCACCATCCTCGCGGTGTCACAGCCGCCTATACCGACATCGGCGTCACGCTGAAACGCTTCAGTTTTGAGCGCATTCAGGGCAGTGTTTATGTCAGTGAGAACAACGACATGGCGAATCTCTTCGCCGCCCTCCTGGCACTGAAGGCGTTGCCATGGTTTGCCAACGTGGTTCGGGACATTCGCGGCTTCCGCATCGAAAACTGGAGCGATTTCACGCCCATCATCAAAGGCACCACTCCGGCTTGAAGTGAGTTGAGAGGACGCGAAGAACGGATTCGTTAATCGCCTCCCCCCATGACGCGCCCCCTCATCGCCCTCCTCTGTCTCTCGCTCGCGCCGCAGGCGGGAGCAGTGCATTCCAAAAACGCCGGCCCAGAAAAGGTCGAATTGAAGTTCAAACTGCCACCGCCAAAACCACTGTCGCCGGAGGAGGCGATGAAGGCGTTTCAGGTGGAAAAAGGGTTCCGCATCGAGCTGGTAGCGAGTGAGCCGATGATCGAATCGCCGGTGGCGATGAGTTTCGATGATCAGGGACGGCTCTACGTCTGCGAGATGCGCGGCTACATGCATGATCTGGCTGGCAGCACGGAAAAGGAGGCCACGGGGCGTGTTTCGCTGCTCGAAGACACCGATGGTGATGGCCGCATGGACAAGGCGACGGCGTTTCTCGACAAGGTCGTCATGCCGCGTGCCGTGATGGCGGTGAATGGCGGTGCGTTGATCGCGGTGCCGCCGCAGTTGCTCTTCTGCAAAGACACGAACGGCGACGGCGTGGCCGATGTGAAGGAAACCATCGCCACCGACTACGGCGCGGCGGGCGGACAGCCGGAACACATGAGCAACTCGCCCGTCTGGTGCATGGACAACGGCATCTGGAGCGCCGGGTGCAGTTTCCGCTTCAAACTGCGCGGCGGCGTGTGGCAGCGTGATACCGGGCTCGGTCGCGGCCAGTGGGGACTCTGCCAGGACGACCACGGCAGGCTCTACTTCAATTACAACAGCGACATGCTCCGCGCCGATCTGCTGCCGACGGAGGCCTTTGCTCGCAATCCGCTGCTGCGCAATGCCACCAGCATCAATGCGAAGCTCGCCGCCGATCAATCGCTCTACCCTGCGCATCCCACGCCCGGCGTTAATCGCGGTTACGATGCCAAAACACTGAGCGCCGACGGCAAGCTGCAACGTCCCACCGCCACCTGCGGTGCGCTCATTTATCGTGGCGATGCGTTTCCATCGGCGTATCGCGGCAATGCCTTCGTGCCAGAGCCGAGCGCGAATTTGGTGAAGCGCTTCACGATGAGCGAGGCCGATGGTCTCGTGAAGGCCTCGAACACCGCGAAGGGCAGCGAATTCCTCACCTCCACCGACGAGCGCTTCCGCCCCGTGAACGCCTGCAACGGCCCCGACGGTGCGCTTTACCTCGTGGACATGTATCGCGGCATCATCCAGCACCAGAGCTTCCTCACGCATTACCTCATCGCGAACATCCAGGCGCGAAAACTCGAGCAGCCCTTCAACATGGGCCGCATCTGGCGCATCGTGCCGGAAGGCAGCACCGCGAAGCCCGTGAAGGTCAGCAAGGACGCGAAACTGCTCACGCATGCCAATGGCTGGGTGCGTGACACCGCGCAGCGACTCATCGTCGAGTCCGCCGATGCCTCCGCCGTGCCCGCTTTGAAGGAGTTGCTGCAAAACGAAAGCCCCATCGCCCGCGAGCATGCGCTTTGGACGCTCGATGGCCTCGCCGCCATCACGCCGGACCTCGTGAAGACCGCTCTCACCGACAAAAGCGAGCACGTCCGTGCCGCTGCGGCGCGTGTGGCACCTCGCGATTACGTCTTCGACCTCGCCGCTGAAAAACATCCGCTCGTGCTCGCCAACCTCGCCATCAAAACGATCAACGAGGCCGCATTGGTCCCGCTGCTCGCCACGCACGGCAAAAACGCC
>NZ_JBILYB010000279.1:0-3773 GCF_044378005.1 Prosthecobacter sp.
TTGATCGATGTCGAGGACCTGGGCGCTGTCGTTGTAGCGGGTGATGTTTTGATCCTGGAACCAGGCACCGGCGGTGAGGGTCCAGTCTTCCAGCACTTTGACCGTGCTTTGATACTCCAGCCAGTCGGAGCGGGAGCTGACGCGGTTGTTGGTTTGGAAGAATCCGGTGAAGCCGGTCGCCACCTGGCGGAACTGGGAATGGGAGAAGGTCAGCGTCTGCCGCCAGTTCTCCGTGGTGTCCCAGATGAGCCTTGGCGAGATGCTCCAAAACTCGGTGAGCAGATGATTGTCCGAATCATTCGCCGCTGTGCTGCCGGGCACGCCGACATCCGCCGTGTAGTAGCGCAGGTCGAGATCGAAACGCAGATCCTCGGCGATCTGGTAGCCGATCTTCCCCGCAGCGTTCGACTGCTGATACTGGCTGTTGATGCGCTGGCCCTGGATGTCCGTTCGGCTGGCTTCGAAGCCCCAGTCCAGATCTCCGGCGGCACCGAGAGTGCTGATACCTTCACGAAAGGTGCCGTAGCTCCCTGCCTCGAAGAAGGCCGTCGTCTCCGGCTTCTCCAAACCACGACCGCTGCGGGTGATGACATTGATGACACCGCCCATGGTGCGTCCGCCATAAAGGCTGGCCGCAGGTCCGCGCAGGACTTCCACACGCTCCACGTTGTCGAGCGCCATGGTTTCGAGATTGAAGGAGCCTGCCAGATTGTAGGGCATCGGGCGTCCGTCGATGAGCAGCATGGTGTCCTTTGTGGCGGTGCCGCGCGTGAGCACGGTGGCGACATTGCCGGTGACGCCGGGATTGATCACCGTCATGCCGGGCACGAGGCGCAGGGCATCGGCCAGCAGGCGGTACTGTTCTTGTTCGATCTTTGCGCGGTCGATGACCGTGATCGATGAGGCGGTTTTATCTGCTTCCGTTTCCGTCTTCGTGGCGGTGATCACCGTCGCAGGCAGTTCCTGCACGGGTTTGTCTTTCGGGGTGTCCGCACCATGCAGCCATCCGCTGCTGATGAGGGTGAGGCCTGCCAGGCGGAATGCCGGGCACAGGCTTGTCTTGTTCTGTGTCATGGGTGTCTTGCTTGTTCTATGGCAAGAACGAGGCACCATGCCGACTCGCTGCTCCTCGGCTGGAGCAGGCATGGCATGGAGATTCGATCTCACGCTTCATTGTTGCGATGAAGTATGGTTTCCCACCGGCCTCCACTGGGAGCGGCGGGAGTGAGCATTTCGAAGCGAGATATTCGGACTCCGGGTTTGTGCATGAAGACTCATGCGCCCATCTCTCTCGCCTTCACCCGGAGTTGCCCCCAGATTGACTTTGCCCGCCGGACATCACTGACCGGCGCGTTGTGAGATGGTGACCCGATACCGCAGCGCCACTGTGACCGGTTCTCACGGTCTTCCCTGCATCTACGAAACGGCTGCCAGCGCCGCTCATCACGGCCCTGGACGAATAAAGAAAACGCCCCGCATCGCGGCGCGCCATGCGGGGCTGATAGCCGCCCGAAGTCGGAGATGCAAGCTGGGAAGTGCCAGACTCTCCATGACTCCTCATTCTGCACCGCCGAGATGAAAAGAACGTGGAACAGGTTTGCAACCTGTCGGCTCCCGTCTCTGGCGAAGCCGTCTCCCAGTCTTCAACTTCACCTCCCGCAGTGCATCCTAACAATGCCACGATGCCTGTCCTGCCTGAAGTTCGTGAAGGGCCGGGAATCTGATCTCGACAACAACCCGCTTGTTCATATCCTCAGGTTATGACCATCGCTCTACCTCCTGCACTCACCCAGCTTGTCGAAAGACTCCTGCACACAGGCCGCTATGCCGATGAAGGAGACGTGGTGCGCGAGGCGTTGCGCGTGCTTGAGCATCAGGAGTTCGATGAATCACCCGCCCTGGAGGCCGCCTTGCTGGAGGGAGTGCGTTCCCCGCACGTCCCTTACGATGCCACGGTGCTCGACCGCATCCGCCGAAACGCCAAAGCCCAGGCATGAGCTTGCCCATCTCCATCTCCGCCCGGGCCGAGCAGGACATGACCCTGCAATACCGCTGGTATCTGGAAAATGCGGACGAAGAAGTCGCTGAGCGATATTTGATCGCCGTGCATGAAACAATCCATACCGTGGCAGGAAAACCAGACTTGGGCAGGCCGCGACACTTCACCGCGCCTGAGCTGGCTCACATTCGCAGCATACAAGTCCGCCAGCCGTTTGACCGTCACTTGCTGTTCTACTGGGATGGCAGCTCCGTCCGAATCGAGCGTGTCGTGCATGGCTCCAGAGATTTGCCAAAGCGCTTGCTGGAAGAACCCGGTCAGCCCTGAGCGAAGGAGTCACCCGGCTCATCATCTGGGAGAGCGACTGCGCCGCGAGACGCGCCTTGCGCGGAGACTTTGAGGCTTGGAGCTCCAAGTCTCGCGACGAAGCCGCTCTCCGCGCGCAGCGCGTCTCAAAGTCTTCTGCCTGGCTGTCTCCTAGTCTTCAACTCCACCTCTCCCAGCTGACCGCTTGCGGCAAAGCCTGCTCTTGATACCCTCCGCCCATGCCTTCGGACCCCAGCACCTTCGAGCAAGCCGTCGAAGCTCTCTACCATCTCAATGTCGGAGTCATCGGAACAGGGGCGGAGCGTCATGAGCGTCCGCACAAGCCGTTGCTCCTGCTCGCCGTGCTGGATCTCATCGCCGAAGGCCGGGCCACGCCGGACCGCATCCCGTGGAGTCAGGAGTTGCGGCAGCGTTTCACCCGTTACTTCCAGCTGGTCCGAAAGAGCAATGATCAGGACGCCCCGGAGAATCCCTTCTACTACCTCAGGAATGAAGGCTGGTGGCTGCCCGTCAAGATCGGCGCAAATGGCCCTCAGCCTTTAGAGGCAGCGCCTCTCGTTCGTGACGGAGCCCAGGGACAAGTCTTCGCCCGCATCGAGTCTCCCATCGCCGCCTGGCTTCTTTCCCCCACCGACCGCCTCCGCCTGCGCGAGGCCCTCATCGCCCGCTTCTTTCCCCAGGCCCGGGCCGCGCTTTCCCTGCTGTTTCAGGAAACCGGCGTTCAGGACCTGGCTCCCCCGCTCCCGGAAAGTGCAGACGACGATGCCGAGCCCAAGCCCGGACGCTCCGCCGGATTCCGTCGCACCATCCTGGAGATCTACGATTATCAATGCGCCGCCTGCGGTCTCCGCATCCGCCTCCGGGAAATGAACGACCTCACCTTCGTCGATGCCGCGCACCTCATTCCATTCAGGGAGGAGCCACCGTTAGGCGGCAACGATCACCCCAGCAACGGCATGGCCCTGTGCAAGATTCATCACTGGGCCATGGACCACCGCGTCATCGCCCCTTCTCCAGACGGAGACTGGCGTGTCTCCCGCTTCCTGGAAGCCCGCCGATCCCTCGGCGAATCCGAACTCCGCGCCCTCTCCGGCAAACCCATCCTCCTGCCGCATGACGAGGCCTTTCTTCCTTCCAAGGAAGCCCTGGCTTGGCGGCTGGAAAGACTCGCGGCTTGAGACCTCCCTGCACTTCACACCGCGGAGTTTGGAAGGCCGCAGAGAAAGGTCTTTGGCACCGTGCCTCGTCCGCAACCCCATCACCGAATAGCCTGCCGCCCAAAGTCAAGCAGCAGGGCTATGGCACCTCGATTGACGGATACATTGAAACGTCTGCTCAGGGAATAAAGAATAGTTGGACTTCGTGCTGACAATCTTAGTACCGATCAAACTCATCCAACGATAAATCTGAAGTTTTAGCGTTGCCGTCTGGCACGGCGTGAAGAGTA